>PMLB01000448.1 GCA_003158735.1 Myxococcales bacterium | reverse complement strand
TCGTTCTTCACCGGCAACGTCAAGAAGCAGACCTTGCGCGGGCTAGACTCTTACTACGCCGCCATCCGGTCGGCCGCGGCCCAGATCGGCAGCCACCACGAGAAGCAGAACTTCCTCAAGGTCATCTACGAGAACTTTTACAAGGTCTACAACCCCAAGGCCGCTGACCGCCTCGGGGTGGTCTACACGCCGAATGAGATCGTGCGCTTCATGATCGACGGTGCCGACTGGCTGTGCGAGAAACATTTCGGCCGGAATCTCGTCGATCGCGACGTTCAAATCCTTGATCCGGCGACCGGCACCGGCACGTTCATCTGCGAGCTACTGGAGCACTTTCGCGGCCAGCCTGCCAAGCTCAAGCAGAAGTACCAGGAGGAGCTGCACGCCAACGAAGTGGCGATCCTGCCGTACTACGTGGCCAACCTGAACATCGAGGCGACCTACGCCGCGATCATGGGGGAATACGCGGAATTCCCGAACCTGTGTTTCGTCGACACGCTGGACAACGTCGCCGGACTCCGCAAGTACAAGGGCCACCAGGAGGAGTTGTTCGGTTCCATGAGCGAGGAGAACGTCGCCCGCATCAAGCGCCAGAATCGACGCAAGATCAGCGTGGTCATCGGGAATCCGCCCTACAACGCCAACCAGCTCAACGAGAACGAGAACAACAAGAACCGCGAATATCCGGACATCGACAAGCGGATCAAGGACACGTACATCGCGGCGAGCACCGCGCAGAAGACCAAGCTCTACGATATGTACGCTCGGTTCTTCCGCTGGGCGAGCGACCGGGTCGACCAAGACGGAGTCGTCGCGTTCATTACCAATCGCAGCTTCATCGACAGCCGTACCTTCGATGGCTTTCGCGACGTGATCGCGCGCGAGTTCAACGAGGTCCGCATCGTCGACCTTGGGGGCGATGTGCGCGAAAATCCGAAACTCTCCGGCACAAAGCACAACGTCTTCGGCATTCAAACTGGCGTCGCGATCAGCTTCCTGGTCAAGCGGCACCAAGCGGCAGGGTGCCGAATCTTCTACTCACGCCGACCGGAACTTGAGACTGCCGATGAGAAGCTTTCCTTTCTGGCAAACACCAAACTCGAAGATGCTGGGCTTGAGGAGATTCGGCCCGACAGAAATGGCCATTGGATCAACCTTACGCAGAACGACTGGGATGACCTCGTTCCGCTCGCGACGAGGGCGGCGAAGCTGTCCAAGAAACCATCACAGGAGAAAGCGATATTCAAGATGTACTCGTTCGGCGTCGTCACGAATCGCGATGACTGGGTGTATGGCGAAACTGAGCACGAGGTGACGGCGAAGGTCCGCACGCTCATCAACACCTACAACGCCGATGTCCAGCGTCTCGCCGGGGTTGGGAACAGGGGCAAAATCGGCGGGTTGGTCGATACCAAGATCAAATGGACTCGCGCCGTCAAGCGCGATTTGGAGCGAGGCACACGGTACGCCTTCGACGGCACAGAGGGAGCCGCATTGTCCGGGCAATGTATCGCCCATTTTGCCAGCGCTACCTCTACTTCAGTCCCCAGCTCAACGAGATGCCCAACCTGATGCCTGACTTCTTTGGAGAGGATGGTCTCTGGACGAACCAGGCGCTCATCTTTACCGACCCGACGTCGCAGAAGCCTTTCATGGCACTCGCTACCTCAAAATGCCCCGACATGCATCTCGTCGGTGCTGCGGCGGGAAGCGTGACAATGCCGCTGCAGAAGCGAGGAGACAGCGAAGATCCCGTTGACAACGTCACCGAATGGGCCCTCGAGCAATTCCGCAAGCACTACCAACCCGGCCGCGCGAAGGCCAAACGGCCGATCACCAAGCAGGCGATTTCCCACTACGCTTACAGCGTGTTGCACAACCCGGTCTATCGCGAGAAGTACGCCCTCAACCTGAAGCGCGAGTTTCCACGCATCCCGTTGTACCCGGACTTCTGGCAATGGGCCGACTGGGGCAAGGAACTGATGGAGCTTCACATCGGCTACGAAGAGGTCACGCCCTACAAGCTGAAACGTGTCGAGACGGCTGCCAAGGAGGGAGAGACGCCAGCACCAAAGGCGCTGCTCAAGGCTGACAAGGAGCACGGGTGCATCCTTGTTGATGGGGCGACCACCCTGACCGGCGTGCCCGCCGAGGCATGGGAGTACAGGCTCGGCAACCGTTCAGCGCTCGAGTGGATTCTGGACCAGTACCAAGAGCGGAAGCCGAAGGACCCCACGATTCGCGAGAAGTTCAACACCTACCGCTTGGCGGACCACAAGGAGAAAGTGATCGATCTGCTCATGCGCGTCACCACGGTAAGCGTTCGCACACAGGAGGTCGTGCGGCAGATGGCCGCGCTGTAGTCTTGCGGCATGCGAGCCCAAGAGGCGGACGGTCCCGAAAAGCGGGGCCTTTCCACGATCGAGTCGCTCACCGTCGGCCACGGCCACGATATTCTTGGGCCAACGCGGGACCGAGTGGTGTCTGTCGGGTTGGAGGTTGGTTTGAGATGTGACGCGAGCACGATCCAACCAGAGTGTGCGTCCGACCGGGGCATCGCCGGGTGTCTGGCAGAGATTGTGTCGTGGGTGTAGACTTTGAATTGTGTCCGATGAACGAACAGATCAGAGGCCGATTTCCGATTCGGCTGCATTCTTGAAACTGCGCGACGGCCTTCTTCCGCAGCATGAGGGAAAGTTCGCCCTGATTCATGATCGCGAGTTGATCGGTGTCTTCGACAGCATGGACGCCGCATACAGCATTGCTGTCGAGAGGTTTGGAGCTGATTCGGTGTATATCGGTCACATCTCCAAACAGCCGAAAGTTGAGAGCGCTCCTGCGCTTTATCACGGCCTGATCCACGCTCGACTTTGAGCCGGTGGTATGCCGGTCCACACCTCGATTTCGATCGGCGTCAATCCAAAGACAGGTCTAGCCCTGGAGCCTGGAATACTCCAAGTGCAAGGACCGGTGCTTCAATGTGCTGTGATGCTGGACACAAGAAGAGCACAAGCTCTGGTGCAGGCCGGAGGTTCTATCCCTCCTCCGAAACCGGGAAGACTCTTGATCGATACCGGTGCTTCGATGACATCAATCGAGCGCACTGTGCTGCAGGAACTTGGAATTCCTTCGATAGGGGATTGCCAAGTGAGGACTCCCAGCGGAGGAGAAACGCAGCAGGTATATCCATGTGGTTTGGTTTTCCCGGGCACAAAGCTGCCGACCATCGGCAACATTTTTGTGTTAGGCGCTAACCTTCTTGATCAGGGAATCATAGGGCTGCTGGGACGTGACCTGCTGCGTAGCTGTGTCTTCATTTTCAACGGCCAGGGCGGGGAATTCACGATCGCGCTCTAGCCTCTTGCCCCGATCTCCATTCCGTTCCCGGCCTCTGCGTTGGCAGACTGACCCATTCCCGTGTGTCGACTGTCGCGCGACATCGGGGTATGGTCAGTCATGCATCCGATCCTCGTGCAGCTTCCCTCGAAGGTGCTTTTTGTCGCGGCCCTGGTCTTGGCGGTTGCGTCGTTCGTGCGCAATCAAGTGCAGCGTCGCCGCAACCCCAAGGCGCCGGCGTCATCCACCCCTTTGCTCATGGTGGCCGGCGCGTGGGCACTTATGGGACTGCGGGGCGGAACCTGGGTTCCCTCGGCCGGGGTGTTCGGCACGTCCTGGCTACCGGTGCCTATCTATTCCTACGGCGTGATGTTGACTACCGGCCTGGTGGTGGGCTGGTTCTTGGCCATGCGTCTGGCCCGCAACGACGGCATCGGCAGCGAGGATGCCGGCGCCATCTACATGTGGACCGCGGTCTGGTCGATCGTGGGCGCGCGCCTGCTCTATGTCATCACGCAGTTCCAGGAGTTTTCCAATCCCGTCGACATCGTCATGCTCAACAAGGGTGGGTTGGTGGCGTACGGCGGAATGCTGGGCGGTTTCCTGGCCAGCTGGTATGGCTGCCACCGGCGCAAGATCGCGCTTCTGCGCTGGGCTGATGCCTCCGCGCCGTCGGTGGTGCTGGGCACGGCCATCACGCGCGTGGGCTGCCTGCTCTTCGGCTGCGACTACGGCAAGGTGTCGCACGTGGTCTGGGCCATCCGTTTCCCCAAGGACGCTCCTGCCTGGAAGGATCATGTGTACAACATGCACGCGCTGGCCCCGGACTCGGCGTGGTCGCTGCCTGTCCATCCCACGCAAATCTACGAGACTCTGGCCAGTCTCGCGGTTTTTGCTCTGGTCATGTACTTGCGTCGCGTGCGCAGATTTTCCGGCGAGGTGTTCCTGGGCTGGGTGATGGGCTACGGCATCCTGCGCCCCATCATCGAGATCTATCGCGGTGACGACGACCGAGGCAGCGTCGGAACTCTGTCGACCTCGCAGTTCATCGGACTGGTCTCGGTGATGGCGGGTGTTGGCCTGCTGGTCTACCTGGTCAAGCGCTACCGAGCTGACCCTGCCGCTGCGCGATTGTGGGAAATTCCCATGCCGGTCCCAGCCAAGGCGGAACCCGGATCGAACCAACGCGCGCGCCGGCGCCGCAAAGGCCGCTGACCAGCACCGGTGCAAGCGACGGGCTCACGCTGCGGTGGGAATTGGGGTATAAGGGTCCCCACTCATAGAGGGGGTGACCATGAGTCTCAAGCGCAGCCACTCGGCGGGCATCCGCACCAGCTTCAGCAGCGGCAGCGACTCCGGCAGCAAGCTGGGTCGGCAGGAACTCTACGACGAGTTGAAGAGACTGGCCCAGTCCGGCCAAGTCTTCGCGCCCGTCGACATTGCATTGGCCATCGGCGCCGGCGAGGCGCTGGTGTCACGCTCACTGCTCGGCCTGGCGGCTGAGGGCTACCTGGAAAAGGTCGACACCGGCCAGTACCGGGCCACACCGTTCGCCGAGATTCCCCAGGCCGAGTTCATCAAAGCCCTGGCTCGGGCCTCCAAGACCGATTCGACCCGCCAGCGCGACCTGTCCGAGATTGGTCGTCTCAAGCAGAACAACGACGTGATGCGTGCCAAGTTGCTTACGGCCATCGCCGAGAGGGATCACTATTTGGCGGCGCTTAAGCAGCATGGCATCGACCCTGGGCCAGTGCCGGTGCCCGCGCCGGCTGCGACCGCGCCGTCGGCGGTGCACAACCCGCTTTCGCCCCAGCCGACTGCCGGCGGTTCTCCGACCCCGTCCGGTGAGGGCGGTGCCGGCAATCCCTGATCCAGCCAGGTCGGCCCGCACGCCGTGAAGATCCTGTCGCTTCGTTTCCGCATTCGGGCCGTCAGCGGGCCTTCAGCGTCAGCCTCGCTCGAGCGGGTGGTGGAGATCGAGCCACACCAGGGCGATCTCGTGATTGGCCGCCGACGGGGTCTGGACATCGAGTTGCCCTTTCTTTCCGTTTCCGAGCAGCACGCGCGTCTCTCTCGGGGTGAAAAGGGTTGGCTGGTGGCCGATCTGGGCAGTGCCAACGGCACGTTTGTTAATGGCCGCCGGCTGACGCCGTTTGTGGCACAAGCATTCTCGGCGGGCGACGTTTTGCGCCTGGCGAGCGTCGAGATGGTTTTCGAGGGCGAGGGCCTGCCCGACCAGGCCGCCGACGGGCAGAGGGTCGAGCTTGAATCGACAGCCACCCTGGCGCGCCGTCTGGTGAGTGATCTCTTCGGGACGTCCCGGCCGGCCGAAGTGGCCTATCTCGTGGTGAGGGACGGTCCTGGGCAGGGGCGCGAATTGCGTCTTGAGGTTATGGGCTGCCGTTACCGGGTGGGACGGGGAGCCGGGTGCAACCTGGTCGTGCCCGACGACGACATTTCGCGTGAGCACGCGGAGTTCGAACGTCGTTGGGACGGGGTGTTTGTGCGCGACCTCGACTCGAAGAACGGGGTCCTACTCATGGGCGAACGCCTGGCAGGCGAACGGCGTCTGTCTGACGATGATGTGCTGCGCTTGGGCCAAACCACCTTCCGGCTGGAAGATCCGGAAGATCGCTACTTACGGCAGCTGCAGGAAGTCGAGGCGTTGGGCTACCAAACGGCCCAGCCCAGCCCGGGCGTCGAGTCTACGGCATCTGTCGACCTGGCGCGCCCAGCCGGCCAGGCGGCATTGCTCGACACTCACACCCTGAGCGAGGTGGCACCACCCGGTCCGGTTGCATTGTCGCAGGCCGGACTTGTCGCTCGGGGGCGGCGCTCGTCGTGGCATGCCCCGCTGGCCTTGATGGTGATTGCGGCCGTGCTGTTGGTCGGGGCGATCGCGCTGGCCCTGTCGTTTATCTTGGGAACTTAGGCTAGAAGCAGTCTTGGCAGTGGATTTTCGAGCACCTCTCACATTTCGACCGGCGTACCAAACCCTGGTGTGGGGCGGGCGACGTCTGCAGCAATGGCGCCAGGACCTTCCGCCGGGGCCGATTGGCGAATCTTGGGACCTGGCGGATCATGAGCGCGGCATGAGTGTGGTCTCGCAGGGCCCGCTGGCCGGCCGCACCCTGCGCCAGTTGGTCGTTGAGGCTGGGCCCGCGCTGGTGGGCGCGGGCTTTCGCGGGGGGGTGTTTCCTCTCATGGTCAAAATGATCGATGCTGCCGATCACCTGAGCGTTCAGGTTCATCCGGACGACTCCACGGCGGCGATCTTGGGCGCGGGCCACCGTGGCAAGACCGAGTGCTGGGTGATCCTCGCGGACGGCGGGGTCCTGTTCCAGGGCACGCGTCCGGGCGTGAATCGGGATGCTTTCGAACGCGCGTTGGCAGACCACACGCTGGCCGCGAGACTCAATCGCTTCGAAGGCAGGGCAGGGGATGTCTTCTTCATCGAAGCGCGCACGGTACACGCCTTGGGCGAGGGTTGCTTGCTCTACGAGATTCAGCAGACCTCAGACATTACCTTCCGCGTGTACGATTGGGACCGAATGGGCCTGGATGGAAAGCCAAGGCCGCTGCACGTGGCCGAGTCACTCGCGACCATCGATTTCTCCCGCACTGATTTCGGCCCGCTACGGCCGGCGTGGCGCACCGATCCCACAGGCGGGATCGAGTCGCGCTCGCTAGTCACCTGTCCCTACTTTGCCGTGGAGCAATTCCGTGTTTCTGCGGGGGCGACGTTGCGCCGTATCTCACGGGACGCCTGCGCGGTGGTCACCTGCATCGACGGGCACGGCGTTCTTGCGACTGATGGAGGCGAACTCCCTCTCGTGCCCCTGCAGACCGCTTTGCTGCCCGCCGCTTGCGGCACCTGGCAGGTGCGCAGCGAGACGGCCACGCTCGATCTCATCGTCGCCTCTCCGCAGTTCTGAGCGACACGGGCTACTTGCGGCGGCGGGCCTTCTTGCGCGCCTTGCGCGCGTCCTTGCGTTTGCGCTTGTCCTTGGACCGGTCTTGGTTGCGCTGGGGCGCCTGGAAGTGGCCGCGTTCGGGCGAGGGTGTGCTCATCATGGCGGCCAGTTGATCCATGTCCACACCGCCGAGTAGCTTCTTGGCCTGGGCGATGCCCTTGAATCCCGGGATCTTGCCCAGCAGCCCGGTCGAGGCCCCCAGCTGCATCATGAGCTGCCTCATCATGGCGAAACGATTGAGCAGATCCGCGACCTCGGATTCCTTGCGTCCGCAGCCGCGTCCCACGCGGGCCAGGCGGCCGATGTCGTAAAAGGCGCTGCGTTTCTTCTTGCGCTTGCCGCTCTCGATGACTTCTTCCCAGCTGGTGACGATGAAACGCTCGGGGTGGCGGCGCTCGTCCTCGGTCATCGACGAAATCATCGAGCCGATGCGCACCAGCTCGCGGTCGTCCACTTGCAGGTTGGCGTCGGCGACGCCGGGGATCTTGTCCACCAGGTCGGCGAGCGGCCCCATCTTCTTGAGCACGGAGATCTGCTCGAGGAAGTCGTTCATGTCGAAC
>PMLB01000045.1 GCA_003158735.1 Myxococcales bacterium | reverse complement strand
GGTCATCTCGTAGAGATCCTGGGCTTTGCCGATGATGCCGCGGATGATGTCGGTCAGCTCGGGTGAGGGTCTGAGGAGTAGCCTGCCCTGGATAGTGCGGGTAGTCACCTCGACGAGGGCATTTGCGGGCACGAAACGGAGAGGTCTGGCCATGCCTGGTTTTCGGCAATCGATTGGAGCCCAACTGCTCCAAGCGCCGTTTCGGGAGCCCCTTGGTCACCCGCTGGTTTGCATTTCGTTGTATCATCGCTGTCATGAACACGGTCAATTTGGCAAGACTGAGGCTGGTCGTATTGCTGGCGGCTCTCGGGTGCAGTGGAACAGCGAAGAGAGCAACCCTTACTCCCGACGCAGGCTCCGAGCGGGTGGTCGAGCCAGGTTCCCGCGGTGATGCCGACACTCGTGAGCTGGGTGATATCGACGGTTCGGGAGGCTCAGGTGGTATCGGTACCGCCGGTTCTGCGGGGTTCAGCGGTTCGGCAGGCTATGGCGGGATCCGAACCACAGCCGGCTCCGGCGGTAGCGACAGTTCGGGCGGCTCTGGTGGAGTCGGCGGTTCGGGAGGCTCGGGTGGTATCAGCCGTACAGGCGGTTCTGCTGGCATCGGCGGCTCGGGGGGTTCGGGCGGCATCCGAAGCACCGCCAGTTCCAGTGGATGCGCAACCATGTGCTTCGCCGACTTTCCCTGTGGGTACTACGGAAACGACGTTCAGAAATGCGTCTTGGACAAACCGAATTCGATCCTTGTCGGCCACGACGTCAGCTGCCAGGAAGTCTGTGGAACGCCCTGCTGCTCAGGGGGCGGATGCGGAAGGGCGATGGAAGACTGTCCTGTCGGGACAGTGTGCGCATATCCGGCCGCAACCCCGACACCGAGTTCAACCTACGTCGCCGCGGCATGCGTCCCACAGGCGCAAACCTGCGGAGGTTCTCAGAACAGTCCCTGTCCGACGGGACAATATTGTGAGCAGTTCGGTCTCCTATGCGAGGAGAGCGGCTATTGTCCTGACAACCTCTCTGCCTGTGGCTACGTCAACAGTGGGGGACCGGGCACGTGCAGGCCGCTTCCAACCAGCGCACAGTGCAGTGGACAGACCGAAGCTGTATGCGGCTGCGATGGAGTGACCTACGCCAACGACTGTGCGCGGATCAGCGCGAACGCCGCCTGGGCACACTCAGGCGCGTGCATTCAGGGCAGAACAGACGCTGGACGAGATGCAGCGAATCTTCTGGACGTCCCCCAGTCAGGTGACCTCCGCGCCGAGGCAACCAGTGACCTCGGCAACCCGGAGACGAATTCAGACTCCGCGGAAGGACCAGCTGATGATGCTGGCCTATAGGGACAGCTTGGGTGGGTAGGTTGATGTGGTTTAGATGGCGCTTGTTCCGATTATGCTCCGGTCACGGCGCCAGGCCCCCAACACCGTCCCTCTTTCGCGGGCCTCGGGTCAAGTGACTCAAGTCACACCCTTTCGTCCAGCCGGTGGCTATTCTCCCGGCCGGGTGGCCTGAGTTTTCTTGGAGGTTTTCCGGTGGGTGGTGCCGGGCCGGTGTGTGGTGCGGTGTGTGGTGCCTGAGTCTTCTTGGAGGACAGCATGCTCTCTTCATGGCAGGCCGGACCGATGCCGGCAGCCTGCTTTTCCAAGCACCGCTGGCTTACGGTCGAGCAGGAACGGTGCTCATGAAAACTCTGGCACCTACCCCGAGCTCATGAAAACTCTGGCACCTACCCTGGGGACCAGGTGTACCGCTTGGCGATCCGAATCAGATCGGCCGTAACCTTGCTCCAGGAGGTCACGGTCGGAGACTTGCGATGTCCGAGCTGGAGCCCGCCATCGCGCTCGCGTGGTGTGTGCCTGAGTTTTCTTGGAGGTTTTCCTGGAGTCTCCCTTGAACGTCGGTGGACGTGCCCCGCGATCGCTGTTGAAGGGGGTAGTGGCTGGCGTGGACGACAGCCAGGACGGCGATGCCGAGGGGAAGACGTCGTTGTTGGGACGGGCAGGATGGAGATCGGGGCCGAGGAAGTCTGGAATCTTTCGTCGGGGACAAACGCCGGGCATGGTTTTCCCTTGGCCGCTGGTCGGCGGCCTTGTCAGCGCGGTGGTGGCCGATTCTGGTCAGGCCGGGGCATTGAATGGCAGGGCTGGCGGGAAGGCCCACAGGGGAAACATCTCCGCCAACTCGCGTGCGCGGTCGCCCAGGCGCTGGGCGCCGGCGCGGAAGGCGTCGACGAAGGTGCGGTACTGGGCGCGGAACTCTAGCTCGGTCTTTTCGTCGGAGGCATGGACGAAGGGCGCGGGGCTGCGGTCGGTGGTGNNGCCCATGGGCTCTCGACCTTTGGCTTTGTTTTCGGCCTCGGCCGCAGCCTGGATCTCTTTGACGATGCGGCGGCATTCGGCCTGGCGCTGGTCTGCGGTCAGGTGCGCCAGGCAAGGCAAGGGCGTGAGCTTCACGTCGAATGTGGTGGCGAACTGCGAGGGCAAGACGGACTCGCCGCGTTGGCGCGCGATGTACTCGGCGCTGCGGTCGAACCAAGTTCCGCGCAGCAACTCGCCGGTGGTGAGG
>PMLB01000018.1 GCA_003158735.1 Myxococcales bacterium | reverse complement strand
CGGCTTCGTTCTTTTCGGGATCGAGAACTTGCCCAGGCTCAGGCGGCCCACGAAATTGTCTTTCGCGCAGTCCGTGACCGACGATCCCCAGATCGCCTCCCGTCGGACAGCCGGCCTGGCCACACACAGGGCAGATACCTGGCCGCAGCACATCCACGCTCGGGATGGCCAGCAACCAGAGCTTGACGCCGATCTTGCCGTGCACGATGGTCTGAAGCGCTCCGTTCCTTTCGTTTCCTTTCACGTGGGTCCGGAGCACGACCAGGCAGGGCGCTGCTACGCCCTCCTGGTCACCTTACAAACTGCGCGGCCAGCAACATGCCGATGCCCCTCCTTTCCCCTTGGCCACTACCGCAATACCAGCCCGGTTGACAGGCCCTTCTCCTTGCTGGGACTGATGGCTATACGCCCACCGATCCCATCACCAACCAGGCGCGTTTTCCCGCCCCAGACAAGCACTCACGTCGCCTCGTAACAACAAGCGCCATTTTGCCTTCACCAAATTGCACCCGCAAAATGTCCACCTACATGCCCAAACTATCCCTATACCCAGGCCCGGCGTCTCGAAAGAAAATCGGCGCAGAGTCTTCGATCCCTTCTTCACCACGAAGCCGGTGGGGCATGGGACCGGGCTCGGGCTTCCGGTCAGCCGCTCGATCGTGGAGAGCTTCGGCGGCACGCTCGATCTTGCGCCGACAGTCGAGGGCCAGGGCGCGAGGTTCGTGCTCAGCCTGCCGGGCGCTGCCGGCAACGAGGCCGACGACGCGTCAGCGGACCGTGTCGGCACGGGAGCAAGCCCTTGAATTGAGCGCGAAAAGCCACGCCCGCGGGGCAACGCTCGCGGCCGCGGGCCCGTCCGGGGAAAAATCGCACGGCCACGGGTAACATCGGGAAGCTCGCCGCGTGTTACGTCAGCAATGTGGGAGGCTACCAACCTTTGCCATTCGACATTGAGAGCTGGTACGAAAGGTACGCGCCCATGGTGCTGAGGCGTTGCCGCTCGCTTCTGCGCAGCGACGCTCAGGCGCAGGATGCTCTGCAGGACGTGTTCGTCGCGGTGCTGCGTCACCAAGACCGGCTCCACGACGAGGCGCCGGCCGCGCTGCTGCTTCGTATGGCGACCAACGTCTGCCTCAACCGTCTGCGCTACGAGCGCTGCCGGCCCGAGGACGCGGACTACGAGCAGCTGCTCAGGATCGCCGGGACGGCGCATGAGCAGAGCGAGGGGCGAACGCTGGCGCGGGACCTCCTCGCCAAGCTGTTCCGGCCGAGCGATCCGCTGGCGGCCAGCTCGCAGACCATCGCGGTCATGCTCCTCGTCGACGGCATGACACTCGAGGAGGTCGCGCGCAATGCGGGGTTGTCCGTCTCCGGCGTTCGCAAGCGGCTACGGTCCGTGCGGGCGCGTCTCTCGGAGCTGGAAGGAGCTGTAGCACCATGACGCTAGCAAAGAAAAAGACACCGACTTGGCTGCTCGAGCGCGTAGCGCAGGGCGAGCTTGACGAGGGCGAGATCGAGGAGCTCCGGAGCAGGCTGTCTGCCGAGGACAGGTCGCTCGACGACGAAGTGCGGGCGCTACGGGAATCGGACCGCGAGATCCTGGCGCGCCTTCCGCGAGAAAGCATGCTGGCGTCCATCCGCCGTCGTGCCGGCGCCACGGAGGCCCGTCCCCGACGGATGATGCTCATCCTGCCTCTCGCGTTGGCCGGCTCGGCGGCGATGCTGTTGCTCTTCGCTCGTGGCGGTACGCCCGGCGGCCATGTCACGGGCGCCGACGAGGACACCACCATCAAGGGCGATACGTTTTCATCGCCCCGGCTGCTCGTCTATCGGCAGCGGCAAGGTCAGGCGGCGGGCGCAAGCAGCTCCGAAGTGTTGTCCGACGGTATCCGCGGCGCGCGCGGCGATTTGTTGCAGCTGGCGTACGACAAGGCGCCGGACGGGGTTTATGGCGTGCTCCTTTCCGTCGACGGGGCGGGTCGGGTGACCCAGCATCTGCCCGAGGAGGGTGCCAGCCAGTCTCCGCCTTTGACGCGAGGCCGCGAGGTGCGGTTGCCGTCCGCCTACGAGCTCGACGACGCCCCTGGCTTCGAGCGGTTCGTGCTCGTCACCGCTCCCAAGCCTTTTGCTGTCGGCGTTGCGCTCGACGCCGCTCGCGCGCTGGCCGGCCGTGGCGTCCAGGCGCGGGCCTTGGCGCTGCCGCTCGCCACGGGCTTTCATCAGACATCGCTCTTGATCGACAAAACACGGGAAGGAAACCCATGAAGACGCGTACCTTGCTTTTTCGCTTTTCACTTTCCTGCTCTCGGCTGCTCATGGTCGCCGTCACCCTGCTGTCCGTGCAGCTGGAGGCGGCCGCGGGTGCCCGGCGCGCAGATGCCGAGAGGGCTGCCATGCCGTCGCAGAGCCCGCTGACGAAGGTCGCGGCCTCGCCGCAACCAGAGATTGGCGACGGCGTTCGCATGCGCAGGTTCGCCCTCATGGCTGGGTTCAACGATGGCGGCCCGACGCGGCCCAAGCTTCACTTCGCCCTATCGGATGCAGAGTCCATGGGTCAGGTGCTAAAGAGCCTGGGGGGCGTCTCGCCTGACGATCTCTTGATGGTGGAGCAGCCGACCCGAGCCTCCTTCCTGTCGGCCCTGGATCGTCTGAATCGCCTGGTCGCTGCCGGCCGCGCACCCGGCTTGCGTCGCGAGGTGTTCGTGTACTACTCAGGTCATTCCGACGAGGAAGGACTGCTCATCGGCACCGATCGCGTAACCTACGATGAGCTGCGCAGCCGCATCCAGGCCATCCCCGCCGAGGTGCGCTTGGCCATCTTGGATTCGTGCGCATCGGGCGCATTCACCCGGCACAAGGGTGGTACCCGCAGGCCGCCGTTCCTGCTCGACACCTCTGCCAACACCAGAGGCCACGCGTTCCTCACCTCGAGCGCGATCAACGAGGTGGCGCAAGAGTCGAACCGCATCGGGGCGTCGTTCTTCACGCACTACCTGGTCTCCGGCCTCCGCGGCGCCGCGGACGTCAACCGCGACCGGCGCGTGACCTTGCAGGAAGCCTTCCAGTTCGCCTCGCAGGAGACGCTTGCCCACACCGAGAAGACGCGCGGTGGCCCCCAGCACGCTGCCTACGAGTTCGATCTGGTGGGCACGTCGGATCTGGTGGTTACCGACGTGCGCTTGACGCAAGCCACGCTGGCGCTCGGCGGCGACCTGTCGGGCCGCATCGGAATACGCGACGCCAGCGGGAACCTGGTCGTCGAGCTCCGCAAGGCGAGCGGCAACAGCATCGACCTCGGTCTCGAGGCAGGCAGCTACCTCGTCACGATGGAAGGCGGAGCCACGCTGTTCGAGGCTGACGTGACGCTCGCCTTAGGTCAGCGCGTGGAGCTCGCTCGCCTCGCGTTCCATCCTGGCCGGCCGCTCGAGGTCGCCAGCGCGCGCGGCGACGACCCATCCGCCAGGGCGCCCGAGGCGAAGTCGCCGGCCGCCGCGCAAGCCTCGGCTGTCGCCGAGCCGCCCATGCGCTCGACCTCGGTTCACCTGGGCCTTATCCCGATGGGCGGGGATGGAGAGGTCGACGTCTCCGGTCTCTCGTTCGGATTCATCGGCGATCGGGTCGGACGGCTGTCGTCCGGGTTGCAGCTCTCGCTGGCCACCAACATCGCCGACCACGGCTTGAAAGGAACGCAGCTCACGATTGGCGCGAACATCCTGAACGGGCCCGGGCGTGGCGCTCAGATCGCCACCGGCATGAATTACGCGGGTCTCGACTTTCGCGGAACGCAGCTCTCGGTCGGCCTCAATTACACAGGCAGGTGGTTCTCCGGGGCGCAGATTGCGGTCGGCGGCAACATCGCCCTCGGCGACACCGACGGCACGCAGATTGGCGTGGGCATCAACTACGCTGGCGGGCAATTGTCCGGGGCGCAGATTGCCACCGGCGCCAATTTTGCACGGCAGGACAGTCACGGCCTGCAGGCCGCGGTTGGCGCAAACGTGGCGGCGTCGTCGTTTCGCGGGACCCAGATCTCGTCAGGCGCCAACGTTGCGGGGATGATGAGAGGCACTCAGATTGCCCCGGTCAACTTGGCAGGCGCCGGGCATGGGTTGCAGCTGGGCGTCGTCAACGGCGCGCTCGAGCAGTCGGGCAGCCAGATCGGCGTTCTCAACCTGGCCGGGCACGGCCACGGCATCAACGTCGGCGTGATCAACGTCGCCCGTGAGCTCAACGGCGAGGCCATCGGCGTGCTGAACCTGATCGGTAACGGCATCCACAGCTTGGCTGCCTATGCTACCGACAGCATGCTCGCCAATCTCGCGCTGAAGCTCGGCAGCCGACACCTCTACACGTCAATCCAATTCGGCTACCAGCCGGGCAACGACACGCCTGCGAGCGACCCCGAGCATTTCCAATACAAGAGCCGCCGCTACGGCTATGGACTTGGTATCGGCTATCGCCAACCCGTCTCTTTGGGCCGGCTGCAATTCTTCGAGATCGAGGCGAGCGAGATGAACGTAAGGTCGCGCTTCGCGTCCGAAGCGTACGGCTTCGACAGCGGAGACCGCAATGCCTTGCTGACGTCACTGCGCCTGCTCGTGGGAATTCAGATCTACTCTCGCTTGACCGCCATCGCCGGCATTTCCGAAAACGTCGCCGTTGGCTGGGGCGGCTGGGACCTCGACATCGGATCGGGATTCATCGAGGCCGTCCAGCGCAGTGGCAAGACCACGGTTCGCGAATACCCCGGTCTCCTCATCGGCGTGCAGCTCCAAAGCCTCGGCCTCGGCGCGGAGGAGGCACCAGAGCGGTTAACCGCGCGATGAGGGCGAGCGGGTGCAGTTCAACCGACGAGGTGCCGTCAGAAACCACCGGGCAATACACATGATTGGCAGTGTGGAGTTCATCATGCGCAGGTGACCCACCCGTTCCATCCTCTGCGCGGACGGACCCTCGATGTGGTCGACCGCCGGCGCTGCCAGGACGGTGAGTATGTCTATGTCGAGGTCGACGGCCAGCGAGTCGAGCGGCTCCCATCTGCATGGACAAGCCTCGGATGCGTCGATCCGGTCGTGACCATAGCCGCCGGCCGCTCGTTGTTCCGCGCCGACGATCTCGCACGGCTGGCAGAGATCGTTGCCGCGGTTGCCTGTGCCGAGCGAGCGCCGAGGGATGGCGGAGGCAAGAAGCATGCGTAAACACAATTTTGCCGGGCACGTAAACATAATTACGCCGCAGCCACGTGAGGTGGTCCACTCGGCGCGGCTGCCGTGGAGCGTGGTTGTCGTCGGATT
>PMLB01000034.1 GCA_003158735.1 Myxococcales bacterium | reverse complement strand
TATGGGGCTGACAACCTGGAAACACGCACCGAGCGGCAAGATCCTGAAGTCGGATGTCACGGTGGCGAAGAACTACCTCGGCGAAGCGCACATCAAGGAGCTGAATCGCATCGTGTCCGCCTACCTCGATCTGGCGGAGAACCGGGCCGAGCGGGGCATTCTGATGAAGATGACCGATTGGGCGAGCTTCCTGAACAGCTTCCTGGAGCTGTCGAATTACCCAATTCTGCAAGACAAGGGCAAGGTCAGCGCGCTGGAGGCAAAGCTGAAAGCCGAGGGCGAATACGAGGTCTATCGCCAGCGCCAGGACGCGGACTACGTTTCGGACTTCGACCGCGAGATCAAACGCATCGAGGGCAAGAAGCCATGACCTTCAACGAATCCACCGTCGAAGACGCTGCCCTGAGTTGGTTCGGGGAGCTGGGCTATGCGGTCGCACACGGGCCGCACCTGGCACCAGGCGAGCCCGCGGCAGAGCGCGAGAGCTTCGGCGACGTGGTGCTGGTGGGGCGTTTGCGCGAGGCCATCCGGCGGCTGAACCCGGAGATCCCCGAAGATGCACGCGAAGACGCGCTGAGGAAGGTGCTGCGGCTGGCGACGCCTTCGCTCACGCAGACCAACCGCGCTTTCCACAAGATGCTCCGCGATGGCGTCGAGGTGGAATACCCGAGGCCCGACGGCACTGTCGCGGGTGACCATGTGCTGCTGGTGGATTTCCAGTCGGTTGCGGCGAACGACTGGCTGGTGGTGAACCAGTACACGGTCATCGAGGGCCAGAACAACCGGCGTCCGGATATGGTTGTGTTCATCAACGGGCTGCCTCTTGGCCTCATCGAGCTCAAGAACGCCGCCGACGAAGACGCGACCATCTGGACCGCCTACGACCAGCTTCGCACCTACAAGGCCGAGATTCCGTCGCTGATGCACTTCAACGCCGCGCTGGTGGTCAGCGACGGCCTGGAGGCGCGCATCGGCTCGCTGACGGCCAACCAGGAATGGTTCAAGGTCTGGCGCACGATTGACGGCGAGGGCGATGCGCCGAAAACGGCCTTGGAACTTGAGACAATGGTGCGCGGGGTGTTCGAGCAGCGCCGCTTCCTGGATCTGCTCCAGCACTTCATCGTGTTCGAGGAAGACCCGGACAGCGGCGCGCTTCACAAAATCATTGCGGGCTACCACCAGTTCCATGCGGTGAACATGGCGGTGCAGGAAACCATTCGCGCCAGCGGCATGGGCGAACGGAACAAGCTGCGCGACGACCTGGGCGTGTCCTGGACCGGACGGATGCACGGTGGAAAACCTGGCGACCGCCGGGCCGGCGTGGTCTGGCACACCCAGGGCAGCGGCAAGAGCTTCTCCATGCTCTTCTACGCTGCGCGGGTGATACGTCACCCGGCAATGGAAAACCCGACGCTGGTGGTGCTGACCGACCGGAACGATCTCGATGACCAGCTTTTCGGCCAGTTTCAGCGCTGCCAGGACGTTCTCGGCCAGACGCCCGTGCAGGCCCCGGACCGAGAGCGCTTGCGTGAACTCCTGGCAGTGGCGAGCGGCGGCGTGGTCTTCACCACGATCCAGAAATTTCTGCCCGAGAAGGGCGAGAGGATGCCGAGCCTAAGCGACCGCCGGAACATCATCGTCATCGCCGATGAAGCCCACCGCAGCCAATACGATCTCATCGACGGTCTGGCCCGCCACATGCGTGATGCCTTGCCAGAGGCTTCTTTCATCGGCTTCACCGGCACACCTATCGAGAAGACCGACGCCAACACGCGCGCGGTCTTCGGCGATTACATCAGCATCTACGACATCCAGCGCGCAGTGGCTGACAAGGCCACGGTGCCGATCTACTACGAAAGCCGCATCGCCAAGCTGGCGCTGAACGCCGCCGAGCTGCCGAAGCTCGACGAGGAATTTGACGAGATCACCGAAGGCGAGGAGCAATCGAACCGCGAAAAGCTGAAGACCAAGTGGGCTGCGCTGGAGGCCCTGGTGGGCGACCCGAAGCGCCTCAAGCTGGTCGCCGCGGACCTGGTGACGCACTTCGAGAAGCGCTGGGAGGCGATGGACGGCAAGGCGATGATCGTGTGCATGAGCCGCCGTATCTGCGTGGCGCTCTACGAGGCCATCATCAAGCTCCGTCCCGAGTGGGCTGGTTCGGACGACGCCGAGGCCGAGAAGGGCAAAGCCTGCGTGGTCAAGGTGGTGATGACCGGCGGTGCTGATGACGGGCCTGAATGGCAGCAGCACATTCGCAACAAGGACAGGCGGCGCAAGCTGGCGGTCCGTTTCAAGGACAGCCGAGACCCGTTCCGTATAGTCATCGTGCGCGACATGTGGCTGACCGGCTTCGATGCGCCCTGCCTGCACACCATGTACGCCGACAAGCCGATGCGAGGGCACGGGCTCATGCAGGCCATCGCTCGCGTGAACCGCGTCTTCCGCGACAAGCCAGGTGGCCTGGTGGTCGACTACCTTGGCCTCGCCGACCAGCTCAAGCACGCGCTGGCGACCTACACTGAGAGCGGCGGCAAGGGTGACGCTGCCAACGACCCGAAGCAAGCCATCGCCGTGATGCTGGAAAAGCACGGCATCGCCAGCGACATGCTGCACGGTCTCGACTGGCAGAAATGGACCACGGGCAAGCCCGCCGAGAAACTCGCCCTCATCCCCGCAGGCCAGGAACGAATCCTCGGGCAGGAAGACGGCAAGCAGCGCTTTGTGCAGGTGGTGACCGACCTATCTCGCGCCTTCGCCCTGTGCGCGGCCAGCGACGAGGCCACGGAGATTCGCGACGACGTCTCTTTCTTCCAGGCCGTTCAATCAGCCTTGAACAAGAAGAGCGGAACCAGCAGCAAGACCCCTGAGCAGATCGACGCTGCCATCCGCCAGCTCGTGTCCATGGCCATCACCACCGAGGGCCAGGTCATCGACGTGTTCACCGCCGCTGGCTTGCAGAAGCCGGACATCAGCATCCTGGACGACCGATTCCTCGCCGAGGTGCGCGGCCTCAAGCACAAGAACGTCGCCGCCGAGCTGCTGGAGAAACTGCTCAAGGACGAAATCAAGGTCCGCTCCAAGCGCAACCTGGTGCAGTCGGAGCTGTTTTCCGAGAAGCTCAAGAAGGCGCTGAACGCCTACCACAACCGCGCTATCGCCACCCAGGAGGTCATCGAGGAACTCATCAAGCTGGCGAAGGAGCTGGACGCCGCTGGAAAACGCGGGGCAGAACTTGGCCTGAACGACGACGAGGTGGCTTTCTACGACGCCCTGGCCGCCAACGAGAGTGCGGTGCAAGTGATGGGCGACGCCAAGCTGAAAGTTATCGCCGCCGAGCTCATCACGAAGGTGCGCACCAGCGTGACCATCGACTGGACCTTGCGCGAAAGTGCGCGGGCAAAAATCAGGGTGATCGTGAAGCGCATCCTGAACAAGTTCGGCTACCCACCGGACCTGCAGGAAGAGGCGGTCAAGACCGTTCTGAAACAGGCCGAGCTGCTGTGTGCGGACTGGGTGTGATCGGTCAATAGCCGACGACAAGCACGACGAAGGTGCCGGGCAGCACAGGCGGCCTTGGTTTGGGGTCGGCCGCTGACGGGGCGGGCGTGTTGCCAAACTGGGCGGCCGAAAGAAACACCCGGTGGGACGTGGAATCCACCGCCAGAGTTCGCGCACGAAGCTGCGTCCTGAGGTTCTGCACGACATGGTACTTGTCCGCGGCATCCTGATGGATCACGGACAACGTACCATCCTTGCCGCACGCATTGAACACATCCCCGGTGGTGGCATCGAAATCGGTTCCGTCGACGCCCGGTCCGATGGGAAGTGTGGTGATGACCTTGCCCGAGTTGGCGTCGACCACGGCCATCATGTTGTTGCCGCAGCCGACAAACAAGCGGCTGTTCTTGGCGTCGAGAGCCATGCCGGTCGGCTCTTCACACGGTGCCAGGGGATAGCGCCCGGCGATCGCCATCTTCCTTGAGCCGATGCGCACGATCTCGCTTCTGTCCTCCACATTGACCCATACACTGCCCCCGCCA
>PMLB01000092.1 GCA_003158735.1 Myxococcales bacterium | reverse complement strand
GTGTGGCTACTGCCACACCGATCCGGCCCACGCCGGACCCTATCCGGCCGAGTCCCATACCATCATCATTTCGCACCAAAACCACCTCAAGCTGGTCAACGACGATTGCACCGCTTGCCACGTGAAGCTTTCGGAGTACGCGCGGCCCGGGCCCACGCCGCCCACCATGAAGTCTTGCACCAAGTGCCACGAGCACAGGGTCGACTTCGATGAGGGCCGCTGTGGCACGTGCCACACCGATCTCAAGCGATTCCCGCTCAAGCCCGTGGCCGAGTTCTCACACGCCGGCGATTTTATCCGGCAGCACGCCAGCGTGGCACACGTGACCGCCGATGCATGCACGCAGTGCCACGACCAGACGTTCTGTGCCGATTGCCACGCCCAGACCGCCCCCATGCGCGTGGAACTCAAGTTCAGCGAGAACGTGACCAGCGACTTCATCCACCGCGGCGACTACCTGACCCGCCATAGCATCGAAGCGCGCTCCGATCCGGTTCTGTGCCAGCGCTGTCACGGCACCAGCTTCTGCTCGGCCTGCCACGATCAGGAGAACGTCGGGCCCGGCGGGAGCAACCCGCGCCGTCCGCACCCGCCGGGCTGGGCCTTTGCTGGCCCCACGTCACACGCGGTGGCCGCCCAGCACGATATCGTGAGCTGTGCCTCGTGCCACGATCAGGGGCCGAACTCAAACTGCGTCGGGTGTCACCGCGTGGGTGGCGTCGGCGGCAATCCGCATCCGATGCAGTGGCAGCAGAAGCACAGCTTGCCCGAAGCGTACGGCACGGCGATGTGCCAGTACTGCCACAAGTAGAATCAGCGCTCGACGACGATCAGCACTTCTTCGGCGTGCAAATTGTCGTCCGCGCCGAGCGTGCGGACCGCCCCATTCTCGTAGGCGTAGCCCGCAACCACGCGTACGCCGGAACCGCGCGACCAGTCGAGCAAGTCCTGCAAGGTGAAAGGGTGGATGTTGGCTGTCTCGTACCATTGGTAGGGCAACCACTCGGTGACCGGCATGCGTCCGTTGGCCACCAGGTCGACCAGGACGCGCCAGTGGGAAAAATTGGGAAACGACACCATGCCCCGCCGGCCCACGCGCAACATCTCGGCCAGCATCTCGCGCGGGTTGGCGAGCGTCTGCAGCGTCTCTTCCAGGACCACCACGTCGAAGGCCTGGTCAGGAAAGCGGCGCAGTCCCTCGTCGACGTCGGTCTGTATGACCGGCACACCGCGCTCCACGCAGCAGAACACGGCTTCGGGATCGATCTCCAGCCCTTGGCCGCGGACGCCGAGCTCCCGCATAAGCCGTTCCAGCAGCGCCCCGTCGCCGCAGCCCAGGTCCAGAACCCGTGCGCCCTTCGGGATCTCGCGCGCGATGATCTCGTCCTGCCAACGGGTCGCGGTTGGCGGCCTATCGGGGGCCTGCGGGCGTGTGGCCAGAAGCCTGGACAGCTCGGCTGCCCGTTGTTCAAACAGACCCTGCGGCAGACGTTCGACGCTGCGGTCTGTGATCAGGTGGGGGTCGATGTGAGGCGGAGGCCTTTGCGTCATGGCACTCTCGAATCAACCAGCCAGAAAGCCGCGCAAAAGGCGCCCGACCTTGGCGGTCTCGACCAAGAACGAGTCGTGGCCGTAGTGTGACGGTACGTTGGCGTAGGTGACGGGCCGGTTGGCCTGGGTCATGGCCAGGGCCAACTCTTTGCAGACCTCGGGGGGATAGAGCCAGTCCGAGTCGAACGAAACGATGAGCATCTTGGCGCGGATGCGGCGGCAGGCCTCGGTCAGGCTGCCTCCGCCCCAAGCCGCCGCGGCGTCGTAGTAGTCCATGGCGCGGGTGATGTAGAGGTAGCTGTTAGCATCGAATCGTTCGACAAACGCGCGACCCTGGTAGTCGAGATAGCTCTCCACCGCGAACTCGATGCCGAATCCCCCGGGCCGGCCATTGGCGCCATCCTGCAGGCGCCGGCCGAATTTTTCGTGCATGCCTTCGTCGGAAAGATAGGTGATGTGGGCCAGCATGCGTGCCCCTGCCAGACCGGCCCCGGGACCCTCGCCGTCGTAGTAGTCACCGCTTGCAAAATTGGGATCGTGGAGAATGCAGTACCGGCCCACGGCGTTGAAGGCCAGACCTTGCACCGACAATCGCGCGCTGGCCGCGAGAACCACAGCGCGTTCCACCCGGTCCGGGTAAGCCAGCGCCATCTCGAGTGCCTGCTGACCGCCGAGCGAGCCGCCCACCACAGCTTGCACGCGATTGATGCCGAGGGCATCGAGAAGGCGCATGTGCAGATTGACCCAGTCACCCACCGTGACCATGGGGAAGCGCAAGCCGTAGGGCTTTTCTGTCGATGGATCTATGGAGGACGGCCCTGTAGTGCCGTAGCATCCGCCCAGCACATTCGGGCAGATGACGAACAGCCGGTTGGTGTCGATGGCTTTGCCCGGACCCACGATGGCGTCCCACCAGCCCGGTTTTTTCTGTCGCCAGGCGCGGCCGGCCTCGACCGCACGGCGGTCCCAGCCCGCGACATGCGCGTCTCCCGACAGCGCATGCGTGATGAAGACGACGTTGTCCTTGTGGGGCGAGAGCGAGCCGTAGATCTCATACTCGACGTTGACCGGGCTGATGCTGCCGCCCAGCTCGAGCGTCAGCGATGAGTCTGCAGGAACCAGGCATTTCGACTGCGCTTCCGTCCACCCGACCGAGCCCGGAGCATCGGGCGGGGTCGTGCGCGGTTCATCCTTTTTTGCGGGATCCATGCGGGTCGGTATCAGGTCCGAGCGGCCAGTGTGCGAGCCTTCGACGTCTAGATGGAATAGGTCGGGGCCTTGGCCCGCAAAGTGGCCCGATAGCGGTCTGTCAGGTCATGGAAGTTTGTCGAGTTGTATACCGCCTCCACAGCCGCACAAGCGCGCTCCCACAACTTGACGAAGACGCAGTCCCCAGCGTGCGGGCATTCGGCCTGCGGGTGGTTGGCGCACAGGGTGGAAAGCGGCTGGCCTTGCAGGACTCGCAGAACGTCACCGACTGAGACTTCGGCCGGCGGACGGGCCAGGATGTACCCGCCCTCGTTCCCACGGCGCGAGGCCACGAAGCCGCCGCGCTTGAGCTGGGCCAGGATAGCCTCGAGAAAGCGCGCCGGGATCGCCTGCGCCTTGGCGATCTGAGAGATTGAAATGGGTCCCTGCCCGAAGCGAAACGATAGCTCCAGAACGGCTTTTAGCGCATACCGACTTTTCTGGCTCACGTTCACGGTTGAATTCCTGCTAGCAACCCCAGGGGCGCAAATCCTACCGGGGTGATAGTGCTTAGGAGGGGGGGTGTCAAGGTGATAGTGCGTCGAAGAATGGTCGGGTGGTGGCACGCCCACGTCGACTTCTTGCCACCGCAACGGTCCTAGGCCAGTGCTATACAACCGCTCCAGTGCCTGACACTTCTGACTCCAACGTGCTTTCCAAGTCCGCCTTGAGCGTGGCCGGGACGGTAGCCATACTGGGCAGGCCCAACGTGGGCAAGTCCACCCTGCTCAACCGAATTGTCGGCGAGAAGCTGGCCATCGTCACACCCAAGCCGCAGACCACCCGCACCCGCATCGTGGGCGTGTGGAACGGCGAGGCTGCGTTGCCAGCCACGGATCCACGCGCAGGGCAGGGACCGGTCAAGGGTCAGATTGTGTTTGTGGACACCCCCGGTGTGCACGAGGCGCGCTCGGAGCTGAACCGCTTCATGGTGCGTGAGGCGATGGCGACCATCGACCAGGTGGACGCGGCCTTGCTGGTGGTGGAGGCGCAGGCGCTCGCCAGCGCCTTCTCCCCGGCGGCTGCGGCTTTGCCCGAAGGCGAACGGCGTATCCTGGAGCGCTTGGCCGAAAGCAAGCGGCCCACGGTGCTGGCCATCAACAAGGTCGACAAGGTCAAGGACAAGACCCAGTTGCTTCCCATCCTCGACTGGTGGGCCAAGGCGTACGCCTTCCCTGCTGTCGTGCCCACCTGCGCGACCCGCGGCAAGGGCGTTGAGGGCATCGTGCGCGAGTTGCTGGGCCTCTTGCCCGAGCGGCCGCCGCTCTATGGCCCCGACGTGCTCACGGATCGGACGGAACGGTTCCTGGCCGGTGAACTGATTCGGGAGCAGCTCTTTCTGCGCCTGCGCCAGGAACTGCCGTATGCCACGGCGGTCCTGGTCGAGACCTGGAACGACCGTCCCAGCGGCGACACGGTCATCGAGGCAACCATAGTCGTGGAGCGCGAAAGCCAAAAGGGCATCGTGGTGGGCAGGCATGGCTCCATGATTCGTGACGTGGGCACGGCCGGCCGCCAAGAAATTGCGAAGCTTCTCGGCCGTCCGGTTCATCTGCGTCTGAACGTGCGCGTTGAAGAAGACTGGACCAATTCGCGCAGCGAGATCGCGCGTTTGGGCTACGAGGACGGAATCCCGTGAGCCGACGAGGTCGCCGGCCAGCCGACGATCCGTCCCTGCCAATCGTGTCTTTGGTGGGACGGCCCAACGTGGGCAAGTCGTCTTTGTTCAACCGACTGGTGGGAGGCCAGCCCGCGCTGGTGGAGGACATGCCGGGCGTCACGCGCGATCGGCGCTATGGAGTGTGCGAGTGGGTCGGCACGAGGTTTCGCTTGACCGACACGGGCGGTCTGGATCCCGGCGCGAGCGGGATCCTGGGTGCCATGCGCTCGCAGACCCTGCGTGCTGTGGACGAGGCGGCGGTCTTGATTCTCGTGCTGGACGTGAAGGAAGGCATCACTCCGGTCGACCAGGAGGTGGCTCAACTGTTGCGGCGCACGGGCAAGCCCGTGCTGATCGCGGCCAACAAAGTGGATTCGGCCACGCGCGAGCCAAGCATGGCCGAGGTATTCCGCCTGGGGTTTGACCAGGTTTTCGCGGTATCGGCCGCGCATGGGCGTGGTGTGGGGGACTTGCTTGACGCCACGGTCGCTGCCTTGGGCGGCGCTGCCTCGCCGGAACTGCCCGTCGAGAAGGGCGGCCGCACGGCGGAGGAAACCGAGGGCGAGAGCGCGCCCATCCGCCTGGCCTTTGTCGGCAAGCCCAACGTGGGCAAGTCATCCCTGGTCAATCGCCTGCTCGGAGAGGAGCGGGTGTTGGTGCACGACCAGCCCGGCACCACCCGCGACCCCATCGACACACCCTTCACCTGGCAGGGACGCGAGTTCATGCTGGTGGACACCGCAGGCCTGCGGCGCCGGCGCGCCATCGACACTCTGACCGAAGCGGTATCGGCGAAGATGGCGCGCGACCAACTGGCGCGCGCAGACGTCGTGGCCCTGGTCATCGATGCCCAGAACGGAGCCACGGCAGAGGACGCGAAGCTGGCCAGCTTCATCGAGGAGTCGGGCCGGGCTGCGCTCATCGTGGTCAACAAGGGCGACCTCATCCGTCGGGCCGAGATTGACGGAAAAGTTGCCGCTGTCCGCGAGGAGCTTGGCTTCATGGCGTGGGCTCCTGTGGTGGTCACCTCTGCGGTCACGGGACGCGGCGCGAGTGAGATTCCGAAGATGACAACTGAGGTGTTTGGTCAATGGTGTCGCCGCGTTCCGACGTCGGAGCTAAACAAACACTTTGAAGAAGTTGTGACCCGTCGGCCGCCCCCTGCTGGGCCTGGCGGAAGTTACGTCCGCTTGTACTACATCACCCAGGCGCAGACCAGTCCGCCGTCGTTCTTCGTCAGCGCCAACTACCCCAAGGCCGTGGGATTGCCCTATCGCCGATATCTCACCAACCAACTGAGAAACATCTACGGGTTCGAGGGATCGCCCTTGCGGCTCGTCCTGCGTGCCCACAAGGGCAAGAAGCCGGTGCGGCGAGAGAAGTAGTCACGGCTTGTCGGAGAGGCCGGCCCGCGGGTCGCGTGGCGAGTGCGTGAGGGTGAGCGAGTTCGTGTGCGTTTTGCGGAAAGGCAAAGAGCGTTCCGCCGACCGGTCACCCCTTGGGGGGATTCGGGACGGACAGCCCACACTACCGACCCCTCGCGCTTCGCGCTCGCCCGTCGCTCTCACGCAAGTCGGCCACGCAAACCGCGCCACGCTGGTCGCTACCGCCCACGCTACCGCTCACGGGACACGCCGGCCGACCTGCCAGAGCAGGACACAGCTAGAACACCCGTCCTATACGTAACCCCGCGCAGGCCCACCAGGGATGGGCGCCACCAGACCCGGCCAGGCGCAAGGCGAAGAAGTCAAAGCGGGCCAATGCTGCCAGGGTCCAGCGTCGCGAGAGCAGATACTCTGCGCCGAGCCCCACTTGCGGTCCCAGGCGCTGCGAGCTGGCGCCTTCACCGCGCAGATCGGCCAGGCTGAGCCCCAGGTCCACAAAGGGCACCCAGCGCACCACATCGAGCGAGTAGGTCGCACCCAGGGACAGGGCCGTCACCTGGCGTGGACTGCCTGATGCAGACCCGGGCTGCCAGGACCCGCTCACCACCGCGCGGCCGGCCCAGGAGTCGGTGAACCCCATCAAGGCCTCGATCCCTGCCTGCATTCCTGGACGTGCGTGGTCGTCGCCAGCCAGGGCAAATCCGAGCGACGCAGAAACCTGCTTTTCACCCGCTCCCGTCGCGTGCCCAAGACCGGGTGCCGCGCACAGGATGACGAGGTTCGCGGTCAACAGGCCCTGGATGGGACGGCCCAGCATGTTCCGCAGTGTACAAGGTCAGTTGACCCGACCCTATCCCTCTGTTATCTCCTCACCCCGTGGCCCGCTCCATCAATCGCAAAGAGTTGAAGCAACCGGACGAGTTCGTCAGCTTCTGGACGCGACTCGGTTCCTCCATTTCCGCCCACCGTGGCAAGGTCATCGCGGCCTGCGTGATCGTGGTGGGAGGGACCGGCGGGACTTGGGGAAGCATGGCTTGGAAGCAGCACCAGGCCACTCGGGAAACCGAGGCCTTTTCGCGCGTCGAGAAGACGGCTTTGGCGCCGCTGCTACCCGAGAAGACCGAGAAGGCCGAGGAGACCAAGCCGGCAGACGACGAAGGTGAGGGCATGCGCTTCAAGACCGACCAGGAGCGCCTGCTGGCCACCATCACCGAGGCCGATGTTTTTTTGGCGACGTATGGCTCTTCGGGCCTTGCCCGGCGGGCGTTGCTCATCAAGGCCAATTCGTTGCTCCGCCTCGGCAAGGGTGCGGACGCGGCCACCGCCTTCCAGCAACTCGCGCAAGACGAAGCTGACAAGGGCATGCGCCTGGTCGAACAGGACGGCTTGGCGTTGGCGCTTGAGGCTCAGGGCCAGATCGACAAGGCTGTCGACCTGTACGGCAGCATGGCCATCGAGGCCCAGCAGGCCGGGAATTTCTATGCGGATCGGGCTCTCTTCGGCAAAGCGCGCTTGCTGCAGAAGCAGGGCAAAGGCAAGGACGCCGAAAGAGTCCTGCACGAGATCCTGGACAAGATGCCCAAGACTTCGTTGCGCAGGGACATCGATGACCGCCTGGCCGCGCTGGGCGACCAGTAGCGAGCGGTCAATGTCGTTCCCGCGCAAACTCGCGGCTTGGGCGGGCCGCACGCTGAGCCTGTTTCTGGTGCTGGACGGCTGCGGAAGCGGCGCCCTTCATCGCGCGACCGAGGCGCGGCATGAGTATCCAGCCGGCGTCGTCCAAATGCGCTGGCGCATGGTCATCCATTCCTACTCAGCCAGCGAAGCGCAGCCCGAGGAATGTGCCACCGGAGCTCTGGTTGATTCGCGTATCATCCTGGGCTCGCGCGCGGGCCGGGTGGCGGCGATGGACACGGCGAGTGGCCGCCTGATCTGGTCCGTGCCGATCGCGGGAGGCGTTGATGGTGAGGCACGTTTTGATCAGGCGCGCGGGCAGGTCTACTTGGGCACCGACGACGGGATTCTCTACGCCATCGACCCGCAGGACGGGACAACCCGTTGGTCGTACAAAGGCAAGGGCGCGGTCGAGCGCCAGCCCGAAGTGGGAGCCGCCCTGGTCTACTTCGCCAGCGCAGCGAATCGCGTGGTCGCGCTGGAAGCAGCCACAGGCAAGAAGCGGTGGCAGTACGAACGCGACACGCCCGAAGGATTCAGCATCCACGGTCACGCCGGGCCGCGCCTGGGTGGTGATGTCATCTACACGGGTTTCGATGACGGGTACCTGGTTGCGCTGGGCGCCGAGACCGGTGAACTGCGCTGGGCCCGCTCTCTGGCGGCTGCCTCCGATCAATTTGTGGACGTGGATTCAACCCCTGTGTTGCGCGAGGACCTGGTGGTCGCGGCCTCCTACTCGGGAGGGCTGTACGCCTTGCGGGCCAAGGATGGCGAGGTGGTCTGGCGTATGGGTGTGGAGGGAGCTGTGGCCATCCGGGCCGGGGCGACCCGACTGTATGTGGCGTCCCCGCGGGATGGCCTGGCCGCGGTGACGATGCAAGGACGCATCGAATGGCGGCAAGGCCTGGCCCAGGCCGGCGATCTGACCCCGCCCCAGGAAGTGGGCCCCTACCTGATTTTCACCGGTGGCCGCTCCGGTCTGTTCGTGGTGGATCGATCGACTGGGCAGCTCTTGCAGGTCTTCGACCCAGGCCGCGGAATGTGCGCTGCGCCCCTCCTAGATGCTGAGCGACGCGAGATCTACGTGCTTGCCAACAGCGGAACTCTGTACGCGCTGTCGCTGATTTGGTGAATTGGGGATAGTTCAGACCCGCAAGGGGCTTTGCAGACCGGTCAGCCGGCGCACCATCTCTCTGATACGTCGGCCGCCTCCGGCATCACGCGCACGCCAGGCGATGCCGAACACGTTCTCGCTGCCGGACTTGCCCGTCCAGGCCACGCGACCGATGAAGGCCATGGGCACTTCAGCGCCGGGCGGAGCAATCTCCAACACCACCCGCTCCTGGATGGCCACCGTGGCGGACGAGAGCACGAAGGCGCCGCCGCGTCCCACGTCGCGTAGGTAGCCGGAGAACGCCTCCAGGCCGCCGACCAGTCGCCACGAGATGGGCAAGTCGACCGGGACGCGCTCATGGCGGCGCCGGCTGTGTGCGCTGGTGCCGGTCCGGGCGAGATCGAGCAGAAACTCCCACTTGGCGGTTTCGCTGGCCAGAAACTCGACGCCGATGCCGGCGCGGATCTTTAGAATATGTCGTCCCGGCCGCCGCCAGGCGACCTGTCCATACACCACCATGGGGGGCTTCCGACGACCGAGGCGGACCTTTACCGCCACCGTCTCGCCCACCGGAACATTGCGGCGGGTGGGACAGAAAACGCCGCCGTTTCCGCCCGAAGGCTGGAATCCGGCGAGGAACTCGCGCGTGTTCTTGACGACGAACTCCGGGAAGTTGGCGGCACCGGAAGGAGCCGATGAGGTACTATCTCTGCGTTCCCTAGACATTGCCTTTGTTCTGCCGACGGGCATGCTACGCCTTTGAGGAGTTGATACTACCTGCGAACCGAAGATTTCAACTATCAGCTACCACTTCAACTGGTTGCCACGCAACCCGCCCCTCAGAGGGACGAAGCGCGCTTGCTGATTCTTAGCCGAGACACGGGTGAGCGCAATCATGCTCTTTTCGGAGATATCGCTCGCTTTCTCCGCCCGCAGTCTTTGCTGGTGGTCAACGACACGCGCGTCATTCCGGCGCGACTGTCGGGGACAAAATCCACGGGCGGTCGGGTTGAGATCCTTCTGGTCGAGAGGGTGTCCGCTGATGACAGCAGCAGCGATGCGAACTGGCGCGAAGACTGGCACGCACTGGCGCGCGGGTTGGGCCGGCAGCCGCCCGGCGCGCGCCTGCGGTTCGCAGGCGATTTGCAGGCCGAAATCCTCGGGCGTGGGCCCCGCGGAGAGGTCGAGCTTCGCTTCTGTGGGCCCGGCCAGGCCGGGTTGCTGGCGCGCATAGAGGAGATCGGCACGGTTCCACTGCCACCCTACATCGAGGCAGCGCGAAAAGAGCTGGGGACCGTATTTCGCGCGGCCGACGACAAGATTCGCTATCAGACGGTCTACGCGCGCCAGCCGGGCGCCGTCGCGGCTCCCACCGCGGGTCTGCATTTCACCGAGGAACTTCTGACCAAGTTGCAGGCCGCGGGCCACGAGATCGCGCGCATCACTTTGCACGTGGGCCCTGGCACCTTTCGCCCGGTCACCACGCCGGACATCACGCAGCACCGCCTGGATTCCGAACGCTATGAGGTTTCCGAGGCTGCCGCCCAGAGCCTGCGCCAGGCCCAGGCCCAAGGCCGGCCCATCGTGGCCGTGGGCACCACGGTGGTGCGAACCTTGGAGACCCTGGCCCGGCTGGGCCCTTTGGCTGCCAGCTGCGGGTCGACCCGCTTGTTGCTTGTGCCGGGGGCCGAGTTTCGCGTGGTAACCGACCTAGTGACCAATTTCCATTTGCCCCGCTCGTCGTTGCTCATGCTGGTGGCCGCCTTCGCCGGGCGCGAATCCGTGCTGGATGCATACCGCGATGCCATCGAACGCGGGTACCGGTTCTACAGCTACGGCGATGCCATGTTCATCCGCCCTGGGAGCGTGCTGTCGTGAGTGCCGGGTTTTCCGTGCAAGCCCGCTGTGGCGAAGCGCGGGCCGGGGTGCTGCAAACCAACCACGGCCCGGTCGAGACGCCCGTGTTCATGCCGGTGGGCACGCAAGCCACGGTGAAATCGCTGGCCTCCGGCGATCTGGAAGCGCTGGGCGTGCAGATTGTCCTGGCCAACACCTATCACCTGGCCATGCGTCCGGGGGCTGGGCTGGTGCGCGACCTGGGCGGGCTGCACACCTTCATGGCCTGGCCGCGCGCCATTCTCACGGATTCGGGTGGCTACCAGGTGTTCAGTCACAAGGGGCGCCGCAAGATCGACGACGACGGCGTGACCTTCCATTCGCATGTCGACGGCAGCGCGCAACGTCTGACGCCGGAGTCGGCCATGGCCATCCAGGCCGATCTGGGCAGCGACATCGCCATGGCCTTTGACGAGTGTCCGGCTTCGGACGCCTCCCCCGAGGTACTGGTTCGGGCGATGGAGCGGACCACCAGGTGGGCGCGTCGCTGCGTGGGCAGCACGCCAGCGACGGGACAGCTGCGCTTCGGCATCGTGCAAGGGGGCACTGACCTTGCCCTGCGTAGGGAACACCTGGACGCGATCGCCGAGATGCCGTTCGATGGTATGGCTCTGGGCGGGCTCAGTGTGGGGGAGCCGCCTGAGACCATGCATGCGGTGGTGCGGGAGGTCGGCCCGCGCATGCCAGAAGCGCGGCCTCGTTACCTGATGGGTGTGGGAACGCCGGCAGATCTTTTGGTGGCCATCGCGTCGGGCATCGACATGTTCGACTGCGTGATGCCCACTCGAGCCGCACGCAACGGCCGTTTGTTCGTGCGCGGGGGGCACCTCAACATCGCGAACGCGGTTCATTGCACCGACCCGCTTCCCATCGAGGAGGGCTGTGCCTGCGAGGCGTGTCGACGCTACAGCCGCGCCTATCTGGCGCACCTGTTTCGCGTGAAGGAGATTCTCTACTACCGGCTGGCGACCCTACACAACCTCGAACACTACCTTTCGCTGGTACGGGGCGCGCGCCAGGCGATCGTGGAGGGCCGGCTGCCCGCGTACGTGGAGAGCAGACTCGCGACCGCAACCTAGTCCGAGCCACGCGCGAGGGGGGAAGCGAGCTTTTTCACCACAGAGAGCACAGAGAACACCGAGGTCGGAAAGGAAGAAGGGGTTCGGACCGGCCAGAACCCAACCCTTCCCGATCCGACTCTGTAGCCTCTGTGGCCTCTGTGGCCCCTGTGGTGAGATCCGGATCTGAGTGAGGCCCTCTCACTTGGATCCCGCGTGGAAATCTGCTAGCGCTGTGCCATGGCCAAGCGCGTGGGTGTCGTTCTTTCTGGCTGCGGTAACAAAGATGGTTCCGAGATTCGCGAGGCAGTCCTGACTCTCCTGTCGCTCGAACGCGGCGGGGCTGAGCCGGTGTGCCTAGCCCCGGACCTGACCCAGTCGCGCGTGGTGGACCATCTGAGTGGCAAGGTCGACCCAGAGGCGAGCCCGCGTCGGGTGCCAGCGGAGGCCGCCCGCATCGCGCGCGGCCAGTTGCTCGACATCGCCAGCGTACGCGACAACGAGCTCGACGCGCTCATCTTCCCGGGCGGCGAGGGCGTGGCCAATGTGTTGTCGGACTACGCTGACAAGGGCGTGGTCTGCAAAGTGCATCCGGAGGTGGAACGCCTGCTCAAGGCCATGCTGGCACGGCGCCGGCCCATGGGATTCATCTGTCTGGCGCCGATTCTGGCCGCACGGGTGCTCGGGCCGGTGGCCGGTGTGCGCATCACTCTCGGTGCACGGGCGTGCGAGCCGGCCAAGCACGCCGCGATCATGGGCGCCGACGTGCGTCCGTGCCCGGTGCGCGACATCATGGTCGACCAGAAGACCAGCGTCGTCAGCACCCCGGCCTATATGATCGACGACGCACGCCTGGCGGACGTGGCAGTCGGCATTGACAAGGCGGTGCGCATGGTGCTGTCCCTGGCGCGGGATCGGCGCCCGCGACCTTCGCCAGGGCCGACGGCACAGCCGGAGGTCAAGGCGTCACCGCCAGCCAGCCAGCCGATTTCAGCGAGCGAACCAATCGTGCGCAAGCGACCGGGACCGTAGCAGAGCGATCTGCGCTCACGGTCGAGCCGGGAGGTAGACCCAATCGGGTCGGCAAGGACCGCCAGTAATCGGGACGAACACCTCGGGCTGGTCGAACCAGGTGACGCCTGCGGGCCGGTAGTAATCCCGTAGGTCGTCCTGGAAAAACCACCTGTCACGATGATCCAGAACAATCGCCGAGAAGCGGTGGCTCGCGAAGGCGTTGTGGAATGCGCGGTAGAGGGTGCCCTTGGCGTCGAAGGGATCGGCTTGCAGGAGGAGCATGTCAGAAACCGCCTGGAAGGCCGCGTGCGAAGGCTTGCCAGCCAGCCTCGCAAGATTGGGGTGCTGCGGGACGAAAACCTCACCTGGGGTTTCACGCAGATGTTCGATGAACGCCATGCCGGCTTCGCGATCGCGGGCACTCGGCAGCATGGCCTGCGGGTTGTACATCAGTGCCGCGAGTTGCACCGCCGCGACGATTCCCCCCAGCAGTCTGGCTCGTTCCAGCCACGCCGAACCGAGTTCCTTGGCGCGCTCGAATCCCTGGGCGAGGGCGAGTCCGAAAGCGATGCTGAGACCGACGTGGGCGGGGATCAGATCATTCAGATAGCTGCCGCCGTGAATTCGGACCAGATAGGCCGCCATCACCTGACACGAGCAGAAGAGCACGTAAAACAGCCACGGGCCGCGTCGGGTGCCCGCTTTGGGGCTGGCGAGCAGAACGATGAAGGCGAGCGTGGGAACAGGAAGTTGGGCGAGCATTTCGACACGCCAGAAGTCGAAGACGAGCGACTCCCTGCTGCCGGTCGTGTGCCCGAAGGGCACCATGAAGGCGTAGTACCAGTACCACCCGCCGGTCCACAGGTTTAGGCAGAGCACGCTCCCACCTGTGAGCAATATGGCAGGCAACGTGAACCAGAGCGAACGCCGAAGTCCGTGCAGGGCCCACGCCCCGAGGGCCAGGGCCACAAGCGAAGGAAGCGCCGTCTGCTTGGCAAGAAACGCCAAGCAGAAGAGGGCTGCGCCAACCAGAAGACCACGCTTTCGTTCGGCAAAACGAACGCACCAGGCGGAACCGAGAAGCAGCGCTATGAAGAGGGTATCGGTGCGTGCCAGATCGAACCACTGTCCGTTGAGTCCAAAGGTGGCAGCGAAGACACCCAGGGTCAGCACGGCGCAAAGGCGGCTCTTCGTCTCTCGGGCGACCAGAGCGTAGAGCGTTGCGAACAGCGCTAGGGTGCAGCAGAACGACACGAAGCGAAGCGTGGAGGTGCCGTTGCCCATGGCCTTGGCCACCAGCGCGGACACGTAGTAGTAGAGCGGGTTGTAGAGATACGGGACGAATTCGACCGAGGGGCTCGTGTAGATGGGCTTCCCGTCGAGGACGCGCTGTACGTGCTCGACGATACTTCCCTCCATCCACTCGAGCTCGAAGGGGTAGCCCATGCGTCGCAGGGCCACATAGACAAAGGCCACCACGGCTAGTCCAGCCAGTCCCACGGCGGGTGACAGCGCCAGCCGCGAGCGTCCGTTCATCGTGGCCTTGCGTGAAGGCGGTGCCATGCTCACCCAGCCACGAATTCCCGCGGGGCGGTCCTCGCCTACTTTTCGTCGAGGCGCCGGTTCTTTTTGATCTGATCGAGCGCCTTCTGGTACTCGACCTCCCAGGTCGCGGTTCCCTCTTCTAGGTTTTTGATCCGGCGGCGCACCTCGGCGTCGACCTCGTCGTCAATCTGCATGTGCTTCTTGAGGATGTCGACCATGCGCTTTCGCAGAGTGGCGTCGTCGGCGAAGATCTCCTCCACATGCAGGGATTGCATGAAGGACTCGATGATCTGCGTGGTCATCCACTCCAGCCCCTCGTCACCCAGGCCGAAGCTCTTTTCGTTGGCGAGGGAGCGCTTAACCTTGCCGAATTGCTCGTAGGGTAGGTTGCGCTTCTGCAGCAGGTCCTTGGCCTTGTCGGTGATCTCTCGCTCCAGGCGCAGGTATTCCTTCAACACAGCCTGCACGTCGAGATCGGCTTCGGCCCGGTCAGTGACCGAGATATCCCCCGCATCGATGAGTGCCTTGATAATCTCGGCACCAATCACGGGGATCTTTCCGGCATAGAGGCGCATGGCTCTTGCGGCTTCTATAGGAGCAGCAGGGGATCCGTCAAGGAATCACGCGACTTCCACACTTTCTGTCTCAAAGCTTGACAGGAGAGGCCAGGCAAGCAAGATCCCCCGGCGTTGTTTTTCGTCGGCTTCACTGCAGGCGGGAGAGCGACGCATCAGAAAAACGGCGGGTTAGCTCAGCTGGTTAGAGCAGGCGTTTCATACGCGCCGGGCCCTCGGTTCGAGTCCGAGACCCGCCACAATTCGAGATTCCACAGCAGTCCGCGGAAGTCCGGAAACGGGCACAAAACACACGGATTTCCCGGGAAATACGGTCCAAGAACGTCCGGGGCGTTCCGTTGACAGCCGGAACCGGGCGGGGGTAACTTTGGGGGTAACTCCGGGTTCCCGAAAACAGTTACCCCCAACGAAGGATCCCCCATGTTGACGGACACCGCGATCCGCAAGACCAAGGCGATGGGCAAGCGAGTCCGGCTGTACGATGCCGGTGGCTTGTACCTGGAAGTGGTGCCAGCCGGCGGCAGGTGGTGGAGGTTGAAGTACCGCTTCGCTGGCAAGGAGAAGCTGATCTCCTTGGGCGTCTACCCGGATGTGAAACTGGCCGACGCGCGCGTCCGGTGCGCCGAAGCGCGCAAGCTGCTGGCTGACGGCATCGACCCCAGCGTTCACCGCCGGGCGCAGCGTACCGCCCGGACCGAGAAGGCCGCCAACACCTTCGAGGTGGTGGCGCGCGAGTGGTTCGAGAAGATCTCGCCCGGCTGGGCACCTAGCCACGCCACGCGCGTCTTGAGCCGGCTGGAGCGGGACGTGTTCCCATACATCGGTGGCCGGCCTATCGGGGAACTCGCGCCACCGGACATTCTGCGGGTGCTCCAGCGTATCGAGAACCGCAACGTGCTCGAAACGGCCCACCGCGTGCGTACTGACATCGGGGCGGTGTTCAGGTACGCCATCGTCACCGGCCGCGCCGACCGGGACGCGGCGGCCGACCTGCGAGGTGCCCTCAAGTCTACGAACCCAGAACACTTCGCAGCCGTGACCGACCCGGGCACCCTGGGCGAACTGTTGCGCGCGCTGTGGGGCTACCAAGACGGAACGCCGGTGGTGGTCGCAGCCCTCAAGCTGGCGCCGATGCTTTTCGTGCGGCCTGGGGAATTGCGCAGCGCCAAGTGGGCCGACATCGATCTGGACGCGGGCGAGTGGAAATTCACCGCAAGCAAGACCAAGACGCCGCACCTTGTTCCGCTGGCGCCGCAGGCAGTGGCGATCCTTCGAGAGCTGCAACCGCTCACCGGGCGCGGCCCCTATGTTTTCCCCAGCGCGCGCAGCAACCAGCGGCCGATGAGCAACAACGCCGTTACGGCGGCCCTTCGGCGCATGGGCATCGAGCGGGCGGTGACGTGCGGGCACGGGTTCCGCGCGACGGCGCGAACGCTCCTCGACGAAGTGCTGGGCTACAGGGTCGACTTGATCGAAGCGCAGCTAGCCCACGCGGTGAAGGACGCCAACGGCCGCGCGTACAACCGGACCAGTTTTCTGGCCGAGCGTCGCAAGATGATGCAGGGCTGGGCGGACTACCTCGACAAACTGCGCACGAGCGTCAAGGTGATTCCGTTCAAGCAGGCAGAAGGGGCGTAGTGAAGCAATCGAACGCCCGCGAGCGTCCCGCCCCTTGGCGCGTGCACTTCTTCCAGCGCCACCCGGCCGACGATCCCGCGCATCTTGCGCCTGCGCTTGAGTTTCTGCGCACGTGCCCCACCAAAATCGAGGCCATGATCGTGGCCGTGGTGAAGGCCGTAGCAGACGCGCCCCCGCCGGCTTTCAGCGGTGGAGGGAAGTGGGAGGCCATGCACGGCGATATGTCCGGCTTCTACGAAGTCCGCGTCGACGGACCCAAGCGCCGCCACTATCGCTTGTTCTGCATCCTTGAACGTGACGGCGCGGCCGTTGGACTTGGCGGCCCCAGCATCGTATTGCTCACTGGCAAGCAGAAGCCCTTCATGACGGTGCTATCCGCGAAAGACTATGCCGACGTGAAAGCCCTGGGAGCTGAATACCGAAAGCGCATTCCAAGAAGCGTCATGCTGTAGCAGCGAGGATGCCGGCGAGCTTGCGCCTTGGGCCTCGTTTCGAGCGACCCTGCGCCGGCACAAGCGCGAGGCTGTAGCCGAGAGATCGCACAATGCTCATGACCGTGGCCAGCGTCGGGTTTGGGGCATCCATGGTGAGCAATCGGCGCATGGCCGCGGGCTGGGTTCCCGTGCGCTTGGCCAGCAACGCCTTCGACACGCCGGCCTTGCTCCGCACATCGTCGAGCGAGCGCACGAACGCGTCCACCGAGTCGATGCCGGCCCGCGCTTCTGCGTAGGCCGCGGCGAATTCCCGATTCTTCATCCTGTCGGTGAAGTAGCGGTCAAACCCCGTCTTGGCGTGCTTGGTCTTCATACGACAGAGTGTAACATATGGGTTACGTCGGCTCAAGGAGTGAATGGGCATCGTCCCCGAAGGCCGCCAGCCCGGCGGGGTAGCGGTGCAGCCCTGGAAGTGTTTGCGGCGAAGCTCGCACGGGGCGACAATGGGCGCCATGGTAGCCAGGCCGCGCTTTGTGCTTTCGGGTCTGTTGGTGGCATTCCTTGGTGGTTGCAGCAGCGGGAATCAGGCCACGAGCCCACCAGACGCTTCCACCGTCGCGGGCGGCATCGTCGGCTCCGCCGGAACGGGTGGGGGGCCGGGTGGAATCGGCGGAGGTAGCGGCGGAACTGGCGGCCAGTTGTCCACTACACCACCTCTTTGTATTCCCGGCGCCAGCGTCGCCTGTGCGTGTGTCACTGGTCAGACCGGCGCCCAGACGTGTACCTCGGCGGGCACCTTTGCGGCGTGCGTGTGTGCCGCGCCCACGGTGGACGCTGGGGGTGCAGGCGGCAGCGATGGCTCCGCCACCAGCCCGCTGGACGCTCCCACAGCCACAGGTGGCACTGCGGGCACGACCGGCACCGCGGGAGGCGTGACCAGCTCAGCGGGCACAACCGGCACCACGGGAGGCGCGACCAGCTCCGGGACGACGACTGGCACCGCAGGCACGACCCGCACCACGGTGCTGCAAGGAGTCTTTGTAGTGACGGGCAGCATGAGCACAGCAAAGTTCAGCCACACGGCGACGTTGTTGTCGAGCGGAAAGGTGCTCATCGCCGGCGGGGAAACCTCGGTACTCACCTATGACCGCGGCTACTCAGATTCGGACCTCGCTCGCGCGGAGCTGTACGACCCGGTAGCCGGGACATTCACGGCCACTGACAGCATGACCACGGCAAGGGCGGGCCATACCGCAACGTTGTTGGGCAGCGGGCAGGTGCTCGTCGTCGGCGGGGAAAGCAGCACCGCAGTTCTCGCAAGCGCGGAGCGATACGACCCGGCAGCCGGGACATTCACGGCCACCGGTAGCATGACCGCGGTAAGACGTTTTCACACAGCGACGTTGTTGTCGAACGGGAAGGTGCTCATCGCTGGCGGAGCCAACAGTGGGGCTCTGGCAAGCGCGGAGCTATACGACCCGGCGACCGGGACATTTGCGACGACAGGAGCCATGACCGTGGACAGGTCAGACCACACGGCGACGTTGTTGTCGAACGGGAAGGTGCTCATCGCCGGCGGGGGCGCAGCCGGCACTGCGGAGCTGTACGACCCGGTAGCCGGGACATTCACGGCCACTGGCAGCATGACCACGGCAAGGGCGGGCCACACTGCAACGTTGTTGGGCAGCGGGCAGGTGCTCGTCGTCGGCGGGAACGGCGTCAGCGGTGGGACTTTAACACTTCTCGCGAGTGCGGAGTTGTACGACCCAACGGTCGGGACATTTGCGGCGACGGGCAGCCTCACCGTGGCAAGGTACAACCACACGGCGACCTTGCTGACCAACGGGATGGCGCTTATCGCTGGCGGCTTGGACGTCGTCGCTCTCGCGAGCGCGGAGTTATACGACCCAAGCGCGGGGACTTTTACCGCTACGGGTAGTATGGTGGCGGGGCGAGATTCGCACACCGCCACGTTGCTGGGCAACGGGGAGGTGCTCATCGCCGGCGGGAACGGAAACGCCGCGAGCAGCACGAGCAGCAGTGGATATGTACTCGCGAGCGCAGAGCTGTACGAATAGCCCCGACGGCGGTGCCAGCCGAAGAATCAGAGGCCGAGGCGGACAACGTGGTCCCGCTCCGCCCGAAGGCCGCCAGAGGGGGCGGGGTAGCTGTGCCCGGGAACTGTTTGCGGCGAATCCCGAATGGAGCGACCATGGTCACATGGGGAATGGAGGTTTCGCGTGCAATACCTGATCGCAGCGGCTCTCTTCTTTCACGCCGCATGGGTGTTTTTCGATGCGCACAAGCGGCGGAGGCACACTCTCAGAGAAGCCGCCGTCTGGGCGGCCGGCACGTTGGTGCTCTGGCTTTTCATCGTTCCGCTGTATTTCGCCAAGCGCAACCTCAAGGCTGGCGAGACGCGCGAAGGGGGTACGGGCTGGAACTATCTCAAGAGCCTCGTCGTGCTCTGGACCATCGTCATGGCGGTTGTTGGCGTCCACTACATCCTGGCCGCTAGCGAAGTGGCGTCCACTGCGCACACCGGCGCAGCGCAGGCCGGTGCAGCCATCGGCATCACACTCGGTGTTGGCATCCTTGCAGCCGTCTGGCTCTTTCCCGTCGTGGGCGCTCTCATCCTCGGCCTGGTCCTCAAGAAGGCCAGCATCGTCGAGAAAGGCCCCACCGGGCCTCTCGTTCAGGGGACGGGAGCCGCGACGCCAGGACTGACCGCGTGCCCGACGTGCGGCAACCCGATCATGAAGGGCGCGCCCTGTCCGACATGCGACCGAAAAACTCGGCCAAAAGAGAAGCTTCACGGCACGGTGATTGTTGCGGGGGTCATGGCGTCCGTGCTGGTACTCGGGCTGCTAGTCCTCGGGCTGCTGAAGAGCCTCGGAACTGCCACGGAACTCCGCGAGGAGAAGTACCCGAACGGGTCGCTCAAGTCTCGCGGCCATGTGAGACAGGACGCCGACAAGAACCACGTCTTGGTGGGGCTTTGGACCTACTGGTTTCCGAATGGCCAGAAGGAAGCGGAGGGGGATTACCGAAACGGACGGGAAGGGGGCAAACGAGGTGACACCGGCCTTCTAGTGGATGGCCGCAATGGACCGTGGACTATCTGGTACGAGAACGGCCAGAAGAGGTCCGCGAGTACGTACCAGGACGGGAAGCAGGAAGGAGTCTGGACCGCCTGGTACGAGAGCGGCCAGAAGAAGGAGGAGGGGCGATACGAGGACGGGAAGCAGGAAGGGGTCTGGATCGCCTGGTACGAGAACGGCCAGAAGAAGGAGGAGGGCACCTTCAAAGATGACAAGTTGGATGGCCGTTTCAGGACATGGCACGAGAACGGCAGAAAGAGGCAGGAGAGTAGCCTGAAGGCAGGCAAATTGGATGGCCCTTCGACCGTCTGGTACGAGAACGGCCAGAAGGAGGAGGAGAGCACCTTCAAAGATGACGAGTTGGATGGCCCTTCGACTACCTGGTACGAGAACGGCCAGAACAAGGTGGCGGCAACCTTCGCCCATGGGGGGATCGTTGGCCCAGCTCTCGTTTGGTCCGAGGACGGGAGAAGGATCAGAGATTCCGCGCCGGCGACGCTATCCGCCGAACCCGCAGTCGTCACCGATAACAGCGACTCCGTCCATTTCGGTAAACCGACAGTGCGAGACACTGGCTTCGGCATGACCAGGGTCATGGTTCAAGTGAGGAACGTGACTGACCGGCCGGTCACGTGTCTCGTGACGGCCACCTTCCTGAAGGGGGACACAATCTTGGGCACTGCCAACGGCACCGTGAACGCCATTGGCGCCAGTTCCGTCAAGACAGCACAACTCATGACCATGGATCGAATCCGCGGCTACGATACCGTGAGGCTCGAAACCGGGGGATGCTTCTGAAAAGTGAGGGATGTGGACAAGAAGCGCGGGACAAAGCGACCTGGGAGCGCGCGGGACGCACCGCCGGAACCAGCCTTCGCAGGGCGGGCGATTGCGGCTCCGGTGGGGGAACAGGGCCAGGACAAGACGAACGGCCCGCCAGCGCAAGGAGCGAGCGTCGGGCAGGCCGACGTGGAGGGCGGCGAGGTGTTCCGCGGGATGGACGACTATTTGGACCAGATGAAGGCCCCGCTGCCACCGTCCGGGGTAACGCTGGTATCCCCACAGGACATCAAAGCGCTAAAGCGATTCAAGGCCGACTTGGAGCAACTGCGCCACTACAAGGCCGGCGGTGAAGAGACCGACTTGCTCGAATACATCAGGCGCCATCCCGTCGGCAAGGCCGCCGAGAAACGAACCGGCCGCACGGTCGAGGAGCTTCTTTCAGAGTGCAACCTGATTATAGGTGAGGTTCCGTATCTTGCGAGCTGGATCATCCATGGCACCGGGAAAGAAGACTTCATCAAGGCGGAAGATCAATTTCCCGTGCGCCTGCTCGTCTGCTTTGCGTGGCAACTTTCCACACGGCCCAACCAGGACAAAGAGACAGATCGCGCGCTCGCGTGCGTGCCGGATGCGATAGCGCATTTCCATGCTGGTGAGAAGCTGGACGCCGAGAATCGGAGACGCAAGGCCGCCGCAGCCGCATCTGCCCTGAAACGCAAACGAAGAGGCGACAAGACACGGCGCAAGGTCGTGAAGATGTGGCGTGACCTTGAAGACCATGAACCACACGAACGCGCCGGCATCATTGCATCGAGGCTGGGTATCACTTCAGGAATGGCCAGACGTCACCTGAAAAAAGCGGGAGTGAGCTAAGTAGGGTCCCGTCCGCTTCCGCAGACTGCCTTTCAAGGCCATCGATGGCCAAGAAAGGCAGCAAGATGGACTCCACCAGCACCCAAGCACGAAGGATTCTTCGTCGCAAGCAAGTTGAGATTCTGACTGGCTTGTGCCGGTCAACTATCTATCAGCGGCTGGCCGAGGGCACTTTCCCAAAGCAGATCCGCTTGGGTCGACGCTCGGTCGGCTGGCTCGCCTCCGAGGTCGACGGGTGGCTCGCAGCCCGCATCGCAGAGTCACGGCCAACGGCCGAAACAGCGCAGCCATGAATTCGGGACCCCAGGTCTTGCTGGACCAGCCGGGGACCGGCTTCCGCGCGCAACTTTCACCAGAACGTCTGGTGAAGAATTTGTCCGGGACCATCACCGGGGCCTGTAGCGCCACCGGAGACAAGGTCAAGCCCGCGTTCCTATTGGGCGATTCGGCTTCGCTTGCCCCTGTTACCTTTGCAGCCCCAGGGCACGCCATACTTGGTTCTTTAGTAGATCTCTCTTCAAGAGCAGAACTCCCTCCACCATGGCGCCGATGGGCCAATCCCTGCCACTGGAGCTGTCAGCGTTGCACTGAGCGCCTCGGCTACGTGCTGATAGGCCAGGCCCTGACGGTCCTGCATGGACTCGCGGGGGAGGCGCCCCGGCCCACGTTGGTGACGTTGACCATATCGCCGCCACCTGGGATCAAGCTGTCCGAGCTTCGCCAAGCGGTCGAGGAGGTCGACAGCGCAAACGGCGGGCACGCGATCTGGGGGCTCAAGATCCAGGACAAGGGCAGGGCAATCGCCTACATGCTCACGCCCACGGGCGATCCGAAGCTGCTGGAGCGCCAGGCCCGCGCCAGCGTGTGCGGGGATTCCCGCTCCGCGAAGTTCAGTTGCGTTCGTGGTTCGGACCTGAGCTGGGCACCGCCTGCCGAAGCGTTCGCGTTCCATGTGGGACGGGTTCTTCGCTACCTCACTCTGCGCTGCCCGCGCCCGACCACCTTGCACCCCGGCTACCGTTTCGGCGCTTCCGGTCGATTTGCTCCAGTCCTGGCGAACGCCCTGGCGAATCTGAGGCGCGAGCATCCCTGCCAAGGGGTGGAACGACGCCAGCGAACCCAAGAACACGCGGGGGAATTGTCACCAGAGGCCCTAGACGCGGTGGTGTGGCCTTGTCGGTGGTGCGGCCTTGCAGTTTCGGGGAGGGCTTGGCGTCACCGGCACTGCTCAACACGACGATGGCGCGCCCAGTGCGCCCTGCGTTCGAAACTGTCACCCGAGGATTTCGACAGCTTCAAGTACCAGGCCGACATCATGGTCAAAGAAGGCACGCCCGAGCCCGAAGCCATGCAGCGAGCCTTCCTCGAATTCGCGGGCAAGGATGCTGACTTCCCCAGGGGCTTTCGCGAAGTGATCACGCTGCCAAGGGAAAGCGCACCACCGGGCCGACGGGCACCTATTGCCCTGCGAATGAAGAACAGGGGCAAGCGGCATGATTGACCCGCATCCGGTGGCCGCCGATGGCCAGATCCAGAACGATGACGACGCGGCCGGCGACGGGGTGAACCCGCGCGAAATCCTGTTCGTCGATGCCCTGGCCCTGGGACGTACCCTTGGCGATGCGGCCACTGCTGCGAGCATCTCGGCGCGCAGCGGGCGAAGGTGGAAGAGCAAGCCCGAGATTGCAGCCGCCATCCGGGTGCGCATGAGCGAAAACATCGCCATGGGCCGCGCCATCTTGGCCGCCGGCATGAGCAAGGCCGCCACCGGCCTGGTGGCGATGGCCAGCGGTGAAGCCCTGGCGGACTCTGCGCGCGTGTCGGCTTGCCGCGCGGTTGTGGAGAACGCCACCAAGCTGGTGGAGATCGACGAAATGGTGTCGAGACTGGAGCAGCTCGAAGAACAGATCGCCAAGCACACCAGCAAGCCAGGGTATCGAGGCAGGTTCTGACCGTGAATCTGCGAGGCATTGCGCGCCGAATTGAACGACTCACACAGCAGTCGGGGCCAGCCGAGGACAGGCCGATGGTGTTCTGCTACCTGCCCGACAACGGCCGCGGTCCCGGCGGCCCGCAGTCTGACGTGCAAGTCGTGCAGGCCACCCCCACCACCCAGGTCATCATCTACCCACCGGGCTCACCACCGCTGGAGCTGACAGCGTGGCAGGCCCGGGAGACGGTGCGCCCGTGAGTCTCGGCGGCATGCAGCGCCGCTTGGATGCGCTGGCTCGCCGGGCGCCGAGGCCCGCATCAGACAGCTTCGTGCATCCAACGACGGGCGAGATGAGACAGAGGCTTGCGTCCATGTTCGGAATCACCGTGCCAGAACTGGGCGCCCTCGCGCGCGAAGGAGGAATCCCAGACTTGATCGCCAGGTTGCGTTCGCGCCTCGGCAGTGTGGTGCGGCCATGACTTCCGCCTGCCCAGGCACGGCTGCCGAAACCTGCATGGTTCGCATTGTTGGTAGAGTAGAGTAGTACAGCGTAGACAGTGCGCGGCCGTGCGGCGTCCGAGTTGGTGCCGCTCCGCCCGTCTCCCATTGCCCCTTTCTGGGGGTAACTTTGGGGGTAACTCACCGTCGGGCAGATCGAAAAATGCAACGATTCTGCGTCGGTGCGCGGTCAGTTGGGTAGCGAGACCCGCGGAAGTCCGGAAGCGGGCACAAAACACACGGCTGCCGCTTGGCGCGTGCATCTCTCTCCGCCCGAAGGCCACCAGCCCTGCGGGGTAGTGTCCCCGGGGCGTACGTCAGGATTGTGA
>PMLB01000126.1 GCA_003158735.1 Myxococcales bacterium | reverse complement strand
GAGCGCGGCGCAGTCAACACCTCTCTCGGTTCGTACGGACCTACGGGAAACGCACGTCATTGGATGTAACGCGGCAGGTGCCGATGGTGGCGCCGATGAAGTAGGTCGCCCGGCAACCACGGGGCGATGGGCCCAAGCGAAAGGTGAGACCAAGGCCGTGGAGTCCGCCAGCCCTCAGAATTCTGAGGGTACCCATCCATGATTCGGCTTGCTCCCCGGTCGGGAGACAGACTTGAAGTTGGCCTCGAATTTGCTGATAACCTGCCCACTCGACCCGGAGGCAGCCATGACTCGTTTGATATCAGGCAGGACCGCTTGTTCTGTTCTCGCCGCGCTTTGCCTGCCCGCGCTTGCTGGCTGTGGTTCAGGCAGTACCCGTGGAAGCGGAGGAGCGGTGGGCAGCGGTGGTGCTGCTGCCGGGGCGAGCGGCGGCACGACCACAACAGTGGGCTCGGCCCAACCGGATGGCGCGGCCTCGGACCTCGCAGCCAAGCCGGACGCGGCCATCGATCGTGGGGTGGGCGGCGCCGGTGGCGCGGCTGGCGATGGCGCGGACGTGGGTGCTGGCGGTTCCGGCAAAGATGCGGACGCTGGCAGCGGCTCGGGGGGCGTCAGCGGTGGCCCAATGAGTACGGGCGGCGGTGTATCGGGTGGCAGTGGGGGCGCGAGCATGGGCTCCGGTGGCGCGACGGGTGGCTCAGGCGGTGCAGCGAATGGGGACGCGGCTGTGGCGAATTCCGGCGGCACCTTGAGCGGCGGCTTCACGAGTAGCGGCGCTGGTCACTCCGGCTCCGGGGGCACAACGGTTGAAAGTAGCCTCCCATCGTGCGACGGGGGCGTACTGTCGCTGCAAGCGGTTTGGCCGTTGCCAACGACGATCAGCGCGTGGCCATGGGCGATCGCCGTGGACGGCCAAGGCAATGTCTACGCGGCAGGGTCTTTTGACCTGTCAGCGTCGTTTGGAACCGTGGTGCTGACCTCGTCGGGTCCCCAGGACATGTTCCTTGCGAAATTCGACTCGACTGGCGCGCTCGTGTATGCGAACCGCTACGGCGGCCCAAGCTTCGACGACGCGTCGCCAGCGCTAGCCGTCGACAACGTGGGCAATGCCTATCTTGGCGGTGGTTTCGGGCAGACGCTCGACTTCGGTGGAGGGACAACGCCGCTCGTGGCCCTGACCAGCGACGCGTTCGTGGCCAAGATCGGAGCAACAGGGCAGACGATCTGGGCACAGCGATTCGGGTGGGCCGGCGAGACATGGGCCAACGGCGGCAGCGGCTATGTCTACTCGATCGCCATCGCGTCCGGAGGCGATCCGGTGATTGCGGGGACAGCGGGCGGAACCATCACGCTCGGCTCGACGAACTGGACATCGGCCGGCACTAACTCCCAGCCCTTCGTTGCGCGACTGAAAAGCGCGGACGGCTCGGTCGTGTGGGGTGCGGCGTCCGGTGGCACATTTGACACGGGCCGGATCTTTGTGACCGTCGATTCGCAAGACTACACCTTCGTCGCGGGGCAAGCGCTGAGTGGCGGCGGTGCTTGGGGCACTGGCGTTGGCACGTTCCGCGTCGGCCTCGACCCGAGTGGGAAGCCTGTTTGGAGTCGTTTCGATCAACCCTCGCTTCCAATGGGCATGACGGTCGATGCAGCGGGGCGACTGGTTGTCGTCGAAGACACACTGGATCCCACGACACCCGTGACCATTGAGACGACGAGCTTTTCTGCTGTTAGCTCGGCCCTTGTGCTGCTCTTCAGTCCGATCGATGGCACACTCATCTCGGGCGCTCAAGTCGCTGAGACTTTTCCATGGGGAGTAGTCGCCGACACTCGCGGCAACTCGCTGGTAGCGGGCACCTATTGGAGCAGTCTCACCTGGGGCAGCGCTAGCTTGCCCAGAAGTGGTGACCAGCCGCTGTACTTGGCTGCTGTCGACGGAACCTCCAAGCCGGCAGGGTTGGCAGGCCTGGGTACGACTGCCGGTGCAGACGCCTACGGAATCGCGATGGACCTCTCGGGGTCCGGGCGAATCTTCGTTGCGGCATCGCTGGACACGGCCACGACGTCGTCCGTGGGTCCGATTGCGGCGGGGCCCTTCATTGCTGTCTTCGGGCCTGATCCGTGCGTGACAGGGGGTGGACCGCAGGGCTCGATGACGGGGAATCCGTCGGATCATGGTGATCTTCCGCCGGACGGATCTCCGCCGGTTACACAACCTGACAGCGGCGTTCCAGCCCAGTGCCCCGCTTCGTCTGTGCTGGCTGTGAACGGCGCCGCGTGTCCCGTCAAGAGGGGATGCGCCTATGGCAGTGAATGCTGCATCTGCATTCCAACCCCTTGCGGCGGACAGTCCACGACGTGGACTTGCACCACGCTCGCCGCGCCAGATCCGGGCTGTCCTGCATCGCCGCCGGCAGACGGCGTGGCGTGCTCGACCTCGGGCCTTGAGTGCACGTATTGTGCGTCCGGTGGGCGTCAGTTGGCCACGTGCACGGCGGCAGGTTGGCAATCGGGATACGCGCAGCTGCTCTGCAACTGACCCCCGTGCTGGCCTCCCTGTTCGTCCGTCGAGAACTTCATTGACTACGCGGCTCTCCGGCGGACCCATCGAGTCCCGAATCTCCTGAATCGCAGCTGGCTACAAGCTGGTCGGGTAGGACAGATGTTGCTATTCTGTCAGGGACGCCACTTTGTAGATGGCCACGCCTCCCTGAACGAAAACTCGCGTCAGCCCAGGCGCCGCCTCCGGATCAAAGCCAAGCCCATGCTGCTCCTGCGGGCCGACGAAGAGATAGTCGGCCCCCAGGTGGCGCAGCCGGCGCAGCTCGGAGGGCGTGAACTCGTGGGCCGCCAACACGCGCCTTACCCGGGCCATGGTAGAATTGTATTTCGGGGTCACGCTGTAGTGGCCGACCAGCGACGAGGCGCTGGTGTATTTGCTGATACGGCTCGCCACCGGCGGCAGGGCCAACACCACGGCGCCTGGCCGCAGGTTCCTGTCCAGCCAGTCCAGGGCCGCCATTTCGTCGGCCGTGGCGCAAAACTTGTGGGCGTCGCGCCCGCCTATGAATGGCTGCGAAGAATAGGCCACGCCGCCCAGGTTGCCGACGACCAGCAGGGCAGCCACCCCTGCAAGAAATAGCCAGCGACGCAAGGGTCGCAGGCCCAGGCGGAGAGAAAAGGCCAGCACAACCAGCGGCGCAAAGAGCGGAATGGCGTTCTGCGGGCTGAACCCGAGCGCTGGTATCAGGCTGCCCAGATGGACGCAAGCGAAGATCCCGACGAACCATACCAGCAGAAATCGCTCGACCAAGGAAAGCGGATTGCTTCTAAACTGCAGCAGTCTAGCCATGGCAAGTAGGCCAATGCTGCCGTACGCGAACAGCTGAACCTGCGGCGAAGGCATGAATGTGATGTTGTGTCCTTGCTGCGACCAGTATTTGAAGATGGGATGGAACTCGAAGAGCCAGATTGAGTACGCGAGCGCCGGCAACGACATCGCCAGCGGAATCGCGCGCAGGGCGCTGCTGCGCCAGTCGAAGCGCCGGATGGCCTCGCTGGCAATAAATACCGGGATCACCACCGCCAGCGAGATGAGATCGTAGGGGCGGACAAAGCCATTGATGAGAAACACGGCCCCGGAGGCCACATAGAGCCATGGGGCTTGGCAGCGCATTTCGGCCATGAGAAACAGCGCGCCGCCGATAAGCATGAGGCCGTGGGGAAGGGAAAAGTGCGGGTTGAGCATGAGCTGCGGAAAGGGCAGCAGGCCTGACCAGAGATCGGGCGCCAGTGCGACGAGGGTGTCGTGGGATACGAATCCCCTGCCAGCCGCCAAGAAGATGAAGGTTCCAAACCCGCTGCAGAAAATGAAGACGCAGAGAGAAGCCAGCCGCTTGGAAAAGGTCGGCAAGGCCACCAGGGAAAGCAGCGTGAAACCGAAGACCAAGAAACAGACTCCGGCCAGACGCCACACCTGATAAACAGCGTTGGCCGACAGATGAAACAGGCGCATGACTCGCCCCAGAGCGAGAAACTGAAGATTGACAAAGGCACCCTGGTTGGGCGCGGCGGTCAAGCGATTGTTGAATAGGATGTTTCCGTCATACGCCTGGCGGATGAACGAGAAATACATGTTCTGGTCGGTGGTGTGGGCCACCTGGCCAAGAAACGTCGTTGACGGCAGCTTGTTGTGATCGGCAAAATAGTAGGGCAGGTAGCTTTCGAAGAAAGCTGCCGACACAATGCACAGGGCGGCGAAGAAGAGTGCTAACCGTTGGCACTTCTTCACATCCACGCTATTTTCCCAGGGTGATGATGGACCAGGGGCCCGACCCCGCTGGGACCGTGTTGGGCGTGGCTGTAAGCGCGCCATCGACACCGACTGTGAATTGCGAGATGTTGCCTTGTGCACTGTTCGTTACGTAGGCGTACTTGCCCGAGGGATCGACGGCGAGGGCCACCGGCCCCATCCCCGTCGCGACCGTGGCCGTAGCCATGGCGGTGAGCGCCCCACTATTCGGGTCGATGGTGAACTGAGAGACGTTATTGCCGTTCGAGTTTGGCACGTAGGCGTACTTGCCCGAGGGATGGACCGTGATGGTGAAGGGTTGCAGCCCCGCCGTGATTGAAGCCATCGGCGTGAGCGCCCCGGTATTCGGGTCGATCGTGTACTGAGAGATGGTTCCGAGATCGTAGCACGCCACGTAGGCGTACTTGCCCGAGGGGTGCAGCGTGATCTGCCGGGGACCCGAGCCCGCCGGGATCGAGGCCGGGGTCATTGGGGTGAGCGCCCCATCCGCGCCGATCGTGTACTGATAGACCAGGTAGTCATTGCGCAAGGTGGTCACGTAGGCGTACTTGCCTGAGGGGTGGACCGCAATAGAGGAGAGATAGTAAGTCCCTAATGAGTACGGCGCGGACAAGGAGGAGAGCGCCCCATTCGCGCCGATCGCGAACCAAACGAGGTTGCCATAGTTGCCAGCCAGCTCGTTCACCACGTAGGCGTATGTGCCCAAGGGATCGATTGCGACGGAGATCGGCCACGGGGTCCCTGGCCCGGTCGAGACCGAGGCCGGGGTCATTGGGGTGAGCGCCCCATTCAAGCCGATTGTGTATTGGGATACGGTGCCGTCCTGGTTGTTCCCCACGTAGGCGTACTTGGCCGAGGGCGCGATCGCGATTGACATGGGCTCGCTACCCGCCGCGACCGAGGCCGGGGTCATAGGCGCAAGCGCCCCATTCGGGCCGATCGTGTATTGCGAAATGTTTTGGCCCATCTGATTTGTCACGTAGGCATAGCCCGCGCTCCATAGGGCATACAGGGTGACACTTGCCGTGCCCATCTGGAAGGTCTGGCCCGGCGCATAGGTCGCGCCGGATCCGTCAGCCTTGGTCTGCCATCCCACGAAGGAGTACCCGGTGTATGCCAGGCTTCCTGTATTTCCGAGCACCGTGACGGTCTGCCCCTCCGCATAGTTGGCCAAGTCAACCGGGACGTTGCCGACGGTAGCGCCGTTGCCATCGTAGGTCACGGTATAGCCATTGCCTTGTCCTCCGCCGGCACCGTCAGCACCGCTGCCTGCGCCGCCACCGCCACTGCCCGCGCCGCCGCCACCGCCACCGCCACTTCCGCCTCCGCAAGCCGCAAGAACAACCGAGAATGCGAGAAGCAGAACCAAAGACCTGGTAGCAATCTTTATCATCGACTATCTCCTCTTGTGTATCTCACCGACAGAATGGATGTCTGCTGTTCTAACCTAGCGGGAGGCAAAGTGCATCCATCAGACCCCACAAGTTCATCAAACCGGTGTCGTCATGCACTTGCTCTGGGCAGCGCCGGCACGGCTGCCACTGATCTCGTTTTCCGCGAGTCGTGCGAGTCGCCATCCGCGTTTACGTCCTGAATGGGGACATCGTTGGGCTTCTCTTGACTGGCCCAACTCCCCACCAGACAGTGTGGGGTCTTCCTTCTTCGCATGCAACCTTCGCAAAATTTCCGGATGCGTTCGCCCACACTTGCCGCGCAGCCCCATGACAATTTTGGGCTCTGATATGGGAACCCTGAANNGCGGGCTCCCCACGCGACTAGACTTGAGAATAGATGCTGGTGAGAGGTCGTCGAAGACTTGGTCGCAACACTCAGCGACGCGACCGCATCCAAGTAGGCTGAGCGCTAACGCAACTCCGGAGATCGTCCCGCGCAAGGCAAGGAGAACATTATGAGCCGCCATCTGAAATTTCTCGCCGTATCGCCACTGGCTAGCATCATCATGGTCGCCGCCTTTGGCTGTTCTTCAGCGAACAGCAGCAAACTTCCCGTCTACGTCGACTTTCCCGCAACCGATAGCTGCGCAGTGGGACGCACCATTTGCGGCGCGGGGTGCCTGGACACGTTCAGCCACCCACAGAACTGCGGCTTCTGCGACAATGTTTGCCCCGACAACCAAGCCTGCGTGGGCGGCCACTGCACCGCCACTTGTTCCAAAGATCTCACGTTGTGTGGCGATCTGTGTGTCAACCTCAAGACGACGGCCAAACACTGCGGCGCCTGTGGCACGTCCTGTCCCAGCGGCCAGGCGTGCTCAAACGGCGTCTGCACGACGGCCTGTCCCGGCAGCACCCTTGTCGCGCCCGTGTTCACCAACGAAGGCCCCAGCACGGCTTGCGTGAACGTGGTAAACGATTCCAATAACTGCGGCGCGGTTGGTGTCCTGTGCGCCGATGGCATGGCCTGCGCCAATGGACAATGCGCCATTTCCTGCATAACAGCCGCCAATTGTAGCGGCACTTGCTCTGACCTTGCGTCCAATCCCAACCGCTGCGGTACGTGCGATACGGCCTGCAACCCGGACCAGGTGTGCGTCAACGGCCTTTGCACAACCGCGTGCGGCCCAGGGTACAGTCAGTGTGGGCGAGGCTGCGCGAACACGCTCACCGATACTGGCAACTGCGGGACTTGCTTCAACGCGTGCGGCCCCGGCCAGGTCTGCGTGGCTGGCGCGTGCACCACAACCTGTCCGACGGGGCAGAGCAATTGCGGCGGCACGTGCTCAACCCTCACCAGCGACGAGAACAACTGTGGCGCTTGCTTTAACCTGTGCGCGCCGACGGAAAACTGCATCGGTGGCGCCTGCTATCCTGACTGTGCCTCTTCCGACCTGCTGTGCACCACCGACCGTTGCGGTTCCCGCGTATCGTTCAGCCAGTGTGGTGCTTGCGGCACGCCCTGCCAGGCTGGTCAGGTGTGCAACGCCGGAACCTGCAGTCTCGCATCGGATTGCCCGGTCGGCTACCAGGTCGTGGACGGCGTGTGCGACAACTTCCAGGCAAGTGCCCTCAACTGCGGAGCCCCGGGCAAGGCCTGCCCCGCCGACACGATCTGCCAGAACGGAAAATGTGTCAGCTTCGCCGCGGGTGGTGTCATCGAAGACTGCGCTGGCCGCTCTGCGAATATCAGCGGCGACCAGAACAACTGTGGCACGTGCGGCCTGGCATGCGCGGGCGGCCAGCAATGCACCCAAGGCACGTGCCTCGACAACTGCGGAATCCTGATCCAATGTGGCTCGGGGTGCGTCGACTTGCGCACATCATATCTCAACTGCGGCAGCTGCGGGGTGGCGTGCGTGCCGGGAGAGGCCTGTATCGAGGGGGCATGTACGGAGATCAGCTCGTTCATCACCACCATGGACGGGGCCTACGCCAATTGCGGCACGTTCTACGCGGCCATCAAGACAGATCGAAACAACTGCGGCGCTTGCGGTGTGAGCTGTCCTTTGGGCCAGGACTGCATAAGCGGCGGCTGCACGGCGACCTGCCCGAACCCTGCGACGACGATGTGCCCACCCGGCAACTGCCTTGACCTAACCACCGCGACGAACAACTGCGGCGCCTGCGGGGTGATCTGCCAACCCACCGAGCGTTGTGTTGCCGGCGTGTGCAGGGCCGCCTGCGGCGGGGCCGCCAATCTCGAAGTTTGCGGCGGGGCCTGTGTGAACGTGAATACCGACAGCCGGCATTGTGGCGGCTGTTTCAATGCCTGCGCCGCAGGTGAGATGTGTCAAGCAGGCGCCTGCACCGCGACCTGTTTGGCCACGCAGAAGCGCTGTGGAGACAACTGCGCGAACACCAACACCGGCACTGCAAATTGCGGTGCTTGTGGTCAGAGCTGCGCCACCGGCCAAACGTGCGTCGCCGGCGTTTGCCAGTAGCGCACTAGTGCCTGCGGTCAGAATTTCGGCCAGGTTTGGGCGGCCGATCCATCCNNTGACCGCTCTTCTGACCGGAGGCACTAGTGGTGCAGGCTATCGACTTCGCGCAGTTTCGCTGTCGGGGACACGTGTCGCGGATGACGTCTTGGCGGAGCTCTGGTGCAGCCCCTTGAACAGCGAGATGTGCCGCTCGGCTAGATGGTCCCAGGCGAGATGCAAATCGGCAAACCTGCGGCTCGCCTGACCGTACTGGGCCCGAAGCGGCGCGCTCGCCAGCAATGACTGCAGCGCCGCTCTGAGTTCAGCGACATCACCGGGCGTGGTGAGCACGCCCCGCTCGGCCGACAGGTATTCCCGGAAGCAGCCCAGATCATGTGCCACGATGGCCTTGCCCGCCGCCATCGCCTGGACCAGAACCCCGCTGCATTCTCCCTGTGTGTGCTTGCGGGGGAACACGACCACGTCTGCGGCAGCCAGGCAGTGGGGAAAGTCCTCAGCGCTGGCGTAGGGGCGAAAGACGGTTTGACCCGGGGCGAGGATCCGCGCCAGGCGGCGCGCCTCGGTTTCGAATGGACCGCTGCCCACGATCAGGATGGTAGCCTCCGTGCGCGCCGCAGCCCGGAGAAGCAGTTCAACACCCTTGTAGTCGAACAAGAATCCCACGTGCGCGACCACCGGCCCCTGAACGCCGATTCGCCTTTTCGCCTCCGCTTGGTCGATTTGATAGCGCCTGGGATAGACACCGTGGCCCAGAATTTCGACGGGCGTATCGACGGAGTGCAATTGCGATTTCAGCTCTTCCGTGTGAACCACGATCAGATCGCTGTCTCGGAGCATGCGCAACTGCTCGGGCCAGAAGCGTGGCAGGATCGGATTGGTGGTGACGAAATGTCGTTCGTGAACCGTCACCACACGCGGTCCCCTCACGCGGTAGAAATGGCGAAGCAGGATGTGCGTGAACAGGTTCCCACTGACGTGGAAATGGTTGATTGCTTCGTGCGATTCCCCGGGAGGCGGGTACAGCGATGACAGACCGATTGTGCGCAGGTGATTGAGCGCGCGCAGAGTTAGCGACTTTTGCCTATCCGAAATATTGAACCGCCAGCTTGTCCAAAACCAGCGGTTCACGCGATTGACGTCGACGCCGCGCACTTCCATGGCGGCTGCGTAGTCTTCGCAATAGGTGACGATACCGCTGGCCAGCGGCGAAAAGGGCGAGAATAGATTCACCCGCATACCGATTCCTTCTGCGAGGGAAAATAGGCGCCGGCTTGAAGGGTGAACATCTGAGCGTACGCGCCCCGCCTGGCCATCAGTTCGTTGTGGGCGCCGAGTTCGCGCAGGTAACCATCCTCGAGCACGCAGATGCGGTCGGCGTCGCGCACCGTCGAGAAGCGATGACTGACGATGACCGAGGTGCGATTCCGGGTAAGTCCGCGCAAGGTCGACAAGACCTCGTGTTCGGAAAACGCGTCGAGCGCGCTTGTCGGCTCATCGAGAATGACCAGTGGAGCTTGCCGCACAAATGCGCGCGCGATGGCGATCCTTTGCCACTGGCCCGCGCTCAGATCTTCGCCGCCTTCGAACCAGTTGCTGAGAATCGTGTCGTAGCCGTGCGGCAACTCGGCGATGAGACGGTCAACCTCAGCGGCGCGTGCAGCGACTGCGATCTTCGGGTCGTCGGCGGCAAGCACGCTATCGCCAAACCAGATGTTTTCCCGGGCAGAGGCGTGATAGCGGATGAAATCCTGGAAGACCACGCTCATCATGCGACGGAGCGCCGCCTCGTCGAAATCCTGCAGGTCGACGCCGTCCAGAGTGATGCGCCCCTCAGTCGGTGCATACAGCCGGCAGAGCAATTTGACCAGAGTGGTCTTGCCCGATCCATTGGGGCCGACCAGTGCCAGATGCTCGCCCGGGTTGATAGTGAGCGAAATGTCATGCAAGGCCTTGCGGGCGCTTCCGGGATAGCAGAACCCCACCTTGTCGAAGACGATTCCTTGCCCGATCGCCGCCCGCGCCGATTCGGCCCGTGTCACAGGCGAGAAGCGCGGATTGAGCGCCAGCAGATCGCGGAGGTACGTGAGAAACAGGCTGTTCTCATAGAGGCCCGCCAGGCTGCTGAAGAAGTCCCCGAGCGCCCCCTGCCCGCGATGGAACGCCTGGTAGTACAGGACCAGGGCGCCGACGGTGATCTCGCCGCGCAGGGCACGGTAGGCAATGAACGCATAGGCGCCGAACGCCACCAGCCCCGCAGCCGCGCTCAGGCAGAGATTCATCAGGCAATGGCGTCCCGACATACTCAACTGCTCGCACCGCAGGCGTCGCCGCAAGTCGCGGAAGCGACCTACGAAAAGGGAACCCAGATCGAACAGTCGGATTTCCTTGGCGGCGGCGGCGGCCGTGACCAGGAGATGCAGATAGGCGGCGAGGCGTTGCTGGGCGCTGCTCTGCCGTTGCCAGGCATGGACCCGGCGCGCGTAGCGCATGCGCAGGAACATGGCGGGCAACGCCGGCACCAGGAGCGCGAGCGCAAGGCCCCATTGCGTGGCAGCCAGCAGGAGTGCCAGCCCCACCAGAATCAGCCCGCCCTGTGCTGCCTGTGCGATGCCGTTGACGATTGCCACCGGTCGATAGGGGGCTTCCTGTTGCGCGCGATGGAGCGTGTCGTGGTATTCGGCGTTTTCGTAGTAGGCGAGGTCGAGTTCGATCGACTTGCGCTGAATGAGCTCCTGTACGTGGTCGCTCACACACTGCGCCTGCGCTTCATTGACGAGCGCGGTTAGCCAATGAAGAAGCGAGCCGGCCAGCGCCACGGCAGCCAGGCCGCTGACCAGGACCAGTGCGGAAGCCAGGGAGACACCGCCGTCCTGCGGAGTTTTCGCCACAGCACCGACGGCGTCAACTACCAGTTTGGTCAAGTAGAGTCCGCCGAGGCCGAGGCCAGCCTGCAGCAGAGCGATGGACCAACCGGCCACCATCCAGCCAGGAGCCGCGTCCCACACCAGGCGCAGCGACTGCATGATCACGCGTCTACGAGCGATGAGCGCCGATGTCATAGAAGTCCTCCGGATAGCGGCTGGTCACTGGCCCGATCTTGCGAGACAGCGCGAAAATGGCATCGCCGCGCAACGCCGAGGTGTCGAGCAGGCGCACAAGGGTATCGACGAGGAGTTGGCGCGCACGCGTGGCCATAGGCAAGCGATTGGACGGGAAATACACATTGCAGGTGACAAGACTCTCCATGGCGAAGCCGCTGGCTGAGACCAACGAAGCAATCTCGCCCGGTGTGTACTCCCGATTGTGCCGGTCCCTCGTCAACGTGAAGGCGGAGTAGAAATAGGGCGCATACCCCAGCAGCGCCTTCATCATGCTGCGCGTGGATGCGATATTGGGCGTGGTCAGGAGCAGCCAGCCGCCCATACCGAGCACGCGATTGATTTCGCTCATCATAAAGAGGGGATCGAGTCCCAGGTGTTCGATCACCTCGGCGCAAATCACCATGTCAAAAGCTTCGTTGGCGAAGGGAAACGAATCCTTCTCCAGGTCGAAGCGATGGAAGGGAAAGAGTTCGCTGCCCACTTTGATGTCGGGGAAGTGGTCCGGCCCCGGCGCGGCATGCACGGTATACTGATGTGGAGTAATGTGTTTCAGCAGGACCGTGAGCGGCGTGAACGCACCCAGGTCGAGGACCTTCATTGGCCGGTCAACCGGGATGAAACCAATGGTTTCGCGATATCGCAGGGCGTGGTTGGAGATGTATTGTTGGGCCGCGTCTCCGACGGCATTCTGAAGTAGCGCGCGCTCGATCTCGGCGACGCTCGGCTTTGCGGCAGTCACCATGGGCGCAGTTCCTTAACCCGTTCGACCGCGCGCTGCAGGCGTTTGGGCGCGAGCCGGCCCAGGCGCGCCAGCATCGGCTCTCGTTTCACATGCAAGGTCACGCTGGCGGACCGGCAGTCGTCGAGCACCAGCGCGACTGGAACGTCACCGGGGAGCAGGTCGGGCAGCGCAAACCCAACTAGATGCAGGCCGTTTCCCGGCACGAAGGTGATTCGAGAAGGCGAGAGGCGTTCTTGTCCCAGCAGCACGCTGAGACGCTGCCAATCCGGCCAGGCAAAAATCCCGTCGACGAAGAGACGGACATGGGACCTGGGGCCGGTCGCTTCAATGTCGAGGCCGCCGTCTTTGTCATTGCTGACAAGGACAATGCTGGGAACTAGGGCGGGAGCCGCTGCGACCTCAATGGTCGTGAACGGCGAAGAGAAACCGCTCTTGAGCCGAATGGTGATGGGGCGCAGGCCCGCGGGCTCGCTCGCAGGAATGTCAAACTCGATGCGCACGGCCTCGGCGTGGTCAGCCGCAGGAGCGACGTAGCGGGGTTCAACACATGCGTCGCCCAGCTGGACCACCACGTTGTTGATATCCGCGGTTTCTGCGTCTAGGCCCGTGATCACGACCGATTGTCGTCGGCCACGGGCGGGATCCGGCACCGGTGCCGATAGCGAGACCGGCGCGTCTGCCGCCTGACTGCTCGCCATCCTTCGTCGCCAGACTGTCCAACAATACTGACTTCCCACCCCCGCGACGCTGATCATTTGCGCATCCAGCTCTTGCGCCAGCAAGCGAACGGCCGGTTCATCAAAGGCGTCGCCCGACCAGGTGTCCTTGGGCGCTCGGCGGAACGCTTCGTTGGTGACGCCGTTGGTCTGGAACTTGAAGACCCCGCCGGGTCGGAGCACGCGATATGCGTCGGCGAGGTTGGCGCGGATCGCGTCCGCGCTCGGCACGTGCTGGTAGACGTACGCGCAGAAGATGACGTCGAAAAACTGATCGGCGAATGAACGGAAATCGACACCATTGGTTTCGGAGAAAACGACGTTCGGAGAATCGCGCAGGCGTCGCTGCCCCCTACGGATCATCTCGCCCGAGACATCGGTGGCGTAGACCTGGCCGAAGATTTCCGCCAGCGCACGGGTCATCCGGCCTATGCCGCAGCCGATCTCAAGCAGGCGCAGGCGGCGGGGATCACGCCCCTGCGTGAGGAGCGGCAGATCGGCGCGCACCAGCCTTTCCACCTCAAGCCGGCCGGTTCGATCGAACTCGCCGTCGGCCTGTCGATGGTGGACGGTGTTGATGAACCACCGGGCATTACGCCGGGCACGCGCGTTCCAGTCTTCCTTCATCCGCCGCAGATTCGGATTCGAAACAGGCATAGGATCGCCATCATACTGCGGCCGGTGCGCGTCATGGTGCTGAACCGTCGACCGACATTGTGATGACAGAACGCTGTCGGCCCAGCGGCTCAACGCCGCAGACATGCCGTCGTAGGACCGTACCACTTGTCGGCAACTCCTATTTCCGGATGGTCTGAAAGCCGATGCAACGTTCCCTGGACACGAACGCCCACAACACGGCCACACTCTCCAACGCGTACGAGAGCGGGAAGAAAAGCGCGGTGGTGAAGGCGCGCTTTACCAGGGTGCGCGGGCGCGTGCCGCAATCCAGATCCTGCAACACCGAGCCGACCAGGTAGAGATAGAGGAAAGTGCTGGCGAAGAGGCTGCCCACGGCGGCTAACGGCAGAGACAGATTGCGCGCCAATACCACATCGGCGACCGTGGCCATCTTCACCAGCGGGCTGGCTGACCACAGCACCCCCCATAGACGTGCCCAGGGCGACAGGCGGGACAGCCCCCGGAAGCCCACCAGCCACCTTCGCCTCTGGCGCAAGAAGTCCATGACGCTCTTGGGACTCTGCTCGCGCACGATCCCGTTGATTTCACCTACGCCGTAGCCCCGGCGCATGCACTCAAGTGCGAAGGCGTAGTCCTCTACCAGACTGCCCTGCAGATCCCATGTGATTTCGTCCTCGAGACTGCCCTTGGCCAGAAGGAACGAACCATGCAGGCCAAAAACCGGCTTGTGCAGCCGGGCGAGTTGCAGATGGAACTTGGCCAGGTCGTCGCCTACCCGAACGCAATCCGCAGCGGCCAACAGCGGGTGCCGCCAGAAATCGTGGTTGTTGTAGAAGATCGCGCCTTGGCCATACAAGAACCACGACCGTCGGCAGTAGTCCAAGCAAGCCTGCAGCCCGTGCCGGTCAAGCCTGCTCTCCTCGTCCAGGTGCAGAACCCAGTCGTGCGGACCGAACCGCTGTTGCTGACGAAAATACTCCAGTGCGCGTGCCTTGTACTGGGCGTGCTGGGGTTGGAATTCCGCTGGAACCAGAAGATGCGGGATGTCCAGAACGTGATCGGTGACGACGCTCAACTCGACTGCCCCACCGACCAGCGGCAGCAAGTTGCAGTAGCTGCGCCGTACGGTCTCAGGATTGGTTCCCTTGCTGACCAGACAAATGACCAGGCGGCCAACCCGACGAGACTCGGTGTCGGGAAGCGGGCGACTGGGGGTCAGCAGCCCCACGATGGTTAGCACCACATAGGGAACTGACAGCAGATATAGCAAGCTGTGGCCAGAAAATGGGCTCTCTGGATCCGGCAGGCGGGCGTGGAAAAGCAACCAGACCGCCGCACTCATGGCCAGAATGATGGGCAGATGGATCCACCAAAGCCGCCGCAGGCCGTCCACGACGGTCGATGCGGCAGCAGGCGCAGGCAGGCGAGGTTTTGATGGCGGTGCCACGAGCGAAATCCCTGCGGAGAGCCGCATCGTCGGACTCTACTGACGTACGCCTGTCCGCCGCAACAGCTTCCGTTGTGTGCTTCGCCACCCCTCGTTCGGGGTCAGTGTGAGAGGCCGCCGCGAGCCTACGCTTTGCGCCCGCGCGAGGTGGCCAACTCGGCGATCTTCTCGATCAGCTGGGGGTAGGGCTCGCCGCCCTCCTCCGCGGCCCACGCCAGATCCTCGCCGTCGGCCAAGTAAGGATTCGGGTTGGCCTCGACGATGTAGATCTCATCGTCGTGGGCCAGGCGTACGTCGATGCGGCCGTAGTCGCGCAGGCCGGCGGCCTGGTAGGTGCGCACCGCCACATCCGCCAGACGCTCCCTTAGCTCCTTCGACAGGTTGGTGGCGATACAGTTCTGGATACCACGCGCCTCGCGGTACTTGTGGCTCCACTTGGCCTTGAAGGTGGCGATTCGGTTCTCCTCGGTGGCGTCCTGGCCGAATACCATCTCGATGGGCGGTAGCGCATGCGGCGGATCGTTCCCGATCACGCCCACGTAAAGCTCGCGCCCGGCGATGAATTCCTCGACGATGGCCGCGGTGTTGTGGCGGGTATGGATGAAGGCCACCCGTTCGGTCAACGCCGGATCGTCGTGCACCACCGACCGCTGTGCAATGCCGACCGAGGCGTCCTCGTCCAGCGGCTTGACGATGAGCGGGAAGCGCACATCGCTCGGGCGCTGCACCGGCTGGCCGCGAAGGCACACGAAGAAGTGCGGGATGCGCAGCCCCTGGTAAGCCAGCACCATCTTGGTGAGTGCCTTGTTGCGCGCCAACATCAGTCCCTCGGCCGACGCGCCTGTGTAGGGCAGAGCCAACATCTCCATCAGCGCGGCCACGCCGTAGTCCAGGCCCGACTGGCTGCGGAAGCGCTCGGACAGGTTGAACACCGCGTCCACTGGCTCGGCGCGCAGGCCAGCCACCAGCGAGTCGAGATCATTGCGAAAGCCGAACAGGCGCACCTCGTGGCCCTGGCCACGCAGCGCGCGGGCCACGTCGAACTCCGCCTCGTCCGCGGATTCGATCTGGCGCGAGTAGTCCTGCCCTGCCGGCGGTTCCGAGTCGGTGTCGAACAGGATGAGTATGCGTGACTTCTTCATGCCGCTGTTGTGGGCAGCGCGTGCCCACGACCATTTTGTACTATGCCCTTGGTGCGGCCGGAAGAACGATGTTGCGATCGGCGATCTGGCTGCATCTCGTCTCTCTGCCCGATCTGGACCGCAGATTGATTTCCGCAGCCCAGCGAATTGTTGTTTGTCCCCCCACACGCGCAGAATGGTCGACAGGATCTTCTCGAGGTGATAGGCATCGGAGCGGGGCCTTCCTCGTCGAGTGGGCAGAGGTTGGCCATCCATGTCGGCGTGGGTGGGGCAGAGGCTTGCGCCGGTCAGGCAGCGAGGCGTTGCTAGCGGTGGTGGTGCAGGCCGCCGATTTCGGCGGTCGCACCGCCGGTAACCACAGGTCGCGGATGACCTCCTGGCCAGGGGCAACCATTACCGAATTGGTGGTGCCGAATTCGAGCAACTCCCCCAATGGAATCGTCGCTGCTCGCCATGGCAACCTTCAAGTCGAAGACCGCAGCCAGGGCTGTGGGCCCCAGCCAGCGCCGATCAAGATGTTGACTCGTCGGCGACCTATGATTGGTGGATGGGAATCATGCACGTCTTCGTGCATTTCATCTCGCCACCCCCCGTGTCAGTTTGGACGGCGCTTGGATTGCCGTCGGTGTCGAAGTAGACGCCGTTGACGTCGCTGCCAAGGTCGCATCGCTCGCCTCGATCGGCGTCGATGTTCTTGTCTCCGCAGTAGTGAGGGTTCTTGCATCCGGACGTGCATCTGTCGGAAGATGCGCGGCGGCGATTGATGTTTCCGGCTCCCCGCGCCATCGCGAGGGAATCGGTCCCAAGACCGTGGCGCAAGATGCGGCACACGGCTTTCTGGTGTCCTGTCAGCAGGTACGCGAAGGTTCCAATGTCCAGGATGTCCATGGGCGTCGCGACGCTCTTCATGGCCAGGAGTGGGGGCTTCGCGCCTCAGTTAGACCGCGGCATCCTCTTGTAGCAGTTGTCCGTGGTCATGGTGGCATTTAGTTGAGTGGAGGTCGCCACGAAGCGAATCGGATCCCAGCGCGGACTGCCGCCTAGGCCCCGCCACTGAAGCTGTCCTACCCAATCACCATAGCTGTCGGCTTCTAGCCGTAGGATGTCTTCTCCGACTGAGTAGCCGAAGACGCCCGCCTTGCCCAGGCGAGAGATTCGCCCTGTTGCTTTCTTCCCATCTACGCCGAACTCGACAACCATTCCCGCCATATCCTCGCACGTCACAGACCATCGGCCGGCAATGGGGCCCGGATCTTTCTGCCACGGAAGACGCCTATCCTGGGCCAAGGCCGCAGCCGCAAGGGTCATTCCGGCGAGAAGAAGCGACACGCCCAATGTTCGTTTGGAGAACAGCATGAACCACCCCGGTTTGTTGAAATTTTTTCTGGAACGAAGATGACCGTCTGTCGGATTGGATGCCCACGCTTGCCTGCTTGCGTCTGTCGTCTGTCCGTTCTTGTTCCAGCTGCGCACAGGGACATTCCACATTTTCGTGTGCACAACAGCAACAGAGCGGGAATTATGGAGGAATTTCAAGGGCGGGAAGGCCGGGTGGCTCACCGGTTGTCCTTCGCCAACCCGTCATCCGGGGCCGTCGGGTGGCCAATTCTGGGAGGACCTGGCGCTGGTAGCACTGGGGAACAACGTGCACATGAAGTCAGACGGGACGGTACCGCCGGCACCGAAAACCACATCTATCTGGGCGACCGAAACATCTCGGCCAGCAGGAAGCGGCCCAACTTCTTTCCCGTCGGCCAAATGGGAAAACTGGTCTCGCCGGACCGACGTTCACTTTCAAGGACCGGGAACTCAGTCCGCGCTATGCGCAGCCGGTATGAACGCACCGCCATCTCGAGATCCACTGTCACTCCGGCACTGGAGATCTTCATGCGTCGATAGGCCGACACAGTGAAACCCTTGACCCCGTGAAGAACGTCGCGAATCCTCCAGCCTTCGCGTCGCCAGACGAGTGACGCCGTGATGCTCAAGACATTGATGCCCCACTTCCTCGGCTTGAGGATACGATGATCCTCCTCGTTGCGTCCCCCATCGATGAAGCGACTGGCGACGACGAGATCGTAGCCCTGCTTGAGTATGTCCGCCATCTCCTTGGTACAATCTGGGTCGAGCGTGCCCTTGGGAAAGAACACGACGAGACCCTCCGTCTTGCAGATCTCGACCGCATGGGCGTAGGCCGCGTTCAGCGACGGTTTGGCTTGCTTGAAAACGGGAATACCCTGCGATTCAAGGTACTCCACCGTGCCGTCCGTGCTCCCGCCGTCGACCGCGTAGACATCGTCGAAGGTGTCTCGCCGCAGCTTGGGCACATCGACTTCGCACCCTGACCTTTCGTTGAACACGAGAAGACAGAGTGTGATTTTCATTTCACGAGCCAAGGCATTCCTCCGCCGCTTTGAGTGCGAGGTCGACCGCCACGTCCGAGTTGATGTGTTCCCATGTCCCCCACCGTCCAATCCCGATAATCCCGCGCCCGCGAAACCAATCGACAATTGCTCCGATGGCCTCGGACTTGCCAAGCGTGCTGACCGGATAGGCGAACTCGTTGACGAAGCGAGTCCCGTCCGGAGCGCGAGACCTCCTCGCGTTGGTTTCGGTCCAGTGGCCACGCGCGCCCTCGCAAAAATTGTGGCGCAGCAAGAGGCGGTGATGCCCTTCGCTTTCCCTGGGCTCGTAGATCCAGTGCGCCGCACTCGCGACATTTTCGGGATGGTAGTCGACGTGTACGCCCGTGTGGACCAACGATGCCACCGCGTTTCGGATGGCCTCCGGCAGTTCGGTCAGTCGCGGCCAGAGCGTCCATGGAATGGTGTTGACGATGAACTCCGCTTTGATTGCGCCGTCGATGATTCGCTTCTCCATGTCGATCGATCTCAACGAATAGGAGGGGATGAAGCGATCGCTCAGCGATTGGGCGATACGGCGCCAGACCTCGCCATAGCCGTGGGCGCGCGGGTAGAGGAAACGGCCGTGCGCGGGCAGCGTGCCCTGGGATTTTCTCTGCAGAACGCTGAGCAGGACCTCGCGAAACGAGACCGAAGGAAGTTTGTGCAGCCAATCGATCCCAAGATCGGACAGGGGCAGGGACCAGAGCTTGCGATTGTACGGGAGCATGTATTCCTCCGCAATTCGGTCGCCCAGCTTCCAGCGAATCCAACTGTCAAAGGTCGCGGGCTCGGGCTCACCGCGCACGCACCCAGCCCGTGCAATTGATTCGAGAAAGTCCAACTGGTCGGAGGTCGCGAACTGCCAGAGGTTGCCCTCCAAGGGATGTTCGATTTCGACGCCTCGAATGCGGATGGTGCTGATTCGTCGATACTCCCGCCACTCGTCGCGCGGCATGAACTCGAAGAGCAGCTCCAGGGCCCGCACCCGACGCAGATCGAGGAAGTGGCCGCCCCCCACGTCGAGCGGCGATCCGTCAACCATAGCGGACCGGCACAGCCCGCCGGCTTCCGCCTGCTTTTCCAACACAAGAAACGAATCGCACCCCGCTCGCTTCAGAGCTGCGGCGAAGGCGAGACCCGAGGGGCCCGCGCCAAGAATGCAGAAGCGAACGGTTTTCATCCCGGGGCTTCCTGGGGCGCAGGGGTCTCCTCAGATCTGGACAGGGGTGTTCCGCTTCGCGAAACAAAGAGCATCACCCCCACGAAGACGCAGGCGCAGAAGACCGACAACGGAGCAAAGCCGAGTTCGTTGTAGCCCCGCCCCAGACCGAGGAACTTGAAGCCGAGTACGTCCACCACGGCCATGCTCAGGCAGAAAGCAACCAGCCCGCCGAGCGGGATCGCCGTAGACCATACGACAAACGCTCGGCCCGAAGGGGCCAAGGTGAAGACTTCCTTTCTTCTCCAGGTCAGCAGAGCGAACAGCGCGATGAAAGCCGCGGGAAAGAGCACTTGCTGAATTCTCTTGATCCAACGAAACACAAACTCCCGTGCCGCGTGGTGCATGCTGTCCTGAGGATAGGCAACCACCGCGGAATGGGTAAGCCGAGCGAGGTCATCCAGCCGTGCGTGGTCCGCGGACGTGGCAGGCGGCCAGTTGGTGGTAGCTCGGCCCGCCCTGATGAGCGATGAAAGAGAAACGGTGCTAGCCGACAAAATCCTCTTGAAATCTCCCGGCCGAGGCGCGGCCAGAATGGCTGGTCCGTGTGATCCGGCCTCAATCCTCCCTGCCTGCACAGCTTCCTCAAGCTCGGCGTCGATATTGCGAAACATGGCTTCCATCTGGCCGGCGGTCTTTGCCCCAGCCTGCTGGGCGGCGTAGAGCAGGCAAAACTCAAAATAGGATACGAAAAACTCCTTGTCGGCGGAGCTGCGCCCATTGAACACCGCGTGCTCATTGTTGCCCGCCGCCCAGTAGCTCCCCGGCTCTTCCAGAAAAGGTTTGAGCCGAGAGAAAGTCGGGGAAAGCTGGTAGGCCTTCAGCCGGGTGGCCCGGGCGACCGGTACGTAGGCTTGGTGGCCCCTGGGTTCGAGACTCGTGAGGCGCTGATAGAGCCCGGTGAAAGCCGGGCTGCGCCGAAACGTGGTGATGAAAGAACCGTAGTACGCCTGGTTGAGCGCACAGACGATGAGGACGGGGAGCAAGAATCCGGCGCCAAGAACAAGCAGAGCATGACCATGTGCCTTGAGAGTTGGAAGTGGGGACTGTCGCGCGTGCCGCCATTGGAACGCAGCACGGGCAAGCACAAGCGCAATCGCCACACAGACAGCCATCGAAATCCAGGTTGCCTCCTCCCGGTTGAGATAGCAGAGGCCGAGTAGGAGGCCGGTCAGCGATGCCCAGCGCATGCGCTCCCGCGGCGACTCCTCAGCACGCAGCGCCAATCCCACGGCGGCGATGAGACACAGGTTGGTGAGTGCAACATGCAAGGTCTCCCGCAGCAGCCTGAATTCTTCGGGAAGCATAGGATTGGCCACGAGAAGCACCGTGACAACGGCAAACTCCCAGCGCGCCAGCGTGGTAGCGGGTCGCACCGCGCTCTTGAAAAGGAAAGGGCCGCCTACGAGCAGGACGAACTCACCCACGCGCAACGGGATGCCAAGAAGATGAAGGAGGGCCAGCCAGACACTGAAAAGAGGGGCCTTTGCCAAAGAAAAACCGTCAAACTGGCCAAGCCAAGAAGAGCCCTGCCACAAGTTCCAGTTGAGAATACCCTCGGCGTTGCGAATGTAGAGGCCATCGTCGACAGGGATCCAACTAGGCCGGAAAGGACGCCACCCATAGAGCCAGTAAAGCGCAAGCAGCAGCAGGCCGAAGCAGAGCCCCCATTTCCACGAATTCCTTGGTGTCCCCACCTGCATGGCCATCTCGGCGCTCGAAGGAGTGCGACGAAGATGAGCAAGACGCCAAGCTGATCCTCGATGATTCATTGCGATTTCGACAGGTTCGGTCCCTGCACCCAACACTGGACCATGAAAGCAAGTTCTCGCCAAGAGACAGAATACTAGCTTTCAATAATCTGCGGCACGGGCCCGGCGGTCGGGGGCACCACGATGGTGAGACACGTGGTCTGGGCCACCCACCTGAAGACGTTGTACCAGAACTGAGGCACGGTGTAGGAAGTCATCGGCGTGTAACCAACGCATTGTGCGTACTTGACGGCATCGTCATACTGCGGATCCGGCGTCAAACCCCATTGACTGGTGTAGGTCACCCACTCGTCGCCCCAGGCGAAGACCCGGCCTTTGCCAACGACTTTCGCTGCACCGGCGATCTTGGACTGAGCCGCGGTATCGACGTTGTTCGTCCCGACAATCTGGCAGTCCGCACCCGGGCATGTGATCGACCGACCCATGAAGACGCCAACCTTCCCCAGATTCCTCGTGATGTCGGGAACCTGAGTGTTCCAGTTGTTGAATGGAATCGAGCCATAGGCGCAATAGCAGAGCGTTCCCGAGTTGGGGGTGTTGGGACAGTCGTTGCTGGTGTAGGTATTGTCCCCATCGTAGGTGATGCCGAAGGGAGCCAGCAGCTGATTGAGTGGCACGATCTCGACCGTGCTATCGCTGAAATAGCCTGACATCGCGATAATCGCGCCGCCCTTGTTGTTCACCCAGTCGTACAATGCCGCGGCGTCGGCCGCGTTGTACGTCCACAGTCCAGTGGTGGTGTCGTAAGGGTTGGTGTAAAGGGCCTGCAAGATGATGACGTCGTAGTTGCTGAGATCCAAGTCCGTGATGTGCGTGAAAGTTTGCAGCATCTGCATGGTTGCCGTGCCTTTGGTATTGCTGTTCATGAACGCCTGGAAGGCATCCGTGTTGTCGGTGCTGCCGCTGTTCGCGCCATACTTCGCCGGCTGCCCCAGCGACAGGATGCGCACCGGCTGGCAGAGAGTGCAGGTACCGGCATCGTCACATTGATACCCTTTGAGATCGGGAAGCGGCTCCGGGCTGCCTGCGTCAAAAGCACTGACCATCGGCGAAGCATCAAGGTTGCTGATGATGGTGAGGTGGCCTCCTGCGCCGCCGTCACCACCGCCGCCGCCCGGGTTTCCACCTCCACCGCTCGGCGAACCGCCGCCGCCGGGTGTTGCCTGCACCGTGGCCCCGGTGCAGGCCAGCGAGAGGGGCAGCGCAAGAAAGCCAATCAGGAAGGTGCGATGATATTTCACGACGGATAAGCCTTGTTTGGATGAAAGAGACAACATCAGAGAAGATAGCACGCGGCGGAATCGTGATCGTGCTGGCCCGACTGCGTTTCTCGCCGGCTTTTCAGATCGCGATCTCCTGCACGCTGAGCCTCTGGAGATCGGCGCGCCCGATTCCTGCCGCGGCGGCCTTGGCCAGCATCACAACCTGTTTGGGCTGGCGGCTGTGCAGGGTCACGCAGTACGCGTCGACGGCGACCGGATCCGTGCCGGCCACGATCTTCTGCGGCTTGAGCAGTTCGCCGGGGCCCGCGGGGCCATTGGTTCCCAGGACGACAGTAGCGTCGACGACGCACAGGTTCTGCCTGCGCAGCGTATTCAGGTCGGCGATGCACTGCGAGAGGAAGTCCACATCCTCGTAGCCGGTCTTGCCCGAGCCGTTGTGGAAGAACGCGTTGGTCTCGTGATCGAGGCCGCCCATCATGTTCTTGAGATTGCCGCTGAACAGGGTCCCGACATGGTGCTTGGCGACGGGGAGGTTCACCAGAATGTCCACGTCGAGCAGCTCCGGCCGAACCTTCCCCGACTTGAGCAGGACGCCTTTGGGGATCTTCGTTTCCAACGTCTTTCCCGAGCATTCCCTGATCGACTTGATCACCTTGGCGTGAGTCTCGCAGAGTGGCGAGCCGGTCCAGAACTTGGGCCCAAGTACCGGCAGGGCGACGATTTCCTTGGCTCCAGCATCGAGGCACATCTTGGCGACCGCGAGCGCAACCTCCATCCTGGTGTGGCTTCCCTCGAGCTTCCAGTGCGGCGGGGCGTTGATGAGCAGGCCCACGCGGTGGCCCTGGATGTCGAATCGCTTCATTCCGCCGAGCGCCTCCAGCGCCTTGATGGTGTCGGCGAAGGCGTCTGCGCCCTTGACCACGACGATGTCGGGTCTGGCGGCAGAGGTTGCGATGGCGCGCCCGATTCCCGTGGACTCCACCATACCGGCCGCGCCGATAGCGAGGCCAGCCTTCATGAACGCGCGGCGATCAGTCTTGTGCATGTCGCCTCTCCTGTCGATTTGTAGAGAAGAAAGAGTAGCGGGTCGCGGAGCGGCTGCAAGTGGTTTCAACTCCCGTCAGAGCAGCTGCCGCGCGACCAGTTCGTCCTTGAGGTAGGCGTAGTAGATGGGCGCGGCCACGATGCCGGGTAGACCAAAGGCGGACTCCATGATCAGCATGGCAATGAGCAGCTCCCATGCGCGAGCCCTGATCTGACTGCCCACAATACGTGCATTGAGGAAGTACTCGAGCTTATGGATGACGATAAGAAAGCCCAGGCACGCCAGGGCAGCTCCGAGGGAGTGATTGAGCCCGACGATCACGATGATGGTGTTCGAGACCAGATTGCCCACCACCGGCAGGAGGCCGACCAAGAATGTGATGGCGATCAGGGTCTTGACCAGCGGCAGGCGCACACCGAAAAGGCGCAGGCCGACCAGCAGAAACAGCGCGGTCAGTGTGGTGTTCACCGCCGAGATGCGGACTTGCGCGAATACAATGCGACGGAAGGCATTGCCCAGACGGGAAATTCGTTCGGCCAGGGCGCGCGCCAGCGGGCGGGTGAAGTTGTGGGGGCGCACGTCCGAGAGGGAAACTATCCCGCCCACCACCAGGCCGATGAGGATGTGCGCCAGCGCGCGACCGAAATCCTCACCCGCGGTCTGCAAGCCGCGCGCGTGCGATTCCAGCCAGTGCACCGCGGTTTCCCTCAGTTCGTCCGCGTTGTCGGGCAAGTTCTCCGTCACCGACGCGGGCAGAGTGGCGCGGGCCTGGTTGATGATCTGAGCCATTTTCTGCAGCAGCCGGGTCAGGTGCCCCTCGCCCCGCAGGTACACCACCAGCCACGTCACCAGGGCTGTCACCAGCCCGACCACCAGCACGGCCAGCGCCGACACCGCCACCACCCGTGCCCGTTCGTTGGAAAGATGCCGCTGCCACAGCGGCGCGGTGAGGTGAACCAGCTCGTACACCAACAGCCCGGCCAGAAGCGCGGGCAAAAGGTGCAACCACAGCACGGCCAGCAGGGCGAGCCCCACGAGCATCCAGGCCGCCACCTCGGCTCGCGTCGGCGCCGGCAATTTCGGACTTGGCGGTGTGAGTTCTGCCTCGGGCATGATCGTCTCCCCAGCGGCTATTCCAGCGCAATCCTCTGC
>PMLB01000416.1 GCA_003158735.1 Myxococcales bacterium | reverse complement strand
CCATGTCGCACCGGAGTCCACTGATGTGTAGATGCCGCCGCCTTCAGAGGCAGCGACGAGTTTGGTGCCGTCCGCCGACGACGCCACTGATGTCCAGGCTTGGGCAGTCCCAGTCTGGGTCCACGTCGCACCGGAGTCCACTGACGTGTAGACATAGTCGATGTTGAGGAGGTCGCCGGCCGCGGCGACAAGCTTGGCACCGTCCGATGACGACGCCACGGATGTCCAATAGTTCCAGTGAGCTGTTCGAGTCCACGCAATGACCTGATTCCCAACCCCGCTGTCGGCGCCGCTCACGTCGCCCGCAGCGCCGCCAGAGTCTTCGCTATCGCTGCCTGTTTCCAAAGAACCGACAGAGGCATCCTTGGGCTGGGTTGCACGCCCCCCGCAACTGAAGAGCGCAAGCGCAAACAGCCTACTAGCTGTCAACCGAATGTTCCTCATGTCTATCCTCCGTATCGGCTCGAGGCACGAGAATCACCCGGTTCCGCCGTCTTCGGCTCCGGCCGGGCAGTTCGCGGAGCCAAGCGGCTGGCACGTACCGGCGACGCATGAAAGCAAGTCGGCGCAGGGGTTGTCTTCATCGCAAATCTCTCCCGAGGCGCGCGGGATCGCGCATCTCCCCGTGGACCCCACGCAAACTGCGGGCGAGAGGCAGGGCGCGGACACAGCGTTGCACGGCTGTCCCAACGTCGGGAGCGGTACGCAGGCGAAACCGCCGTCGCCGGGCGCGCAGTAGGAGGCGTCGTTGCATGGCGGACCAGACCCGCAAATCGCCAGGGTGCATGTGTCAGTGCCCGAGATGCCGAGGTTCGTGCAAGTGGTGCCGGCCGCGCACACCAGGCTGCCAATGTTGTTGACTGCGCAGGGCTGGCCGGCACCCGGCAAGGGCCTGCATGTGCCAGATGTGCTCACAGAGGCGCCGCTGAGGCAAAGGAGATCGCCCACGCAGCCAACAACGGGCGTGGCGGCCAGATCACAAGCTTGCCCCTCAGTCGCGTACACGATCGTGCTCGCTTCGATGCAAGTCCGCGTCCCACCATGACAGAAACTGCCGCTCTCGCAGTCACCGCCCCGGCACGGGCTGCCCACTGGGATTCCGCCAGCTCGGCAGGTCGAGCACTCCTCGCCGGTCCCGCCGCACATACCGCTTCCACACTGGCTCGAGTAGGCGCAGCCGGCTCCTGCCGAACGCTTGCCGGGTGAAAGGCAGGAGGGCACGAAGTTGAGGACGATATCGGTGCAGGTTTGCGCGGCCAGCGTGCCGAGGCAGGCGGCCACGTTGGCGACGGTGCGGTTCGAGTCCGCGTTGAAGAAGTAGTCCGGGCAAAGGTTGGCGACCCTGAGGCGTTCATCCAGCGGGTACCCCTCGCAGACAGAGACGCGCTCGGCCTGCGCCTTGACGGCAGCACGGCAGATCTCCGTGGGGGTCATCGCGACGGCGCCATCAATGGCGTCGGGAACGCCGGATCGATCTGCCGTGCCGCCGTCGCTCCCGCTTGAGCGGTCCGGCACGGCTCCGTCGGTCCCGCTAAAGCGGTCTGGCGCGGCCCCATCGGTGCCGCCCGCCCCCCCGCCCCCGCTGCCATCGGCGGGGGCGGTCGGATTTCCAGTCGAGTGGCAAGTCGGAAGAGCAGCTAGCCAAATGAAAACTGCCAGCAGATAGGCCGAGCCGGATTTCATGGATTGTACACTATTGGTGTAGCTGTAACTCGGCACGAACCGCCGTTGTGTGCTACCACCGTAGTGCCAACCGTCAGCGTCCCCTGGATACCCAGAGTGGCGGAGACATCGTGACTTTCCGAGGTGTGGGCCACGATCTTCGTGGCAGCCGCGCGCGTGTCATTGGCCACCAGCGTGACCGAATTGAGTTTGACCTTGTTACTGCCGAGCCGAACATTGGTCGTACCCGCTGCGTCATGCGTAACCTTGAAGTGACCCCCAGTCTGTAGGACCCACACATTGTACCAAGTCGAATCTGGGTCATCAAAGATGACCTCGATGTCGGTATCCCCACTCAACGTCGGGTTCACGCTCGTCGGCTTCACGGTCAGAACCAAGGCCAGCGACCCATCCGAACCAGACGTGTTTGTGAGCGGGTACTTGCAGTTCGAGAACTGCACATTCCGCTGCCCAACCTGGTACGAGCCCGGCGCGTCCCAGACATCGTTAGGATCAACTGCAATCTCGTCGTCGGCCTGAATGGCAGCAATAATGCACTTGTGACCGTCGCCGGCGATGACCGACGGCGCATGCCACGTAAATGGGCCGAGCATAGCCGGGCCTGTTATTGGGACCTTGACGCCAACGTAGGGATTCGCCGTGCTTCCCCAGTATTCGCCATTGGTGACGGGTATCCAACCCGTGTTGAGCGCCGACGGGTCCGCCACGTAGACCAACGCTCGCGCATTATTGACTTCGCTGCACCCGAAGTCGTTGTTAACCCGAACCCAGATGTCAAAATACCCGTTTTCCGTCACCAATGTCTCTTTCGATTCGGCGTCAGGCGCGACCTTGGTACCTGCTGGTACCAAGAATATATCGGGGCTCTCCCAAAACGGCAGGTCACCAATATTCGAGGGAACGATGCCCACATCTTCAATCGAGTCTCTTACGAACACATGAGGAGTGGTCGAGGACAGGCACTTTCCGTCCGCCGCAGTTGATGCCGTATACTCCATATATACCGTATCTGTGTTCAACGCTGTAAGCACAGGCGATTTCTGAGCGTTGAGGTTATTGGTCTCAGCCGTGACGGGGTCCGCTGTGGTGTCGGTGTGAGCCAGCAACAATGGCTCGTTCGGGCATTCCCCGGGCCACGGAATCTGCGGCACGGGACCAGGGGCATTGGCGCACGACCCCGCCAACAGTCGAGTCACGACCGAAGAAGGGTCGGTGAATGTCGCCGTCCCTCCGCCACACATCCCAATCAGGGTGCCGCTGAGGTTCGTCCAGTTGTTCGCCAATCCGTAGTAATCCGGCAGAACGATGGAATACAAGCCACGAGAATTGTATGCGGATGGATTGTTGGGATCGACGTCAGGATGGTTCGGATCCCACCAGCTCACCTGGGCAACAACTCCTAGCACGTTCTGGCTGGTCGCATAGTCATAGTACACAGACCCCGCAATGGTGGCAAAATCGAGCGGTTTGTAGTCCCCCTGGCGCTTGAAGATCTTTTTGAAATCAGGGGCGGTACCCAAAGCGCCCCCGACACACTGAGTCTTCTTCCAGTAGTCTGTAGAACTGGCATCGGTTCCGGGAACCGGGACGTCGAACTCCACGTTCCATATGCAGACGTCGATCTTGTCGTGATTGGAGTCGTTCGGGTCGCCCTCGGTCATGATGACGAACTGCACCCAGTCGTTGAGGCCGTTTGAACCCTTGAAGACGTTGGTATTAGCCTGAAGGCTTAAGCTGTTCTTGGCGTATCTTACGCCGCCATCGGTGTTTGGATCAGGAGGATAGGCATCCTTCTCGGAAGTGAACATTGCAATGGTGCTCTCCACCTGGCCGAACTGGAATGAGATTCGTTGGTTGACACCGCCGTCAACGTAGGCAACGGAGTTAATGCTTGGTTGTGATTGGCTGGGGTTGTAGACGGGAGGTTTCTTGAATGAGTCGTCCAACTCGTCATAGGTCGTGCAGGAAACCTCCTGCCAGCCATCCCACGTCCCAACGTAGCAACCCACCGTTGGGGGCGGCTTCGGTAGCGTCCGCGGAGGCATGGGCCGTGGGGGCGATGTCGCCGACACCTGCCCGGTATATGCTGACTCGCCGCATGTGTTGACAGCAGTTACCACGTAGTAATAGGTGAGGCCGGGGGTCAGGCCCGGGTCGAGGTAGGACGTACTGTCGGTCGACCCAATTTTCACGAAGATGCCTTCGATCCCCCCGGCCCGCAACACATTGTAGCTTGTCACTCCCGGTGAGGCGGTCCAGGTGAGCCATCCCCCAGCGCTGCCAGCGCCCGCGGTGAGGTCAGTTGGTGCGGCCGGCGCGCTGCTAGCGACGTCGGCTGGACATGTGGGGTCGCTTCCCGTACAAGTTTCGGCAGGATCGCAAGTACCGGTGGACGCGCGGCAGATGGTGGACGCGGGAAGGAATGCATCGGCGGGGCAATTCGCGCTCGAACCGGAACAAACCTCCACGGCATCGCAGGCGCCGACTGCCGGACGACATGCCAGCGAAGCTTGCAGAAAACCGTCCAGCGGGCAAGCCGCGCTCGCGCCGGTGCAGGTTTCGGCCACATCACAGACACCAGCGGAGGCGCGGCACACCGTCGTGGGGGGAACAAAACCGTCAGCCGGGCAGGCCGCGCTCGTCCCGGTGCAGGTCTCGGCCACATCACAGACACCAGCGGAGGCGAGGCACACCGTCGCGGCAGGGATAAGCGCGTCCGGTGGGCAAGCCGGGCTCGTCCCGTTGCAGACCTCGGCTTTGTCGCAGGCCCCGGCTGCCGCGCGGCAGACTGTCCCGTTGCTCTTCAGACTCCAGGCCGTCTGGCTGGTGGCCGGTGTGCATTGCTGACAGGCATGGGCCGGGTTTGTGGCGCCCGCCGCATAGCAGGCCCCGTCGATGGCACAGTTTCCTGCCGTCACCGTGTGGGTGCAGCCGCCAGTGCCGTTGCAGGTATCGGTCGTGCACGCCAGGCCGTCGTCGCAGCTGTACGTCGTCCCGCTGCACACGCCGCTCCGGCAGATGTCGCTCACTGTGCATGCGTTTGCGTCGTTGCACGAGGTCCCGTCGCTCTTCGTCGGATTCGAGCAGACCCCAGTCGCCGGATCGCACACCCCGGTCGTATGACACTGGTCGAGCGCCATGCAGGTCACCGGAGTCCCTGCCTTGCAGGTGCCCTTGCCGTCGCAGGTCTCTGCGCCGTTGCAAGTATTCCCATCGCTGCAGCTCGTCCCGGACGCCGCCGCCGGATAACTGCAAACCTCCCCGGTGCAGGTGTCTTTCGTGCACGGATTGCCATCGTTACAGAATTGCGCGCACTTCAACACCGCCACCCCACTTTGAAGGTTGACCTTCGAATCGATGTCCACATAGACGTCACGCCCAACCAAGGCACCGGTAACTATATTGCGCTGACCCATCTGCAGCGTCCCGTTGGGAGCCAGAATCACGCCCAAAATGCTCGCATCGTTGCCAAACGTCGCCGCCTTCGGCGTCTCCGTCAGCCCGCCACCGGTGCCGTTCTTCCCGGAGACCTCGATGCGTATATCACCTGCTGCCAGCGTCGCCCCTGCGGCAGCCCCGACAAATACCCGGGCCAGCGTGCTCAGCCGCCCGGTCACCCGCCCGGCCACCCGCAACTGCACCGCCGCCTGCGCCTCGATTCGCGCATCATCGTCAAGCTGCAGCGAAGCCACGTGATACACGCCACCACTCAAGCGCAAGATGCCCTTGGTGCCGATGCTGACAGCGCCATAGGCGCCCGGCGAGGCCACCACCGTGGAAGATGGGTTCACCGTCAAAGCCGCGGTCCCCGGGAACACCGGCGCCAGGGTTGGCAAGGCCGGCATGGTTGTGGGGAACCCATATTTCTTGGCGTACGTCCCACCGTTCTGGACGGTGAGCGCGTTGGTCTGAACGTCCCCCACTTTTGCACCCTGCAAAAGAACCCGATTTGCGATCGTATTGTGGGTCGCGTCCACCTGAGCGCCGATTACCAAGGCAAGCTCGTAGCCGGTCACCAATAACGGACCAGTTCCCTTCATACTCACCCCCACATCCCCGCCCGAAAGCGCCGCCCTGTCGCGCAGGGTGGCGCTGTTCTGCGCGTACACCCCAAAATTGGTGATCTGCGGGTTCGAGTTGAGCGCCGCAGGCGACGCCCCCTCGACTTCTTCAGATAAACCATCCTTCTGCGAGCACGCCGTCGCGCCGATGGCGAGCACTGCGACGGCGACCGTCGCGCTCAGCTTCGACGAGAAACAGGCAGGCGACCGACGAACACAACAACCGACAACCAAGTCTCTCATGTGGACCTTCGGAGCTAGCAGACCAGGACGAAAGCATCCCATGAACCGACGCCTACTGACACGAAGAGACAGCTATCACAAGAGCATAGTCCAAACAAGCCCTCTTTCCTCTCGTTCTCTCAGCGTGCCCACTTCGCCGGAAGTGCATAGGTCAATCGAAGGGGGTATTTCTGGTCAGAGAACCCCCGTCCTCCCCAGACGGCCACACCTCGGGGCGCGCCGGGACGGCCCATTAGGGCGGGTTTGACCGCGTGATTCGCGTGGCGAAAGGTCTGTCTTGACCACGAGGCGCAGTCTACCCTATCGCGATCCCGCCGAGGTCGCCTGGATCAGTTCAGCCATTCGTCGCCGCCACCCGTCTTCTGGGGCGGCGGGCGTGCGGGGTGAAGCGCGGGGATGTCCGCCGGAAGGTGCATCGCGGTCAGGATCTTCTTGGCGATGTCCTCGGTCTTGATGAGGGCGATGAGGCGCAGCTGGGAGTGGCACTTCGAGCAGACAATCTCAAACCCGAACGTTCTTCTCAAAAGCTCGGACCAACGGATGTACCTCGATGTGTTCTTGGATTTGTCCTGCTCGACGGGCGTGGCGGGCGTGGGCTCGGCTGGCGCAGGAACGACTTCGCTACGTGAGGCAGCGTGCGATGAGAGTACGCCAAAATATCTGACCAGATGCCGCTTGGGCGGAGGGACAAGGGCAGCCAGCCGGGCGATGAGGGCCAGCGGGGCCAGTTTCACCGACGTGGTACCGTCAGAAACCACCGGGCAATACACA
>PMLB01000098.1 GCA_003158735.1 Myxococcales bacterium | reverse complement strand
ACAGGTGGTCACTGCCACCCTGCCACTTCTACATTGCCCGCTCGCCGTCGTATCTGGGCCACCGCTTCGTGATGGCGACGCCACCCAGGTGATCGTGCGCATGGATGCCCGTTGCGTGTCAGGCACACGCCTGCGTTGGCTGACGGATGGTCGTCCAGCCGAGGTACTGCGGACAGAGAAGAGCAGCGACGCGACGTTTTTCCTGCTGGCAACTGGACGTGTGGTCAGCGAGCGAGTCACCATCGCGGTCACACGAGCGGATCTGGACGGCACTGTGATCGGAGTTGTGGAGACCGCCACCATCCCCGCACCTCGGCCACGTGTCACACTGGAGTTGCCCAAACACGGCCCCATCGATTTCATCCCCACCAACCGCGATGCCGTGCTCACCGTAGTCGGTGCGGGAGAACACGCCCGTTTCGTACCGCTTGCCGTGGAAGGCGCCTACGCCGTGACCCCCGCTCCCGACCACAGAAGCTACCTCGTGCGCGGAGAGCCGGGCGTCANNCGGAGCGAGCCTCGCCACCCTTGAGGACCCTGTGCAGCGTGTCTTGCGGGAAGCCAACGTACCGGCGCCATTCTCGACCTCAGCGTCAGGCGACAACGCCCTGATTGAACTCGTGTGCGCGGACGCGCAGGGCAAGCCCCACCGCCTCGAACCTGGCAAGGAGAACGTCATCCCGTTCGCCGAGCGAAGCACCTGCCGGGTACTCATCCACCGCGAGCGTTTGCGACCAGAGGATGGCCAGCAAGAAGTTGTTCTGGACGTGGACGTGACGGCGGCCGACGGAAGTGCGCGCGGCTCGGCCGGCCTGCACGAGCGCATGGTCTTGCGCCCTGGCGGCGACGTGCGGGTGATCCCACTCAAGGGCGGCACGCGGCAGTTCGATCACATCGTTGTGCGCATGGCCCACGTACTCGACGAAACACGCTACACATTGGGCCCGCTCACAAGCGATGGACTGCCAGCGGTCCAGTGGTCGGTTACGATCGAAGGCGGCCGGGCGCGCCTCTATGGAACCGTCTCCATTCCAGCAGGCCTGTACCGCATGACCAGCCCGTCCGGGCAACTGACGCTCAATTTTGGGGTGCTCTCCCGCATCGTCAAGCTCGACCGGCGAGGCAAAAAGAGCCTGTTGGGACTGGAACTGGGCTTGATGGGAATGGGCTTGCTCCAGCCGGCAACCGCCACACCGTACCCCGCCACTTTGGGCGCCGTCGGCGGCGTTGGCATTCGCCTACCACTCGGCGGCAGCGACACTGCAATCGCCATCCACATGTGGGGCGTGTACGAGTTTCGCGGCCGCTACGCCCCGGACCCCAACTCGCCCAATGCCGATGCCTCGCACTGGGCTATCATTTTTGGTCCCAGTGTCTCCATTGGAAACGTGGGCGCGAATCTGTGACGATATTGTTCATGATCGACGATGCAAACCAGTTCACACTCAGCCTGGATCTGAGAAATCTTTCGGTTGGCGCCCCAAGCAGCCAGGCGCTAGACAGAAGGCCATGAGAACCTACGTTTTCTTCCTTTGTGCCAGTAGTCTCCTCGCTGCCGCCTGCGTGACCACGGGCACCTACGACAAGAAAGTGGCCGAACTTCAGAAGGTCACGGCCGATCACGACCAGGCCGCAGCAGCGCGCGAGAAGGCTCTTCAGTCGCGCGTGGACGATCTGCAAAAGAGGATTGCCGAACTCGAAAAGCAGCTCACCGCCGCCGTGACCGAGCGCGATGGTCTGCGCAAGTCGCTCGACGACACCACGGCGCTGGCGGGTGAGATGAAGAAGCGTCTGGAGAAGCTTGGGCAGAACGTCGACAAGCTAACCGGCGAGAAGGGCGTGCTCGCGCGTACCCTTGAAGACGCCAAAGTCCGATTGGAAGAACTGCGCAAGCAGAAGGCAGCGGCCGAGGCGCGGGCGGCAACGTTCCGCAATCTGGTCGCGCGGCTCAAATCCATGATCGATGCCGGCCAGCTCAAGGTGATCATTCGCGACGGGCGCATGGTGATCCAGCTCGAGTCCGACGTGCTCTTCGATTCGGGCAAGACCAACATCAAGCCCGACGGGCAGACTGCGCTCACCAAACTGGCCCTGGTGCTCGCTGGAATAACCGATCGCAAGTACCTCATCACCGGGTTCACCGACGACGTGCCGATTCACACCCAGCGCTTCCCCTCGAACTGGGAGCTCTCCACCGCACGCGCCGTCGAGGTGGTGAAATTCTTGGTGGCGAGCGGGCTCAAGCCGCAACAGGTGGCGGCCGCCGGTTACAGCGAGTTCGATCCAGTGGTGGCCAACGACACGCCCGAGCACCGTGCACAGAACCGACGCATCGAGATCGTATTACAGCCGAATCTCTCCGATTTGCCCTCGCTCGACAATTTGCAGAGCGTCGCAAAGTAGCGCAGCCACGAGCCGAGAGGGCGGCAAAGCGCAGGCGGCCTGCGTGGCAGACCGCCACACGTGGCAGACTGCCACGGGCCGTTTGACGGCCGTGATGGCGCTGGCTAGGTCGTTTGTAGTGGGAACCCTGGGAGGGTTCCCAAACCCTCCCGCGACGCTGCGCTGCCGGCAAAGCCGGCAGGCTCCGCACGCGTTTGCCGTTGGCCGAAGCATCTGGCACCGCTTGTGCAGGCATGGGAGCAAGAGGCAGCTCGTGCGAAGAACCTCCCTGGTCGAATCGGCGTCCGGTCAATCAAGCGGCGACAAGCCAATTGCCCCTCCCCGGCGCCTGCTCGTGGCGGAAGACGACAGGGAGTTTCGCGGCCTCTTGACGGCAGCCCTTCGGTCCGATGGATATGAGATCGTCGAGGTAGCCACGGGATTCGAGCTGCTGGACGCTCTCATGACGTCTTCAAATTCCAATGCCAACGGGCGTTCCTTCGACCTGGTCATCTCAGATGTGCGCATGCCCGGATTGAGCGGCATCACCGCTCTGGCAAGGCTGGACGACGGCCACAAGGCCCCGCCGGTCGTCTTCGTCACGGCATTCGGCGACGACGAGGTGCATGAGCAGGCGCGGCAAGTCGGTGCCATAGACGTNNCTGGTACGCGCCAGACCATCATCGGTCGCTAGGCGGGTCCCTCGGGGCCACGGAACCAGCTCTTCGGCAGCCATCCCCGCACCCGACGAACCAGCGGACTTGCCTGGGGCTCTGGCAGCGAGGAATTGAGGATCTGCTCGTCGTAGATTGCGTTGATGTCGCCACTGGTGAGGACTGCGACCACCTTCTGTCTCAAGTCCTGGGACTCGACCACAAGAAGATCTTTGCTCTCGAACCGGGCCATCTTGGCAAGGGCGGAAAACAGGCTCTGGTCGCCGGTGACCGTGACTGCAGGGGTGGCGAGATCGCGGGCCACGACCAGATTGGACAGGGCGGCACGGCTGCTGAGTGTGTATCGCACGGCCTCGAACGAGACGACCCCTACCAGAGTGCCGTCTTCGCCCAACACCGGCAGGCAAGTTAGCCCGCTGGAGGAAAAGCGCTCGATGACCGCAGCGAGAGGTGTTCGCTCGCTTACCGGCAGAGGCGGCGGGCTGGGGCGCAGAGCCAAAATATCTCGGACCGTGGAGCGTTCGAGCAAGGTTCGAATGATTCGGCGCTGGTGCGCAGGAGAGGACAAGCGGGCGGAAAGCTGCTTTTCGTAGATGGTCCGGTATCTGACCAGCAAAAACCCAAGCATGCACACGAACATGGTGGGCACCAGCAGCTGGTAGTTGCCGGTCATCTCGCTGACCATGATGATGGTGGAGATGGGAACGTGAGCTGCGGCTGCGAAGAAGCCTGCCATGCCCACCATTGCGAAAGCGCCTGGGTCAGGCACCAGAGCAGGTTGCCATCCGTGGAAGATCAATCCCACGGCGCCACCAAGCGAGCCGCCGATCACGACCGCCGGGCCGAAAACGCCACCACTGCCGCCGGAGCCAACCGTGAACGAGGTGGTCAGCATCTTGGCGCAAGCAATGATCAGCAACGAGATGACAGTGCCGTGTCCCTGAAACGCGCCCTGAACCACGCCCAAGCCGGTTGACAGCGCCTCGGGAACGAACAGGCCGATGGCGCCCACAATCAGGCCGCCGAGGGCTGGCTTCAGCCAGGCAGGCATGGCCAGCTTCCGGAACCAGTCGCGAATTCCGTAGAATACTCGGGGATAGGTGCGCCCGCCGTACGCCACCACCAGGGCCAGCGCGAGGTATGGTCCCAGTTCGAGCGGGGTTCGGAACTGGAAATTCGGCGTCTCGAACAGCGGGGTCCAGCCGAAGATGGAGCCGAAGGTGCTGTAAGCAACGATAGAGGAGAGAATGGCCGGCGCGATGACCTCGTATTCGAGGTCAATATCGCGGTAGAGCACCTCGGCGGCGAACAGGGCGCCCGCCAGCGGGGCACGGAAGATGGCGCCTATCCCGGCCCCCAATCCTGCTGCCAGGAGCGTGCGACGCTGGCGGGTCGAGAGCCCAAGCCAGCCGGCGACCGTGGACCCGAGACCGGCGCCGATCTGGGCGATCGGTCCTTCCCGTCCCGCTGACCCGCCAGTGCCCATGGTGATGGCTGCAGTGATCGCTTTCACAAAGGGCACGCGAGCCCTGATCTTGCCGTCGCGAAAATGGTAGGCGTCGATGGCAGCGTCAGTTCCGTGCCCCTCCGCCTCGGGCGCCAGCCAAAACACCAGCAGGCCGCTCACCAAACCGCCCAGCGCGGGAAGCACGAAGAGGATCAGACGCGACAGCGGACGCGCAGAGGCGGCGAAGAGCGGAATCTCGCCCAACGGTCCGGGCGGCCGGTATCCCGCCATGCCGTCGAGAAACAGGTGCTTGGAATACCCGAGCAGGTAGTGAAACCCCGCCGCCCCAAAACCGGCGATGACTCCAACGACTCCGCACAGAACCAGCAGCGTCCCAAAGTCTACGAAGTGGCGGCGCAGGGCGAGCGCATTGTGGTCAGTGGGAACAATCACTGCGAATCCTCCAGCGCTTTCATAGCGCACGCGGTGCCAACTCCCCAAGA
>PMLB01000156.1 GCA_003158735.1 Myxococcales bacterium | reverse complement strand
TCCGCGATGCTCAATCCGAGGCCATCTACTTCACCCTGGGCGGCAGCACGCGCTTCGGAGAGCCGCCCGAGAAACCAACCGCGACCACTGCCCAGCCGAGCGGGTCGGCTCCTGCCCTCCCCGTCGTGGAAGGCGCGGCGGCCGTCCCGGTCTCGCTCGGCGTGCCCGCGGCGGCTGCGGCGACTCCGTCGGCTGTCGCGGCGCCGACCACGACGCCGTCGTCCGCAGCGCCGGCTGCCGCTCGGGCGGCCCCGGCGGCAAAGCCATCACCCCCAGCCAAAGAGAGCCGACGCCAGGACAGCAAGAAGAGCACGGACGCCGAGTGGGAGCTTCACTAGTGCGCCGAACGGTTTGCCGGACCAAGTGAAACTGCGCCGCTGCGAGCGGCCCGAGGGAGCGGGGAGGATCCAGAGCAGCAGTCGCGTGGGGTTTCTCCTTCCGTGCTCGACGGGCGAGCCGGAAGGAGTGCGCCCCATAGGCGTTAAGCGGCGGAACTGCGTCGGAAAGGAAGAGCGGAGGTAGACCACCCTCTCCCGAAAGGGAGAGGGCTGGGGTGAGGGTAGTGCATTTTCACGTCGAATCGTGCCGCGGGTGCAATCACAGCACATTGGTAACTTCGGCGTCCGGCTCACGGGAAGTTTCGCCCTCACCCCCAGGCCCCTCTCCCGAAAGGGAGAGGGGTGACCCATCGAAGGCTTGCGTCCTCGAATCACGAATGGCCATTTCATTCCGCCGTTGATCCGCTTAACGCCTATGGGTGTCCGCCCTCTCGAGGCTGCCTTCACTTCGCCGGCACGGTCACGGTGGCGCGCAGTCGGATGTCGCGGGAGGAGCTGGCGGCGCGGATCTCGAAGGCGCCGGGATCGGTACGCCAGGCGTCGCGCTCGGGGAGTTTGGGATCGAAGGTGGCGAAAGCGCGCACCGGCAGCTTCAGGCTGACCTCGCGTTCTTCGCCCGCCGCCAGGTCGACTTTGGCGAAGGCGCGCAGTTCCTGCTCGGGCCGGAAAACCGCGGCGGACGCGGCGTGAAGGTAGACCTGCACGACTTCTGCGCCTCGTCGCGCGCCGGTGTTTTTCACCTTGAGGCGAAGGCTGACTCCACGCGCGGAATCCCAGTCGGAAATCGCCAGGTCACGGTAGACGAAGGTTGTGTAGGAAAGTCCGTAGCCAAACGGGAAGAGCGGCTCGATCTTGCGCGTGTCGTACCAGCGGTAGCCGACCAGGACGCCCTCCTGGTAGGCGACTTTGCCGCCCGTGCCTGGAAAATTGCCGAATGCGGGCTCGTCTTCCAGGCGCTTGGGGAAAGTCACGGGCAGCTTGCCTGACGGGCTGACATCGCCAAAAAGCACGTCCGCAAAAGCCGCGCCAGCCTCCTGACCTGGAAACCAGCCGTGCAGCACGGCACGGACCTGGTCGAGCCAGGGCATGGCGATGGCAGCGCCTGAGGTCGGGATGACCACGATCTTGGGATTCACGGCAGCAGCCGCGCGTACGATCTCGTCCTGCCGGCCGGGCAGCGACAGCGATGCGCGGTCGGCGCCCTCGGTCTCGTCTCCCATGCCGTCGCCGACAGCCGCAATCACGATGTCCGCTCCGCGCGCGACCTCGGCCACGCGGCGGAACGGATCCTTGTCCGCCCTCTGCCACAGCAGCTCGACCGACGCGCCGACGATGCCCTCGAAGTATTCCAGACGCAGGTCGTAGGCCTTGCCCCCGACCAGTTCCATCTGTGCCGTCTTGAGCGTCGGGGGGTGGTCGCCCCAGTCGTCGACGACCAGCTTGCCGTTGAGGTAGAGGCGCGAGCCATCGTCGGAGAGCAGCCCGAGCGCGTACAGGCCGGACCTGGGCGGCGTGAGCTTGCCGGTCCAGCGCACGGAAAATTCATCCTCGGGCAGGCCTGGGGCCGGAGATCCGAGCTCCCAGTGGAAATCCACAGTGGGATCCACACGAACGAGCTTGGGTACTCCCGCGCGCTCCTTCCCGACGAAATATTCGCCCAGCAGCCCCTGCCCGGTGTGCCCGGCCGGCGGTGTCAGCACGGACGCGGGGATCGGCTCCAGTCCGTCCGGCGTCATCTCGCCGGGCGCGAAGTCGACCCGCACCTTGTTGCCCAGGGCTTCGCGGAGCGCATCGACCAGCGAAACCTTGCGTGTGGCCGTGACATGGGCGCTGCCGCCGCCGCCATCCACCAGCCCGCCCCGCGGACCGACCACCGCGATCCGCCGCAACTTGCTGCGGTCGAGCGGCAAGGTGTTGTTGTCGTTCTTGAGCAGCACGAAGCCAGAACGCGCGGCCTCGCGATTGAGGGCGCGGTGCTCGAGGGTGTCGGTGGCCTCGGGATGCTCGCTCGGGTCCTCGTCCAATTTCAATGCAGCGATTGCGCGCAGCTGCCGCCGAACCATCTCGTCGAGAAGGGCGGGCTCGATCTCATTCTTGTCGAGGGCGCGGCGAATCGCGGCTGGCGTGTAGTGCACGGCCTTTGGCATTTCAAGGTCCAGTCCCGCGCGCATGGCCGGCGCCGCACTGTGGGTCGCGCCCCAGTCGGACATGAGCAAGCCACGGAATCCCCAGTCGCGCTTGAGCGTTTGCTCGAGCAAGCCCGGGTTCTCGCAGGCGTAGACGCCGTTCACGCGGTTGTACGCGCACATCACGGCCCACACCCCGGCTTGCTTCACGGCGGCCTCGAACGCGGGCAAGTAGATCTCGTGCAGCGCCCGCGCATCGACCTCGGCGCTGACCGACATGCGTTCGGTCTCCTGGTTGTTGGCGGCGAAGTGCTTGACTGTAGCCACCACGCCCTGGCTCTGCACTCCCTTGATGTAGGCCACGGCCGTGCGCGCGGCGAGTTCCGGGTCTTCGCCGTAGTACTCGAAGTTGCGGCCACACAGCGCCGTGCGCGCGATGTTCACCGCCGGGCCGAGAATCACGTTCTTGCCGTGCCCCTTGGTCTCGCGCGCGATGGCTGCGCCCACGCGCTCGACCAGCGCGGGATCGAAGGTCGCGGCTAAGAGCGTGCCCGCGGGAAACGCGGTGGCCTGGCCCGCGCGCACCCCGACGGGACCATCGGTCATGCGCAAGGCCGGAATGTGCAGTCGAGGAACGCCGGCCGTCTCGAACCCAGTGCCGGCAACCAGCGCGATTTTTTCGTCGAGAGTCATGGCCGAAAGCCAGGCTTCCACCTGACGATCCGTCGGAGAGCCACACACGGGCAACTCCTTGGCGGCAGCGGACGCCGCGGGCACCGCCGCCGGCGCGCCGCGATCTGCGGGAGGGCTGACCGCGCAGCTAAGAGCCAGGGCAGCGACCGCCAGTGCGAAGCGGATGCAGGCGGTACGGTGGCCAGGCGTTGATTCAAAGAGGGGCCGGACAACTGTGGACATGATTCGAACTCCTTCAGTTCGGTGCAGCAGCGTAACCCAAGGCCTGAGACCTCGGAGAAATTTCGCGCCGACGTTTGGCGGGTTCCCCCAGATTGGGCGCGGCTTGGGCAAGGCAGAACTCAAGGACCAAAATTCGTGAATACGGCATACTCGGGCCTTCGCCGAAAGTGAGAAAAGGTTGCATGGAAACCGACGGCCACCGGGTACACAGTCTTGATGGCTTGCTTGCGCGTCTTTTCTTGGCCGCTGCAGTCCTGATGTCAGTGGGCTGCGGGGCCCGTACCCCGCTTCTGAGCAGCATAGGACAAAGCGATGGCCCGCCTGCCGGAACAGACGGCGGCGGCTCCAACGATGCACCCGCAGCAGATGTTGCCAACGCGCCCGACGGCGGCGTGGGCCGTGGTCCGGACGCAAGCGTCGAAGACAGGCCCAACGTCGGTACGGACGGCGGGGCCGATAGCCGCCCGGACATGGCAAGGGTTGGCGATGCAGGGGCCATGGACGCCGGCACGACGGATGGCAGTTTCGACGCGCGGATCGATGGCGGCCCAGCCGACCTCGGCGATGCCCACGATGCCTCCGACGGCGGCCTTGCGCGGCTCTGGCTCCTCGCCGGTGTGCTCGGCGGCCCTGGGGCGCAGGACGGGGAAGGCGCAGCAGCGCAGTTCTACTTCCCATCCGGTGTGGCGAGTGATGGCGCGGACAATCTCTACGTTGCCGACTCGGCCAACAACACCATTCGCAAGATCGTCGTTGCCACGCGGGCCACGACTACGCTGGCTGGCTTTGCCGGAGTCTCGGGCAGTGCCGACGGGACCGGGGCAGCAGCCCAGTTCTACGCCCCGCGAGGTCTGGCCAGCGACGGCGCAGGCAACCTTTTCGTGGTCGATTCGGCCAACAACACCATTCGCAAGGTCGTCATCGCGACAGGCGTCGTCACCACCTTCGCCGGCTCGGCCGTGGCCGCAGGCAGCGACGACGGCACCGGGGTGGCGGCACGGTTCGCCTACCCGCAAGGGGTGGCAAGCGACGGTGCGGGCAATCTGTTTGTCACTGACGCGGCCAACTACACCATCCGCAAGATCGTCATCGCCACGGGAAAAGTCACCACGCTGGCAGGCACCGCGGGAGCGGCGGGCAGCGACGACGGCTCCGGGGCAACGGCGCGATTCAGCTTCCCGCAAGGGGTAACCAGCGACGGGGCGGGCAACCTCTACGTCACTGACTCGGGCAACAATACGATTCGAAGAATCGTCATCGCCACAGGAAAAGTCACCACGCTGGCCGGCTCTGCGGGAGCGGCGGGCAGCGACGACGGCTCCGGAGCGAAGGCGCGGTTCACCTTCCCACGAGGGGTAGCCAGCGACGGAGTGGGCAACCTCTTTGTTGCCGACTCAGTCAGCAACACAATTCGACAGATCGTCATCGCTACCGGGGCGGTGACTACACTCACTGGCTCCGCGGGACTCATGGGTAACAGCGATGGCACACGGGCGGACGCGCTGTTCGACGGTCCAGGGGACGTGGCCAGCGACGGTGCGGGCAGCCTTCTCGTCGCCGACACCAACAACCATGCAATCCGCGCGGTCGACATCGCTTCGGGCGCGGTGACCACCCTGGCTGGCTCCGCGAGTAGCGCGGGCCGCGACAACGGCCCAGCGACCACGGCCCGCTTCCAGGCCCCGATCGGCGTGGCCAGCGACGAAGCGGGCAACCTTCTGGTGGCTGACTCAGGCAACCACGCCATTCGAAAGATCGTCCTTGCCACGCAAACCGTGAGTACGCTGGCAGGCTTCGCAGGAAAGGCGGGCAGCGACGACGGCACCGGGGCCGGCGCTCTGTTCGACGACCCGCAGGGTGTGGCGAGCGACGGCGCAGGCAACCTCTTCGTTGCCGACTCAGGCAACCACACCATTCGAAGGGTCGTCCTGGCCACGGGAGTTGTCACCACGCTCGCCGGCGATCCGACAACTCCGGGCAGCGACGACGGCGCAGGGTCCGCCGCACAGTTCAATACCCCCGTCGCTCTGGTTTGCGACGGCGCAGGCAATCTCTTTGTTGCCGACTCAGGCAACCACACCATTCGCAAAGTCGCCATTGCAGATAGAGTCGTCACCACCGTCGCGGGCTCTCCGGGCATCCCAGGCAGCGCCGACGGTATGGCAGCGACTGCGCGCTTCGACACCCCGTCAGGTCTGGCGGTCGACCGCGCCGGTAACCTTTTCGTGGCCGACACAGGCAACCGCACCATCCGAAGGCTCGCCATGGCAACGGCGGCCGTCAGCACGCTCGCCGGCTCTGTTGGGACCGCGGGCGACGACGACGGTCTTGGAACAGCTGCGCGCTTCGACACCCCGGGGGCTCTTGTTTGCGACAGCGCAGGGAACCTTTTCGTGGCCGACTCGGGCAAGAACACAATTCGCAAAATCCACCTCGCAACCCAACTCGTGACCACAGTGGTCGGCACCTCCGGACGTTGGGAGAACGTCTTGGGACCCCTGCCAGGGGAGATAGCCTCCCCCTCGGGTCTGGCATTCTTGCCCACCGGAGAGCTCGTCCTCACCGACCGGGTCGGCAACGTCGTCCTCGCCACTCAGTTCTGAGCTGTGCGCTCCGCTATTGCACCACCCGTAATCGCAAAATCCTCCTACCCATCAGCCATCAAGGGACCTGCACACCTGCCCCCTTAATCGTCTCCAAATATTGGGCGATCTCTTTTGTCAGCGATTCACTCCCTGCTGACTTCGCCACTTCAAGTCCTTCTTGCAAAACAACAATCGCATCGGACGTCTGGCCATCCTCATAAAGAGCAACGCCAAGATTCTGAAACCCACTGACCTTACTAGGGTTGATCTCCAATGCCTTCCGATATTGCGCTATCGCCTCATCAATCCGGCCCGCCCGCCGCAGCGCATGGCCAAGATTGCTGTGTGCCCTCTCATAATTGGGGCGAATTGCCACAGCCTTCAGGTAATGCCCAATAGCTTCGCCGATCAGTCCCTTCTGCAAGAACACATTGCCCAGGTTGAAGTACGCTTCGGCATAATTAGCATTGCTCTTCAGAGCCATCTCATAACGAACCATCGCTTCATCAAGCCGTCCCACGCTCGCCAAGACGTTACCAAGCTTGTTTTGCGCTCCTGCATCCTTAGGATCGATCTCAACTTCCTTCTGATACTGCACAATGGCCTCATCGATTCGACCGCCCTTCTCCAAGAGGATGCCAAGGTTGTGGTGAGCCTCGGCATAATTCGGGTCCATCTCCACCGCCTTCTGACAATGCGCAAAAGCCTCCTCAATTCGACCGCTTCGCAACAACGCACCGCTAAGGTTGTTCTCAGCTAGCGCATACTTGGGACGGATTTCTAATGCCCTTGAGTACATGGCAATGGCCCCCTCGAGTCGACCGGATTGCCCCCATACATTGCCGAGGTTATTATAGGCGAGCCAACAATCTGGGTTTTGCCGAATGGTAGTCCGGTACAGGACCTCCTCGTTCGTATACACTCCACTCCGTTTCGAGGTCAATATCACAAGCGTGAGAAGTACTATCGTGCAGAGCACTGTCCGCCGGCCTCCCTTGGCCAAGCCCGATGAAGATGCCAACCCTACCAGAAAAGTAATCGGACCTACGCACGCGAGATATTGAAAATGATCGGCAACGAAGGAGAACCGGAACGGGTACACATTGAAGAAGCCCATCACCGGGAAAAGGCTGGCCGCAAAATAGAGGAATGCCGCCATTGGCGCACGCCACCGTTTCCTTAGCAGCCAAAGCGCACCAGCAAGTATCAAAGTCGCGACGGGGAATAGATACTGCCACCATACCGCCTGGCTCACCTTCCAACGCGGGTAAATGAAGATCAGGTCGACCGGCCAGACTATCTTGCCCAGGTAGAACCAAACAGCCCGCCCCGCGACGAGGAACCGCTCGACAAAGGTAAGAGCAAAAGCACCTTCGTCGCCGGCAATGATGAACCTCTGTTCTATCCAGGCGGTAAACAGTCCAGAAGCGATTCCTGCCGCAAAAAACGGCAGTAGCGGGACAATGTCTTGCTTCCGATCTAGCCTTCCTCGTTTCCACCAGAAAACGACGAGCAGCGACACGGGCAGCGTTGCAATGACGGACTTCGACATTAGGCCAAGCACAAAGAGTCCGAAAGCAGCAATATAGAGGTGTCGCCTCCTTCCCGAATCGAACCTCAGGTAGACAAGGATTGTTGCGAAGAAGAGGACACCCGACAGTGTATTCTTCAATTCCGAGATCCATGCCACGGATTCGACTTGCACCGGATGCAGCGCAAAGATCGCGGCTACAAACCAGGAGCCAGGTATCGCCAGTCTGCGCAGAATCTTGAGCAACAACCATGCGGAAAGGCAATGCAACAGAATATTGAGCAGGTGATATCCAAGAGTGGAATCGCCCCAGAGTCTATGCTCAAGCCAAAATGCGCTGTGAACTACCGGGTAGTATTGTTGCGCGGCCCCAAGCTCCGTCCAGATGCGTGTCAGGCCATTTACTGAACGAAGCTCCGGTCGAGTGATATGGTGGTCATCGTCCCAGATTGGCTGCCCGTTCCACGCAGGCTTGTAGGCCGCTAGGGTGACTATCAGGAGCAGCAACCAGGGGAGCAAGCTCCGATTGAAGGACTGGAACAGCGCCGGCTTCGTCGACTGCTGAAAAGCTCGACGTGTCGCTCCTCGGCTCTTAGGAGGGTCTCCACGTCTAGGCATAGGGGACATCCACAGGCCGGCGGAAGGAAGAAACCCGCGTTTCTCTGCTCGTCATCGCCTCTCCGAATGCCCGATAATGCCCCATCTGTCAACTGCAGCTCCCCTATGCGCGAGGGGAGACAAGCGCGGTTGTAGCAGTTTGCGCGCCTCGGATACAGAGCCGCGTCCTCGCTGCCAGGGCCGTCGGTACACCTTGACGCTGGGAGAGCATCCTGGGGCCTCTGCCAGAGGAGATAGCCTCCCCCGCAAGCCTGACATTCTTGCGCACGGGAGAGCTCGTCCTGACCGACCGGACCGAAAACGTCCTCCTGGCCGCGCAGTTCTGACCTGTGCGCCCCTCTCTTGCACCACCCGCTCACGCAAGATCCCCCTACCCATCAGCCATCACGGGACCTGCCCGCTTGCCCCCCTAATTATCCCAAGATTCCGGGCAATTTCATCCACCGCGAAGAGAAGCCTCCAGGAAGCGTCTGGCACCAGCCACGCGCGGAATCAAAGTGTGGCAGAAATGTGGAACAGATGAACTGTGGCGTTGATAGTCCCGTCTGGTCGCGTGTCACGCGTGGCCACGATGAAACCGAGAGTCGCCACATCGAGTCCCGCTGACGACAGCAGGTTGAAAATATCGGACATCACACGCTTGTCAGCATCGACGTCGGCAAAATCGATCCCAAGCCGGCAGCGGGTCGCGCGGCACTCTAGCCCAGTCAGGCGAGCGCCTTGAGCTCGCACGTCGCCAAAGGCACTAACGATGCCCGAAGACATCTTGGTCGAGTTGGCGTCGGGCGGTCGATCAGCGTTGAAAGCGCTGTTCAGCTCCTGGAGGATTTCCTTTTCGCTCTTTCGTTCGGGGGCATCGGTACTCTTGACCTCCACTGGTGCAAACGGTTTCCCTTCCTCGTCAAATGCGAGTGCGGGCAGCCGGGGAGGGAAAAACCGATGTCTGGCTGGGACAGGCGAGGAGTCTTCCTCGCCCGTCGCAACGGAGTCAATCATCTCGTGGGCCGCTCGTCTGGAGTGGTGCCTGAAAGCCGCAAATACCAGCAACACCAAACACGTCCCTAGCAGAAAGCTGAGGACAGCGATCTTCTTCATACCACCGCCCCGTCCGAGCGACTGGCAGACCCACCTGCGCGCGTCAGGAAATTGGCCATGAATCACCGGGGGTATGCGTCGATCCTTTTGTCGGAGGTCTTGGGTTCAAAAACCTGCACGGCTCCTTTGACCGCTGTACTAGGGAATCCTGGAAGCGGAGGCAAGCGTCGTAGAAGCCGTGCCCCCGATTACCTTGACGAAAAGGGTGCCTCCGCACGGAATGGTGATCGAGTGGGCCCATGTGTCGGGGGTGGCCACCGAGTTGTTGAGCCCAACTCCGGAATACGCCGTTCCGCCTGGGCTGAAACTCCAGGCCTGATATCCCGCGCCACTGCCACCGGCTGCGCCGTTCGCGACAACGGTGTAGGTGGTGTATCCGCTACAAGACGGACCGGTGACGTTGTTCACCGGGATTGGAGCGATCCAGGTGTAGGGGCTCTTGAAGCTCACGGTGCCATCAGAGATACTGTAATTTGAAATTGCCGCATTGATGTATGGATGCCCGCTGGCTCCCTGAACGGTCACCGGGTCGGCTTCGCTGGCGTGGACAGCCACGACACACACTGCTGCGACAGTAGCAAGACATGCGACCATTTGCCTGGTATTCATCGTTTTCTCCATTTCTACGAACGTTGGGTTCCGAAAATCGAAACCCTATGGACCACGCATCACTGCATGGCAATAGGTTTGGTTCTTGAACTGCGGTTGCGCCCAGCTCGCATGTTTGCGTTGATAGTTGTGAACCGGGATCTTGTGACCCAGTTTCCATTACGGGACCGGGCGAATCTTGGTTGGCAGTTTTTTGAAACCAGGGGAAGAGGCGCCCGAAGCAAATTCATCTTGACCCCGCGGGTCGCGCTATCGATGGCACCGCCACGCCGCCGGCCACGCGACCCGCACTCAGGTCGCGTGGGCACTACACATTTCTCAATACGTGGTGAAATTCCACGTGACGGTCAAGCCAAGGCGCTGTTCGTAGACGCCCGAGTCTGTCCCGAGATACACTACTGAATCCATGTTGTTTGTTGCGCGGCGTCCAATCGGACTTCCACTTGCACCAGCAGACGGGTGATCGACTGAATCGAGGGATGCGTCGATCCATGTTCCGTCTAGGAGGGTTTCTCGAATCGTCGATGGAGTGGTGACGCTACGATAGACCACGGCGGCCTTTCCGTCCCAACGCACATATCCGGACGGAGTTCCAGCGGGCTGCGTCGCGGGAAGCGTCCCGTGCGTCCATGGCGGATTGGTTCCAATGGTGAGGAGAAGCTGGTGAAGCTTTCCATCAGTTCCCACGTAAACCACTGCGTTCTTATTGGCATCGTGCTGGTATCCCCAGGGATCAAAGGCGGCGTTCACCGTCTCGCCACTCGCGACGAACAGGTCATTGTCGACCCAAGGTGGGGATCCGCCATTTGTTAGGCCCAATTCGTGAATATGGCCGTCCGTGGCACGATAGACCACGGTAGTGAGGCCATCGGTTCGCACATAGCCCATCGGATCTCCCGCAAGACTGGAATGAAGGCCAGACACAGAGGTGAGGTCGTTGTGTTCCCACGCACCGCCGACAGCCAACCCAAACTCATGAAGGTGATTGTCACTTCCACGATAGATGACCGCGTTCTTGTTGTCCGAGCGCACGTATCCTATGGGGTTTCCTTGCGCCGGGACCCCGGAAGCATGGGAAACGATATTTAGGTCTCCGTCCGACCACGGCGATCCTCCTTTGCTCAACTCATGGATGTCATTGTCACTACCGCGATAGACGACCGCGTTGGTATTATCAAATCGTTTGTATCCCCAGGGGTCGCCCAGCACACTGACTGACGCGTTGGCCTCGTGGGTGAGATCGGTCGCGACTAGCGCGACGATCTCCATCACATGAGAGCCTGGCGATCGGACAACGATCACATCAACGCCGTCGGATCGAGTGTATCCGCGTGGATTTCCAGAAGCACTTGGTCCAAACCGCCTGCACACCGGTTGAATAGCATGGATAGATGCCTCGTGGGGAGTGCTGGTGATGTCGTCGACATTCAGGAGCCACCCAACCAGAAACTCCCTGGCAGGGCAAGTCACTGTGGTCAGGGTGTCGGTAGCTCCACCACGTATGGTGCCGGACGTGACCTGGGCATTTGACAGGCTTGACCATCCAGGCACTGAGGCGTACTGCGGCTGCATTCCGGAGACACTTGTACCCTGCGTGTAGACATTGAGGCCAACGATGGCGAATGTCGGGGCGCTATAATAGTCAAAGAAGTCATTCAAAGGGTTGTCGGGAAAGTAACTTCCGTGCGACACGATCGCGTGTTTCTGAGAGCTCAAGGAGCTCAGGTCAAAGGCAGCTGGATCTTGGGCCTCCGACACCACTCCCTGGCAAGCCGCGCCGAGTCGCACTATGTTGTTGGTGCTGCCAACCTTTATTGCCAGCCCGGTGACCACCGCCTGGGTCTGACAGTTCTCGAAGTAGCTGAACGCCCCACTTCCGCCGGCTTGGCTAAGTTGAGTCTGCCGAATCGGCGAGACCTGTGTCACGTCCTGACACACAAGCTCCACGCGATTCACGGACGGCCCCCCTCGGAGGCGCAAGCCTTTGAGCGCCTGTTTGGGCGGACAGAGCCTTCTCCATGCGCCGCCACCCGATCCCCCATGAATCGTGTCGTCGGTTCGCGCGTTGGTACTACCCGCCTTGACATGGGCGACGGTATCACAGACGCTTCCAATGGCGTCAATCGGAGTGGTCGGCAGTGTGCCCAGGTTGTCGGCCACCGCAACCATACGCCCCCAGGCTCCTACGGCGATTTGCCCGCTAGGACATGAATCGCTGAACGCCGCACCGGTAGCTGTCCCCACGGCACCCAGATTCGTCGTTTGTGTTCCATCGATTGCCGTACAGATTCCCCCGAGGCGATTCACGTGACTGTCGGCATTGCCGTAAATCCCGGTTATGAACTGATTGCCGGGGCAGTACGTGGGAAGAGCGGGTGTACCTGCCTCAAGGCCGACCTGCGCAAGCGTCGCTTCGCCAACAAAGGCACTGCGACTTGCACCATAGGGTACCCCAGGGTTGTTCCCTGCGGCGAGGCTGATGATGCAGCCGCTGACTTGCTCATTCACGCTCGATTTTCTCTCCAAGTCGTTTGGATCGTCCTCAGCGAAGGGATGATCCCAGAAGCGGTGTGCGACTTCATGGCCCAGGATGCCCGCGAGATCTGCAAGGACGACACCCGTGTCTCCATAATGCTCATTGCAGGTTACGTCCTCGGCGCCGCTAGTAAACGCTCCCGAATTGCAGCCGCCGGAATACTGGCAGCCAATCCTGGTGGGATTCTTCAATGCCATCCGAGCCATGATCGTTTCCGGATTAGTCACGTCTTCATGGCCTTTTGAGTTGACATCGGGATTGTAATTCTCCCCCGACTGAATTCCGTTCTTGAGACATTCGAGCATCTTGCCCTGGTGGTTAGAATCGTTGGGGACAACCCATGGCAGAACATCGTTAGTCATCGCCGAGGTCATGTTGCTCTTGAAACGGGTCTGCTGCGCAGGATCCGAACACCCGCCGTCCGGGAAGTTTCCCCACTTAATGGTGCCATTGAGTTCGCTCGCAGTCGCCTCAATGGGCTCCGGATCGCCTGCCGTGCAAGCTCCCAACCCGAATGCTAGGATGACTGCCCCGAGTGTCCTGTGCTGCCTTGCTCTGGTCATACGCTGCCTCCTTCTTGTGGGCGGTGGGAAGAACAGGCCCCGAGATCCTCTTTTGTGACGTTCATGTCGGCGAGACTGGCCATGGTCCCCGCCTCATGCATCGAGTTGACCTTGCTGCTTAGGTTGCGGCTACGCCCGGCTCGCGCGTTCGTGAACCGGGTTTTTCCGACCCAGTTTCCATTACGAGACCGGGCGAATCTTGGTTGGCAGTTTCTTGGAAACTTTTGGGCGCGAGCCCCAAGGCCGGGAACGGGCCAAGGACGGCTTTCGACCGCCGCTCCTGTTCAGGTCTCGGCCACGACCTCGCGCTCCCGCAGGCCGTGCGAGCGGATGGTTGGCGCTTGGCTGGCGGCGCCAAGGGGCCAAGGGGCCGCGCCACCCCGGATGGATCAGACTCACCAAGGTTGGCCCTTGGTGGTGGTCAGCGGCACGTCGATTCTTGCGGGCCTAGAGCGTCTCTCAATACCTAACGAAATTCCACGTGACGGTCAGGCCAAGGCGCTGTTCGTAGACGCCCCAGTCTGTCCCGAGATACACTACTGAATCCATGTTGTTTGTGGCGCGGCGTCCAATCGGACTTCCACTTGGAGCAGCAGACGGGTGATCGACTGAATCGAGGGATGCGTCGATCCATGTTCCGTCTAGGAGGGTTTCTCGAATCGTGGGTGGGGTGGTGGCGCTGCGATAGACCACGGCGGCCTTTCCATCCCAACGTACATATCCGGACGGAGTTCCAGTGGGCTGCGCTGCGGGAAGCGTCGCGTGCACCCATGTCGGCTCGCTTCCAAGGGTGAGGAGAAGTTCGTGAAGGTTTCCGTCAGCTCCCAGGTAAACCACTGCAT
>PMLB01000119.1 GCA_003158735.1 Myxococcales bacterium | reverse complement strand
CCGGCCTCGGCGCCGGCCTCGGCTGCGGCGCCGGCCCCGGCCCCCGACGACGACACGAATCGCGTGGGGAGCCCGCCGGCTTTGCCGGCGGCGGACCATCGCGCGAGGCCGAGCGAAGCGAGCGGGGTGGAGGTGGGCGTGGGGGGCCGAAGGGTTTGGGAACCCTCCCAGGGTTCCCATGTGGACGAACTGCAAGGCGCAGGGTATGTGCCTGGCTACCGCGCATACCAGGCGCTGGTCTTGTCGCCCCTTTCGCCGCGAGTCGGTGGCTCTCCAGGAGGCATCACGCCAGGATTTGCGGCACCGATGCCGTTCGGACAGTGGACTCCGCGCTTCAGCGGATTCATGACCGTCAGTTTCCAGGGCAGCATCGGCGAGCGCACCAACCCCGTGGCCGGCCAGAGCAAGACGGTCATCCACGCGCCACAGCAGACTCTCGACGAATACGCGTCGTTCGTGGGCACCAACACCATACCAGGGCAGTGGGTGGCGTTGAATTTCACCTACGGCAATGGCGTGGTCAGCGCCAACGTGAGCCTGAACACCTGGAATCCCACTGCGCCGACCACGTACTACCAGATCGGCGGTCAGATCTTTCTCATGAACGCCTTTCTGGAATTCAACATCCCGGCCATCGGTCCGCTGCGACCGCGCGTGATGACTGGCTATTTCGGTCCCTTCTATGGCAGCCTCGCCGAGTACGGGCTGGGCATGTACACCAATCCCATGATTGGATCGCCTCGCGGGGTCGGCGAGCTGACCATCATCGAATACCGCCTGCAACCAACCTGGACGTTGTTCGTGGAGCACGGGTTTGTAGGCAGTCGCAACGGCAACGTGCCGTGGAACGTGGTTCCCACTGGCGGCAACGGCGGTGCCAATCCTGTGCTGCCGGCGGCCTGGGTGCACCACGCCCACGTGGTCCTGCGCCGGACGGGTGATACTCAGTTCCACACCGGGTTGCACTACCTCTACAACTGGGCGCAGGATGATCGTTCGCAGCAGTTCCAAGACAACGGCACCACGCGCGAGGTTTTCGAAAATCAGATCAAGGATGGGAATATTACCGTGCTCGGGTGGGACGCCAACGCCCGCAACGCGTCGTGGGGCTCTGTCGGCGTGGGATTTTCATATGTCCGGGGCGAGAATGCCTTCCTCCTCCGTGGGCTCAATACTTTTGGCGGCGAGGGCAACAATCTGACTGACCGTTGGTGGGGCCCGGACAGCCATGGCAATGGCAAGCTCTTTGCCATGGGGCTCAACTACAACACCAGCCTAGGCCGCATGTTGCGACCGTCGTACTCGTCTGACGCCCCTGACGTGGCCATCAATGCAGGCTTTGTCATGGCCTACACGCTGACCAACACGCTCACGGCGCCAGGCACGGGCCCCGTCGGCTCGACCCCCATTGCCCCGACTTCTTTGCCGGCTGACGTCGACCTGTTCAATCATCGCGCGCGCTACAAGTTCGGGGTTGAGTCGATCTACACCATGCGCCCGTGGGTGGGCGTGGCCTTGCGCGCCGACTGCGTGGTGCCCAATTCCAAGGACTTGGGGGAGACTTTCTACGTGCTGGCGCCGCGGGTGATATTTCGCACCAACTGGGTCAGTCGTGAGTCGATCTCGATCATTTACGGCAGGTGGTTCTATGGTCCGCGCAGTCACCCGGAGACCAGCTCCTTGTTGGCGAAAGATGTGGGCCTCGACGCAAACCTAATCGTCTTCAACGTGAACATGTGGTGGTAACCATGGATGACAGGTTCAACATACGCGCTTTGCGGGCGCTGGTGATTGGGGCGACGGGCGTGACGCTGGCGAGCGCCGGCCCAGCCCACGCGCAGCAAGGTGCAGTGGTCACGTCGCCCGATGCGCTTGCCCAAGGGCTGCGCTTCGACCCTTCGCTGAGTCTCGATCCCACGCTGCCCCAGGTGGCGGCCATGCCTGGCGGACTGACCCCGGCCTTTGGCCAGCGCTCGCTCAGCGAGGGTGAATGGCGGTTCGATTTTCACGGCTACATCTTGGCGCCCTTGAACATGGGGTTCAACACGCGGCCCAATCCCCTGCCTGGGCAGAACAAGACCGTGCTGCACGCGCCCCCGGTGGTGCCCGACGATCTGGAAACCTTCTCCCACACGGGGGTGGTGCCCACCACCTATGCCCAGCTCAACTTCTTCGAAGGTAACAGCATCATCAGCGCCAACGTGAGCATCCTGGCCAAGCAGGCCAATGTGTCTGAGAGCTTCATCGAACCGGCCAGCCAGCTGGGAATTACGGATGTCTTCCTTAGCATTCTGCCTCCCCTGGGCGAAAAGGTTCACATGCAGGCGCTGCTGGGCGCCTATACGCTTCGCTACGGCACCACCGGCGAGTACGACGAGGGACGCTACGGCACGCCTCTTATCGCGCGCATCAACGGCGTGGGCGAGCATGTGGCGGTCAGGACAGGGTGGCGCAAGTTCACCTTCATGCTGGAAGAAGGCGTGCATGGTCAGACCAACGTCGCAGGGTCCAGCATCACGCCGGACGTGTGGAACAACTGGGCGGACCCGGGTGCGGGTAGCAGCTTCGTGGCCCATGTGCACGCGGGCGTGGGCTACTCCAACTGGGTGATGGTCGGGGCACACTATCTGCGCGCCTTTAGTCAAGACGAGCACGCAGGATCCGCGGCCCCAGACGGGCGCATCGATGTGTATGCAGGGGACGTGCGGCTTAATTTGGGGCGCTTCGGCCATTTCTATGAGGCGCTGTCGTATACCGATGCCCTGCAAGCGCGAACCGTAAGCCGGGTTTTCAGCGTCCTCAACACGCTGGGCGGCAAGGGGCTGATGGACAACTATCTTGGCCCCTTGAGCGGCGGTACTGGCCAGCTTCTTACCTGGGGCGGACAGTACGATCTGAGTATTGGCCGGTTGGTCAGCTATCCCGTGCCCTTCTCTGGCGACGGTCCGGATCTGTTCGTCAGTCTGTTCTGGATGGGGACCCATGTGTCGAGCGCGGACAAGACGAGCACGTACATGTCCGTCGATCCCAAGAGCCAAGACAGCCGGATCAAGTTCGACAACGTCACCAAGACCAAGTTCGGCATAGAGGCAACCTACAGCCTGCTTTCCTGGCTGGCGGCTTCGATGCGCTTCGATCGCGTGGACCCCAACCTGGCCGACGCGCGCTACAGCTTCTCAGTGCTTTCGCCGCGGCTTATCTTCCACACTGGCTGGCAATCCACAGATCAGGTTGTCTTGCAGTATTCACACTGGTTCAATGGCCCATGGACGACTGCGCGGGTGGGCCAGCCAGCGCTCGAAGACGTCTCAGTGGTTCCGGACGGCGACATGGTGTCCCTGTCCGCGCGCATGTGGTGGTGAGAACCGTGGCGCGGGTAAAGGCAAACCGAGTTGAACTGCGGCGCAGGCTGCTGGCCGGGTCCTGCGCTCTGGCGGCCTGCATACCCACTGCGGGCAATCAGGCCACCGACGCGCAGGCCACCGACGCGCAGGCCACCGGCACATCGCCGGGTTTCTGTGTGAAGCCGACATCCTGCAACCCCGATCCAGGGCCGCAGCCAATGAGCTGCGCGGAAGTTCAGGCTGCCGAATCGGGGCTGGAGTTTTTTCCCCACCCGATTGCCAACTTCGAGCAGACAAGCAACGACCCAATCAGCGACGTGAATCAGAACGAGAAGGGGCCTATCGGCCAATACGTGTACGGGTACACGGATGCGACTGCCCAGGTGTACGCCAACCGCGACGGGATGCAGGCGCCAGTTGGGTATCAACCTATAGCGACGATTTCCAATCTGTGTGATCCAGACATGCCGGACCAGCCCAATCACGTCTTGCATATGTCGGGCGGACCCTATCTCGGTTGGGGCGGCGGGATCGGCGTGGCCATGGAACATCTCAACCAGGACGATGGACTGTGTACAACAATCCTTCATGACTACTGTCCGCCAGTCGGTTCGGAAGATCCCGTCATGGGACTCACTCTCAACATGAGCCAGTGGGATGGCGTTGCGGTCTGGGCCAGGCGCGCGCCAGACAGCCAACCGTTGCTTCGCGTGCTAGTGGGCAACAAGTACGTTGACGAGGACGTTAACTACAAGCAGTATCGCAAAGGCGATCCACCCTCAATGCACTACTGTGAGCGGTCCCGTGAATGCGGCTGCACCAACGGTAGGCCCTGCACCTACTGGGGAGGAAGCGACACGGATGTCGGAGGATACTATTGTTGGGATCCGGCGGTGGAATCACAGCCCCAGACCACTTCTGGCAGCGCTATCCAGGCCACCAACAAGTGCTACACCAGCCGATGTGACGAGGTGTACCCCGCCTATCCGCAGGACGGAAACGATCCGCAATTCTATGGCCGACCTTGCACGCCGTATGCCTTTCGCAGCGGGGCACAAGGCAGCTACTGCTGGGATCCCGATCCCGACCACCACTATGACATTGCATCAGGTGAGCCCGATCCAAACGGCTTGCCCGATTCGCCCCCGGCCGAGTCGGACCAGGGGTGTGGGGACTACTGGACGTTTCCGCTGCACCTGACGACCGAGTGGCGGCTCTACCTAGTGCCCTTCACTGAAATGTTGCAGCAAGGATGGGCGAAGCGATGGCAATTCTTCGACACCTCATCGGTGTCGGTGGTGCGCCTGACCTGGGATGCTGGCTGGATTGACTACTGGATTGACGACCTTCGATTCTATCGAGTGCGGCGCAACGGCGTGTCGGATGCCGCCACAAGCGCTAGCCAATGAAAGGAGTTCACTCATGGAGAAGACAGCTGTGAAAGTGCAACGGTATCTGATCATCTCAAGCGTGTTGGCCCTGGCCGCTTCGGCGGCCAATTGCGGATCCTCGGACACCCGGCCCGGGACCGGGGGCACCCCGGCCGGAGGAACGTCGGCGGCCGGGGGCACGACCCAGACCGGAGGAACGCCTGTCAGCGGTGGGACGACTACGCCGACGGGCGGCACCACGACTGCAGGAGGGACCACAGCCGTGGCCGGGACGAGCGGGACTTCGACGGGCCCCTCGTGCACGCCGGCGTTTTCGCCCGCCACGGCACTGATTACGGATTTCTCGTCCGGTCCTGCCGGATGGCACGGCGCCCTTGGAGGTGGCAAGTGGGGAACGATTGGCGTCCTCACGGGCAGCATCTTTCCCTTTGCGGGGACCGCCAGCACGTTCCCGGCGACCGACCCCCTAGGTCGGAAGACGATGAACGCGACAGTCGACGCGACCAACCAGGACATGGTCCTCTCTGGCGATGTGGCCGCCAGTGACTACGCCGGCGGCGGCATGTCGTTCGATCAATGCGTGAACACGACGGTCTACACAGGCGTGCAATTTACGTTGGGCGGAACCGTAGCGGGTTGTGACCTCTATTTCTACGTGCAGACCTTTGACGAGAAAGAGCCGGGCCCGGGGGGGGTGGGAGGATGCACCACGGGTTGCTACGTGTTCCCGGGAGTGAAACTGACAAGCACCACCGGTCCAGTCACCGTCCACTTCTCGGACCTGAAAGGCGGCCAGCTAACCACCGCGACGTCCATCGCGAACGAGATCGTAGGACTGCAATGGCAGTTCGACTCTCCCGCGCCAGTCGGCGATGGGGGCCAGTCGGGCTGCACCGGCGTCGCACTGACCATTACCAACGTCTCGTTCGTCAGCAACTGAGACGGAGCCAGCCGGCGTTTCCCGGGTAGGGGCGACCTGCGGTCGCCCCGCTGGGTCGCTCGTTCACGAACCGATCCAGTGCCGGGCGGCGAGAAAGGGCGACCGCAGGTCGCCGCTACGGCCGACAGACGAACAGCGTCGCGGAAAGCGGCGGCAGGCGATAGTCGATTTGGTCGTCCTTGACGGCGACCGCGGGCATGGGGCGGATAGTCGGCTCGCTGCCATTGAGCACGAATACATCGGCTGTCTTGCACTCCGCGCCGGCGACGTGGATCTTGCCGGCGAAAGCGGTGTGCAGTTCCTTGTTGATGACGATCATGGTGAGCGCCTTCTTTGCATCCACCGCTGCGTAGATAGACGCCTTGGCATTGTCAGTGGTCGCCGTCACGGCCGTGTCGCCAAATCGTCCGTTCTTGCCGTCGTAGTTGCGATACATGCGGTAAGCCGCTTGCGTATAGGGGGGCAGGACCGTATTGCCGGCGTTGTCGCCCCAGTAGTTGGCCATGTACATTCCCTCGCGCCCGAAGATCCCCAGCACATCGATCTGGGCCAGTCCGCCCGAGATGTGCTCGCCGGCGCCGAAGTTGTATTCGGTCATGGTCAACTTGGTGCCCGGGTATCGCTCGGCGATGCGTTCCAGCAGCCAGGGGATGAGGCGCAGGGGCTTGCCCCTGGAGTCCCCGATCCCGGTCTCATTGTAGTCAGGATCCCAAAAACTGCGCGGCGCCTGCAAACGTGCGGCTATGGTCTTGGCTGACACGTCCTTCTCGGTGATGCGCTTGCTTCCCCGATCCTCGGGGTACCAGTGGACATCCAGGGCGTGGACCAGGCGCTTTCCATGCTTGGCTTCCAGCCTCTTTGCCTCGGCCAAGAAGTAGTCGAGATAGCGGTCGTACTTCTTGTTCCATTCGGTCGCGTCGGGGGCCGCGTCCAGGGTCTGGAATTCGCTCCAGCCGAACATGACACCACCGAGTACGAACGCGGTTGGATCCACGCCCAGGATGGCCTCCGCGGTCGCCTCGCTGCGCTCGATGATCTCCTTGTAGGTGGTTTTCTGAGGGTGAACTCGCACGTGCAAACCCGACCAAAGCGCCGGCTCGTTGTCGAGCGAGTAGAATCTGGCGCCGCCCTTGTCCGCCTGGCCCAGCTTGTTCACCAGCAGATTGACGAGCTCGTCTTGGTAGACTTTGCCATCGTTGAGATCGGGGGACAGGGGAAACGGGCCAGATTTCTTTGGGAATGAGCGCGCCCAGCGCGGGCTGGGCGCCTTTTCGTTCTCGGCCACCGAGCCAAACTTGTCGGCGCTGACGTAGTCGAGCATCGGGATGGTCACGATCGATTCCATTCCTGCGGCCCGGTTTTCCTGCACGAAATCCAGGAACTGCGCGCCGGGCGTGCTGCAATTGCGATAGCCCATGGCCGTGCAGGCCCACTCATCGCTGGAATGCTGGTAGTCGCTGCCGGCATTGGAGGCGTTGATTTCCCAATTGTAGGCGCTCTGTCGATTGCCGCCCATGCGGCGAACCGTGGCACCGAAGCCCTCAATCTTCTGCGAATTAATTCCGTAGACATAGGGGCTGATGGTGCGGATGACGGACTTGGGGTTGACCTCGAAACGCAGCTCGCCGCCCTCGGTGGGCGGGCCTGACAGGGCTGCCTGGTCGCGGGCGGCGGCCAGGGTCGCATTGGCCTTCTCACGATGGCGGTCGGCGGCGCGCGTGTTAGGCAACTGGCTGAGGGGAATGCGCCTGCCGAAGTTCTCGACGGTAGCGCCGGCGATGTCGATGGTCTCTGTATCGTAGCCGAGGTGGAAATTCACGTGCGCCTCGCCGGGCGCGTAGGCCTCCACAGATGGGAAGCGGATTTGCACCTTGGTCCATTCGGCCAGGGCCTGGACCGGGTATTCCACGGATTTGGTGTAGGGTGGCTTGCCCAGCTCGAACACGAAGGACGTCTCGCCCACGCCGTCGTCTTTGGGCACCTCAGCGCGCAGGTAGAAGGTGGCCAGCAAGATGTCGCCGGCCTGGACCGGCGCGCAGGTCGAGGCCTGGAACTGGACCGCATACTCTAGGCCCGAGCCTTGTTTGATCCGAAGGCGGGTGGCCTCGCCAAAGGGCTGCCCCTGCACGGAAACCTGGCTGGATTCGATCTTCTGAATTTCGCCCTGCACGACGAAGTCGCGCAGCCCGCGGCCGCACAGCAGGTCGACCCGAGGCACGTTGGCGATGCGGGCATTGGCGGCCTCGAGCAGGGCCGAGGCCTGCGGCGTATCGGAGCCCGGCGAGGAGGGAGGAGCTGCAGTTCGCTTGATGCACCCGCCGAGCATCAGACCGAGCAGCGCGCAGCGACAGAGGATCTGCGTGGACATTGGCGCGAGCCTAACGGGAAGCCGCCATTTCGGAAAGGGCTTTTACCTCGCAAACGGCCTTGTCTTCGCTGGTCGCAAAAAGTACGCTGGCTCCGTCGTGGGCAAGCGAAGCCATCCTCGGGCCCTCCCAATCTGAGCCAACATGCGCAAGCGGCAGGCAGCCATGCTGGGAAAGGGCGACAACCAGGCCATCCGGGAGATCAACCGGTCGATCATCTTGGACCTGGTCCGGCGCGCGGGACGGGTTTCGCGCACAGAGCTGGCCCGCCGTTCGAAACTCACCAAGCCCACGGTCTCGACCATCATCGATGAGTTCATCGGCGAGAGAACTGTGCGCGAGGTGGGGCTGGGCGAGTCGCTCTCGGGCGGGGGCCGACCGGCGCGGTTGCTGGAATTCAACGACGCCTCGGCCGCCTATCTGGGTATCCACTTCGGCGTGCGTGCGACCCGCATTGCGGTGGCCGACGCGCGCGGCGTGATCCGCGTGGTGCGCGGCCGGCCGTCGTTGCGGAATGCGCCGGCACGGGTGGGCAAGGTGGTGCGGTCCATGGTCAGTGAAGCCTTGCAGGCGGCCAAGATTCCCCGGGCGCGGGTGGCGGCCGCGGGCGCGACCGTGCCGGGACTGGTCGACCAGGAAAGCGGAGTGTGCGTGCTGGCGCCCAACCTCGCCTGGCAAGACGTGTCCTTGCGTGAGGTCCTGCAGGACGAACTGCGCGTGCCGGTGGTGGTCAACAACATCACGCAAGCCTCGGCCGTGGCCGAGGGCAGGGTGGGGGCCGCGCGTGGCGTGCGTTCCTATGTGTGGCTGTACGTGGGCAGCGGCGTGGGCGCGGGCATCGTGATCGACGGGCGGCTGTTTCACGGGCAAAGCGGATTTTCCGGCGAGATCGGCCACTGTCCGGTGAGCGAGGATGGGCCGCTGTGCGGGTGCGGCCGGCGTGGCTGCCTGGAAACCGTGGCCTCGACCATGGCGCTTCTTCGCGCGGCCCAGGACGCCATCGAGGGCAAGCAGGCCACCCGGTTGTCGCGCGTGGAAGGCCGGCTCGACGTGGCCGGGATCGCAGCGGCGGCGGCAGAAGGCGACGCGGTCGCCAAGCGCATCCTGGCCCAGTCGAGCGAGCATTTGGGCCGCGGCATCTCATTCCTGCTCAATATCCTCAACCCCGAGATGATCGTGCTCGGTGGTCCGGTGATCGAGGCAGGCGAGCCCTTCTTGCACGCAGTCCGCGCTTCGGTCGCGCACCACGCGCTTTTGCCCCACGGGGTGGCCATTGTTCCCTCGACCCTCGCCGATCGCGCCGAGCTGACCGGCTCGGTGCTGTTGGCCATGGAGAGCACTGTGCGCTCCTACCGAATCGTGGGCAGCCACGACGGTCGGCCGCGGGCGGCGACGGAACCGTAACCGAACTGTAGTTGATCGTAGGCAAGAGAAGGGGAGACCCACTCACCCCTTTCAAGGTGTCGGTGGGGAGCCAGGACAAGCCAGATCCGTGCCTCTCCACCATCTGGGCAGGCGGTGCCAGCGTTTTGCTGGGTTTTGCGTGCCAGCGTTTTGCGCGCGCTGCAGGCGGTGCCAGCGTTTTGCTGGGCGCCGCGTTTTGCTGGGCGCCGCTGCGCAGGCGGTGCCAGCGTTTTGCTGGGCGGTGCCAGCGTTTTGCTGGAGCTGGGCGGTGCCAGCGTTTTGCTGGAGTTTTGCTGGAGTTTTGCTGGAGTTTTGCTGAAGCGTCTTGCTGGAGCGTGCGTTTTGCTGGAGCGCTTTGCTGGATTTTGCTGGAGTTTGCCTGAATCCACGACGGATGGTGCCCGCCGCCACCGTTGATGGAGGTGGTGGCTGGCGGAAGTGACGGCCGCGACGGCCGCAGGCGCGACGGCCGCAGGGACGGCCGCAGGCGTAGGCGGTGGAAGTGACGGCCGAGACGGCGGCGGCAGGCGTAGGAGGGCCGTCGTTGCTCTGGGGAAGACGGAGATCGAGCCCGGGAGGGTGTGCGTTTCCGTCGTCGGCAGATGGCGGACAGGGCTCTTTTCTCGCTGCCCGGTCCGTGTGCTCGTCAGCGCAATGGCGCCCGGTGCCGGTCAGGCCGGGGCATTGAACGGCAGGGCTGGCGGGAAGGCCCACAGGGGAAACATCTCCGCCAACTCTTGTGCGCGGGCACGCAGTCGCTCGGCGCCGGCGCGGAAGGCGTCGACGAAGGTGCGGTACTGGGCGCGGAATTCGAGTTCAGTCTTCTCGTCTGATGCGTGGACGAATGGCGCGGGGCTGCGGTCGGTGGTGGCGGGACGGCTGTGCGGGTCCTGGGCCAAGATGGCGGTGACGCCCATGGGCGCTCGACCTTTGGCTTTGTTTTCGGCCTCGGCCGCAGCTTGGATTTCCTTGACGATGCGGCGGCAGTCGGCCTGGCGCTGGTCTTCCGTGAGGTGCAGCAGGCACGGCAAAGGGGTGAGTTTCACGTCGAAGGTGGTGGCGAACTGCGACGGCAAGACGGACTCGCGGCGCTGACGAGCGATGTACTCGGCGCTGCGGTCGAACCAAGTTCCGCGCAGCAACTCGCCGGTGGTGAGGGCGGCGATGCAGTTGGGGCCTGGCCATTCGCCCGATATTCCGACAAGCCCTTCTTTCGCGCCGTGGGCCAGGATGTAGCGCAGGCGTGCATGGGCAGCTTTCTCGTCGGCGACGACAATGGAACGATAGCGGCGCGACCAGAGACGATCACGCCACCGATGGAGGCGCCCAGCTTCCTTTGCGACGTTGGCGTTCACGAACTGCATGAACTTCGCGAGCTGGCCGGCGCTGGACGGCGATAGGAGAAAGTGCGCGTGGTTCGAGACGACCACGAAGGCATGGATGGTCATCTCGTAGAGATCCTGGGCCTTGCCGATGACGCCGAGGATGATGTCGGTCAGCTCGGGTGAGGGTTTGAGGAGGAGCCTGCCCTGGATAGTGCGGGTAGTCACCTCGACGAGGGCATTGGCGGGCACGAAACGGAGAGGTCTGGCCATGCCTGGTTTTCGGCAATCGTGAGGACCAGTTGCTCATGAAAACTCTGATGGCACCTACGCTCGGGGTTCCTCCGGACGGATGCGGGTTGACTGTGGTGTTCCACCGGTGTTACACTCCGTTTGGAGGTGGCAAGAATGCCAACAACCAAGAAACGGATCAACATCACGGTCGATGACAGAATCTACCAGGCCATGCGGCGTCTGTCGGACGAGCGAGATCAGTCGGTTGCGGGCGTGGGGCTGAGCCTGATCGAAGAAGCACTGGAATATCAGGAGGATATCTACTTCTCTCGTGTCGCCGATGAGCGGCTCAGCAAGAAGCAGAAGAGAATCCCCCACGAAAAGGTCTGGGCTTGAGCTATCGAATCGAATATCTGGAAAGCGTCGTTCACGAAGATATCCCAAGACTGTCCAAGGACGTTGCAACCCGGATCCGCAAGGCCATTGAGAACAAGCTCGCCTCTCATCCCGTCGAGTTTGGCAAGCCCCTGCGGTACAGCTTCAGGGGTGCACGGCGGTTGCGTGTGGAAGATTGGCGCGTTGTCTACACCATCGAGCCCCCAGACGTCGTTCTCATCGTCAAGATCGGGCACCGCAAAGAAGTTTACGAAACCTGACCCAAGCGCAGCTCCGGACGTTGTCTTGGTGGGCGCGGCGTCGTTGACCCGGATCTGGCTGAAGGCAGTGAACCGCATCTATCGGCGCGTTCGTTTCTCGGCGGAACTTCCCATTGACAGTGGAAAGGAACGGACTATTCTTTCCATTTGAAATGGAAAGGCGCCTGCTCAAGGAAATCCTGCTCGACCAGCGGGCGGTGTTCGAAAAGAAGCGGCCGGGAACACGCCGGGACGTTCTGGCCGAGGTGGGCCGCCACATGGGTAAGCCTCACGCCATCACGCTGGCCGGGGTCCGGCGCTGTGGCAAGTCGACCTTGCTGCGCCAGATCGCGGAGCGCTTCCTCGCCTCCGGGTACCACTATTGCCATTTCGAGGATGAGCGGCTTCTTGGCTTCCAGGCGCGCGACTTTGCGCTTCTGCACGAGGTGCTCATCGAGTGCTTCGGCGAGCACAAGGTGACGTTGCTGGACGAGGTCCAGAACGCCCCTGGGTGGGAAGCGTTCGTGCGCCGCATGCTCGAATCCGGGCACAAGTTCATCATCACTGGTTCCAACGCCGCACTGCTGAGCCGTGAACTGGGCAGCAAGCTCACCGGCCGGCACGTCACGGTCGACCTCTTTCCTTTTTCGTTTCGCGAGTACCTGCGGCATCTGAGCGTCGAGCCGGACGAGGCGATGCTGCTTCGGCCTGCCGGTCGCGCCACGCTGGCGCGCCATCTGGCCGAGTATCGGCTGCGCGGCGGTTTTCCCGAGCCACTGGTCTACGATTCTCCCGACCTGCTCGCGCAACTGTACGACGACATCCTCTACCGGGACGTGGCCACCCGCCACGACATCAAGAACACACGTGCCCTGCGCGAGTTGGCTCTCTACTACATGAGCAACGTCGCCACCCTGGCCTCGTTCAACAAGCTGAAGGCTTCGCTGGGACTGGGCAGCGTCACCACGGTCTCGGCGTACACGGATTTCTTGGTGCAGGCTTTCGTCCTCGCCACGGTTCCGGTGCACGATGACTCGGTGAAACGCCGGTCGATCGCTCCCAAGAAGGTGTACGCGGTGGACACAGGCCTGGCCAATCGTGTCTCGCTCAGTTTCTCGCACAACCTGGGCGCGCTGACCGAGAACCTGGTGTTTCTCGAACTCATCCGGCGCGATGTCGACGTGTCGTACTACAGGACCGCGAAAGGCCGCGAGGTGGACTTCGCCTGCCGACGTGGCCGGGCACTCGACCAACTCGTGCAGGTTACCCTGTCGCTTGCCGATGCGCAGGTGCGCGCGCGCGAGGTCGACGCCCTGACTGAGGCGCTGGACGAGCAAGATCTCACCGTCGGGCTGGTGCTGACCGAGAGCGAACGCGAGGACATCACCCTGGGCAAGCGGAGGATCAAGGTGCGCCCGCTGGCCGGCTGGCTGTGCGGTCTGGATGCCTGAGCCATGGGTCGAAAATGATAGGATCCTCAATCTGCCAGATCGTGTTCCTTGGAGTGGCGTGTTCTTTCCCACGGACAAGAAAGTCCGGGCCGTGGCGGCCGCGCGGCTGTCGCAGGACGTGCATCCCTCGCCGCGGCCGGGGGGATTTCGTGCAACCTCACCCAGGTTGATCCCAATGCCCGAAAGGGCTTGCACATATACCACATATATGGCATAGAATGTCTTATGCAAATGCACTGTTACGTGCCAGACGTCGTGGCGGATGTGATCCGCAAACGGGCCGAGGGGCGGGGGATGTCGGTGTCGCGGTACCTGGCCGAGCTGGTCCAGCGGGAGATATGTGGCGGTTGGCCCGAGGGCTACTTCGAAACGGTGGTGGGTAAGTGGCAGGGCGAGACGCTTAAGCGGGCAGCACAGGGCAGGCTAGAGACTAGGGCGCGATTCTGAGATGCCGTACCTTCTCGACACGAATGTGTGCATCGGAATTCTCACAGGGCGCAGTGCCAAGGCCATCGAGAGGCTGCGCCAGCTTGCGCCCACCGAAGTACGCGCTTGCAGCGTGGTCCGGGCAGAGCTGCAATTCGGCGCGCGTAATTCCAGCCGGGTCGAGGCGAATCTGAGTTTGCTGGAAACCTTCCTGTCCCCTTTCACCAGCGTCGCGTTCGACGACGACGCCGCGAACTACTATGGGCGAATTCGCGCGGATCTTCATCGCGCGGGGGAATTGATTGGCCCAAATGATCTTCTCATTGCGGCCGTGGCGCTGGCCAATGACCTGGTGTTGGTCACACACAATGTGAAGGAATTCGGACGCGTCCCGGGACTGCGCTGGGAGGATTGGGAAAGCTAGGGACGAGCTTTCCCACGGACAAGAAGATTCGGGCCGTGGCCGCCACGACCACGGCCACGGGATCTGCGGCTACAGATACCGGCTGACCAGATTCTCCAGCATTTCTTGCCGACCCGAGCGGGGCTTGGGATCGATGTTGCCGGATGTGACCCGATCCGCGATCTGGGCGAGCGAGAGTTTGCGGTCGAGGATCTCTTTGCCCAACCCTTGCTTCCAGCCAGCGTAGCGCGCGTCCACCAGGGC
>PMLB01000410.1 GCA_003158735.1 Myxococcales bacterium | reverse complement strand
CTTTTCAGACACGCTCTTAGAGAACCAAGGCTAGAATCAAGCCATGGCAAGTCCTGACCCAACCGAGCCCTGCCCTGCTGATTTCGTCGTCGTGTTCATGACCGCGCCCGATGCGGACGGGGCAGCCCGCATGGCCGGCATCCTGGTCGATGAAGGTCTGGTCGCCTGCGTGAACATCCTGCCCGGCCTGCGCTCCATCTATCGATGGGAAGGCAAGCTGTGCGACGAACCCGAGGTGCTGTGCCTGATGAAGACGCGGCTCGATCGCTTCCCGGCGCTGCGCGAGCGCATCGCCACTCTTCATCCCTACCAAGTGCCCGAGATCATCGCCCTGCCCCTGGCTGCCGGAAGCGCGCCGTACCTCGACTGGATCCGCCAGTCCACCACGTAGAGGCGCTGGCGTCGAAGGCGTACGCTAACGCGGACGCGGGTCGGGACAGGTGTATTAGTTTCCCGGCATCTCTGGGTCGTACAGCCCTGCGTCCGCCAGATAGTTCCCGCCGCCGTCATCCCCACCGGCGATGAGCACCTTTCCGTTGCCCAACAACGTCGCCGTGTGGCTTTCCCTCACTTCGCTCATGCTGCCGCTAGCCGCAAATGTCCCGGCGCTTGGGTCGAAGCGCTCCACGCTGGGGAGAGCGTCGCCGTTGCCATCGGTCCCCCCTGCGATGAGCACCTTTCCGCTCGGTAACAGCGTCGCCGTGTGCAACTCCCTTGCGACAGCCATGCTGGCGCTCGATGTGAATGTCTCTGCCGCTGGGTCGTATAGCTCCGTCATCGAATCATTTCCACCGCCGACGATGAGCACCTTCCCGTTCCCCAGCAAGGTCGCCGTGTGCTTGTTCCTTGCTGTGGTCATGCTGTCGATGGCCGCAAATGTCCCGAACCCCGAGATGTATAGGTCCGCGGTGCCCAGCAGGTCTCCACCCGTGATGAGCACATCTCCGTTGTTCAACAGCGTCGCCGTGTGGTCGCTTCTTGCGACGGCCGTGCTGCCGGCTGGTGTGAATGTCCCGGCCGCTGGGTCGTATAGCTCAGCGCTTGCGAGATCCCCACCGCTGTCACTGTACCCACCGACGACGAGCACCTTTCCGCTCGGCAACAAGGTCGCCGTGTGCTGCTGTCTGGCCACCGTCATGCTGCCTGTCGCTGCGAATGTCCCTGCCGCTGGGTCGTATAGCTCAGCCCTCGCAAGAGACACCTTGTGGTCCCCGCTTCCGCCGACGATGAGCACCTTTCCGCTCGGCAACAAAGTCGCCGTGTGATACTGCCTGCCCATGGTCATGCTGCCCGTCGCGGTGAAGGTCCCAGCCACGGGGTCGTATGCTTCAGCGCTCGCGAGAGCAAAATTGCCGTGGCCTAGCCCGCCGGCGATGAGCACCTTTCCGCTGGGCAGCAAAGTTGCCGTGGGCAACCACCTTGCTTTGGTCATGCTGCCCGTCGGTGTGAAGAGTCCCTCAACCCTCGTGCCCCCGGATGAAGGGGGACGGCTACCCTCAGTGGAGCCAGCTGGACCACCGGCCGTCCCCATGGTGACTCCTTCGCCGGCGCTTCCTCCACCCATGCCTCCCGTGGTGCTGGGGCTCCCTCCGTTGCTGCCACCCATGCCGCCTGCACCGGCATTTCCACCCGTGCCAGCAGTCCCTTCCCTCGTGACCGTCGCAACTTCTCCGCCCGTGTCGATGGTATTCATCGTGCCTACGTGCCGTTCGTCCATGGATGTCCGGAAGCAGGCAAGCCCAGCTAGCGATAACACCACGCCGATGGCTGGCCACCGACACTCACAGATCATGGGTGCAAATACTATCACAAGGGTGGTCCGAGGGCATGGCGTTTGGCTGGAGCGAGTTTGGCTCGTCATGACCCTCCTAGTCCCCGAGTGCGGCTCGACCTTACAGCCAACAGCAAACATCCTTGGATTGGCTTGAACTCGTACCGGCCACGCCGTCCAGTCCGCGGGCACCCCTGTCAGCCCCGTGCAAGAACGCGTGAGCAGCCAGAACCCGAGACTCGTAGCACGTTCTGATGATTCATGCTATCCGATGCCCATGCCACGCTGGTTCTCTGCCGGCCTGCTCTTGTTGCTGACCGCGCTTGCCTCGGCACCGCGCGGGATTCGCGCTGACGAGAAGGCCGACGCGGGAATGGCCGCTCCTGACTCCGCCGAGGTTCTGTCTCCAGCCGCGCCCGAGACTCGGGCCGAGCCGATCCACCTTTCGGCGGCGCCGGATGCGCCGGTGGTGGCGCCGTCTTTTTCCACACCGCCCGGCCACGTGGTGGAAGAGTCGTCCCCGGAACAGACCACGCTGGTGCTGGCTTCGCGGCCCACCAGCGCCGCCTCTTCTCTTGCCGTGCAGGAACGCTCCTTCAGCTTGCGTCCCATCGCCAGCGTGCAGGACATTTTGCGCGTGACACCCGGCCTGCTCATGGTCCAGCACTCGGGCGGCGGCAAGGCGAACCAGTATTTCCTGCGAGGATTCGACGCCGATCACGGCACGGATCTGGCGCTATCCATCGACGGTATGCCCATCAATCTGGTCGCGCACGCCCATGGCCAAGGCTACGCCGACACGAATTTCATTATCCCCGAAGTCGTCGAGCGGGTGGAGATCAGCAAGGGCCCCTACTTCGCCGGACAGGGGGATTTCGCCACAGCCGGCGCGGTGAACATGGTATCGCGCGACGATTTCGAGCGCAGCTCAGCCGGCGCGGGATTCGTGGACTCGCCCGGGCACGGCCAAGCCGGCTACCGCGCGCTGGCCATCGCCAGTCCCAAGTTCGACTCGGCCAAGGCGACCTTCGCAGCCGAGATCGGGCGCAGCAATGGTCCCTTCGACCACCCCGACTCCTGGGACAAGTACAAGCTGTGGAACAAGGTCACTGTGCCATTCGGTGCGGCGTCGTCGGTCACCGTGGGCGAGATGAGCTACGCGGGAAATTGGAACGGCTCCGGCCAGATTCCCGCCCGCGCCGTGGAAGAAGGCCTCATCGGGCGTTTTGGCTCGATCGATCCCAGTGAGGGGGGCAACACCGCCCGTCATCAAGTCTTCGCGGCCTTGAAATTACGCCCCACGGAGACGAGCGAGCTGCGCCTCTCAACCTACGCGGCCACCTACCGATTCAATCTGTTCTCCAATTTCACCCTCTTTCTCGACGATCCGCTGAACGGCGACGAGATCGAACAAATCGATCGCCGAGTCATCTACGGTGGCAAGGTCAGTTATCGCATCATGCACCAGCTGGGTCCGGTATCGTTCGACACCACCATTGGCGGCGAGGCCCGCAACGACGACATCCACGCAGAGCTGTGGCACACCCGCCAACGCCAGCAACTCTCCGTGCTGCGCAGCGACGACGTCCATGAAAGCTTCCTGGCCGCCTTCATCAACGAAGAGATCACGCCTGCCAGGTGGCTGCGGCTGGATCTCGGTGGTCGTGTTGACCTGTTGTCGTTCGCGGTCGACAGCCACCTGGACAGCAGCAACGGCGGCGTCGGGGCAGCCCATCAGGGGAGTCCCAAGGCCAGCCTGGTCGTGACTCCCCTCGATTCCCCGAAGGCCACACTGGATTTCTATCTCAATTATGGCCACGGCTTCCACTCCAACGACGTGCGCGGCGTGTTCGCACAACCTTCGGTCACGCCTCTCACGCGCGCGGTGGGCGAAGAATTCGGCACGCGTGCCCGCCTTTGGGGTCGCTGGGATCTGGCGGCGGCGCTGTGGCAGCTCGATCTTGACAACGAGACTGTGTGGAACGGTGACGATGGCACCACCGCGGTCAGCGGCGCCACGACTCGCCGGGGCGTCGAGTTCGAGACCCGCTACGAAGTCACGCCCTGGTTGGCCGCCGATGTGGACCTGACCTACACCCATTCCCAGTTCAGCCGAGACAACGAGAACGGCGGGGGCTTGGCCTTGGCCCCGAAGACGACCTGGGCCGGCGGCCTGTCGGCCCGCCATGCGCTGGGTCCCGGCGTGGCCCGCGCTGGCCTGCGCTTCTTTGGCATCGGTGACCGACCGGCCACCGATGACGGCGCCCTGGTTGCGCCAGGATTCACCGAAGTCGATCTGCACCTCGGCTACCGCCACCGCTGGTTCGACGTGGCGTTCGACGTGGAGAACTTGCTCGACCAGGCCTTCCGTTCGGCGCAATTCGCAACCACCAGCCGCCTGCCCAACGAGCCAGCCGTGGGCACGCCCATCCCGACCGGCTTTTCCTGCGGCCGCAGCGGGCGCCTGGCCCCTGGCGCCGCGAGCGGGGTCTTCTACGGCTGCCAAGATGTCGACTACACCCCCGCCTATCCGCTGACACTGCGGCTGTTCGCAACGCTCTTTCTCGATTGACGTAATCACTGCCCGTGCCTCACAACCGTCCGTGTCAAAATACAGCGGACTCGGTGTGGACCGAGTCCGCTGTTTGCGACCGGACAGATCGCGCTATCGCGGACGAGCTACGGGGCCGTCAGGCACTCTGCAAAAGCCAAGGAACTATTGTCAACCCCTCCGCCTCCCTCGTAGTCCATGTCACAGGCGTAGTCCGTGGGGCCGTAAACCAGACAATCATAGGGGAAGTTGCTGTGGGCCGCTGTGATGCTCCAGCCACCGCCGACCGAAATGGCCCCAGTGCCAGTACAGAGAGCCTCGGCATAGGTCTCACTCGGCTCAATTCCCGCGCTACTCTGGGACGACGCGGCCGATTTCGAGCCGACTTTCCACCCTTTGAGGCAGTTCACCTGAGCCGTAACTTTTTGCGATACACCCGACGGATTGTACCCGGAAACCTTCCAGGCGCTGCCGCTCCTCCCATTATAGATGTACGTGGGAACGTAGTCGGAAATGTACGTGCTCAGGTACCCACCGCTGACGACGACGGTCCCCGAAGCACAGCTCGGAGTCGTCGAGGTTCCGGTGGTTCCGACGCGAATCGTGGTCCCGCTTCCGTTACTCGATACTACCGTAGGGCTCGTCGGGTTGCCATTCCAGTACAAGCATTCGGCTTGTGCTGTGACATCTCCGGCGTAGTCGGCCATATTGAATGCGCTGATTTGCCAGGTGCTGCCAACCTTCCGGTTCTCGTAGACGGCGAAATCATGGCTGGCCACGAATCCGCCGCCCACAAGAAGCTTGTGGCTGTAGCCGGACTGGGTGGGGCAGGCCACGTTGACCGTCACAGGGGCAAGCGGGTCGACCGAGTAATACGTGTTGCTTGCAGGGATCTCAATGGGGACAGCGCTGGCGGATCCAGCAAGGCCCAACAGGGCTACGCCAACAACGGATGCTTGAAACAGCGATCTTGTTCTCATGACGTCCTCCAATTCCCGATGTTTTCGGTCCTCTGCGGGGTTTCGTTCGCCAACAGCTGGCCCACCCCGCAAATGGGCCAACCATTCTGGAGATTCTCAGGTCTGGCCGTGACCGTCCTAGAAGTACAACTGGGCAGACGATCGCAGTACTTATGCCACGGCCGCGAAGCTGCGGTCAACAGCAATAGCGCTTGAAACAGCCGTCGCCATAACCACCACCGGCAGCGGCCACGATGGGTCCCGGAAGGCGGTGTTCCACGATAGAGCGAGTTCCAGACCGAATACATCGCGCGCCGCCGCGGCAGCCTGGAACGGGGAGGATTGGGTGAACACGGTTTGCGAGCCTCGCCAACGCTGCTGCATGGAAGATTCATCGCCCTAGACCACTGGCTTACTGTGCTTGGTCGTACTATGGTTCGACCGGCTCGCGACAGAAGACGCGGTCGCGAGAATCGGAGAGATTCCCATGGCCGACCCCACAAGCACGACCTCTCAGAGAACCAGTCCCCTTTCCCTAGCCCTCGTCTCCGTCTTGTCAGCCCTCTTGGTTCTCGGCGCGTACCAGATTCGCGCCCGCCTGTCCAAAGGGCATCCTGCCCCGCCGGCCCCTGCGCTACAGTCAGAAGGGCCAGAGCCCACCGAGGCCCACGGCGCTACGCCGCAAACCCGCCCCGGCGAGAGTTGCGATGCTTTGAGAGCCCGATACACACTCCAATGCGTGATAGGCGCGACCCCGTCAACTGTCGGCCGCCCTGTCAGCCCGCGTGCGTCCAGCGCAACAATAACCCCGGAGAGCGAGGCCAAAGAGATGGCCGAGGCCTTCGCGTGGCTGCATCCGCCGAAAGACCACCTCGCCGACCTGGCAAGGCTCTGTGAGGTTCGATTCATCTCACCCGAGATAACCGGAGACCAAGTCCCAACCGTGGATAACAAGGATGCAAAGGCCCTGGCGCTGTCGAGCAACGAACGCACAGAGCTGGACCAGACTTTGCGCCAGATGCACCAGAGTTTTGTGGATTCCGTCCGGCAAGCCTACGCCGACGGGGCCACCGACCCTAGCCAAGCATCGAGTCTGTCCGTAGAACAGATGATGGACGACATCCAGGAGAGGCCGAGTAACGGATTCGACCAAGCCAGGCAGAGGCTGGCGCTGGAACGGGCCGGGATGGCCACCCCGCCGGCGGCCGCTGCCGATTTGCCGCCGGGCGAGCGCATATTTCGCCTGTCGGCGGGTCTAGGCGATGATTTCGAACGGCGCCTCGCCGATCGTCTTGGCGCAGATCGCGCCCACCAGTTGCGCTACTCGCCTCTCGCTGCCCCGTGGATGAATAGTTTCTCGCAATCGGGATGTCCAACCCCGCAGTAGGGGATCCATCACCACTGGCTTGCTGTGTCTGGCCGGTCTATGGTTCCGGCCCGCTCGCAGTAGCAAGCAACAGTCGCAAGAATCGGAGTGCTCCAGATGACCACCCCCCCCAACACCACCTCTCAAAAGACCAGTTTCATTCCCCTAGCCCTTGCCTCCGCCTGTTCAGCCCTTTTGGTTGTCGGCGCGCACGAGATTCGCGCACGGCTGTCCAAGGGGCATCCTGCCTCCCCGGCGCCGGCTGCGCAGTCAGAAGGGCAAGACCCCAAGGCGGCCCAAGGCGCCAGGCCGCGAACTCGTTCCGGCGAGAGCTGCGATGCTTTGAAAGACCGATATGGTCTTCAATGCCCCACCGAGAAGGCCCTGCCAACCGTCGCCCCCGATAGCAAGGAAGCCGAAAAGATGGCCGCGCTCTTCGCGTGGGCGCACCCGAGCAAGGACAAGCTGGCTGAGATGGCTGCTCGCTGTGAGCTTCGACTCATTTCACCTGCGATGATGGAAAAGCAACCCCCAATCGTGGATGACGAGCATGCAAAGGCCCTGTCGCTGTCAGCCCACGAACGGGCAGAGATCGACCAGACCCTGCGCCAGATGCACGAGAGTTTTGCGGCTTCCGTCCGACAGGCCTACGCTGGCGGGTCTACCGACCCGACCATAGGATCGAGCATGTCCGCGCAGGAGATGATCGGCGAAATCCAGGATCGGTCGGGCGACGAATCTCTGCAAGCCAGGCGGAAACTGGCGCTGGAGCGGGCCGGAATGGCCACCCCGCCAGGGGCGGGTGCGGACCTGCCGCCCAGCGAGCGCATCCTTCGCGTGTCGGCGGGCCTAGGGGATGATTTCGAAAAGCGCCTCGCCGATCGTCTTGGCGCAGATCGTGCCCACCAGCTGCTCTACTCGCCTCTCGCCCGTCCGTGGGTGCGGCCTTCTACGCTAGTAGGATGTCCAGAAGAGTAGCTGAGTACGGGCGCCGCGCACAAAAAACAGCGGACCCGGTGTCGACCGAGTCCGCTGTTTGAGACCGTACAGATTGTGCTATCGCGGACGACCTACGGGGTCGGGGCCGTTAGGCATTCTGCATAGGCCAACGAGCTCGGGTCACCGTACTCCCCGTCTCCATAGTAGTCCATGTCGCAGATCCACTCGGTGGCGCCGCTAGGAACACACTGATAGGGGAAGTTGTTGTGCGCGACTACGTTCCATCCAGCGCCAGAAGCAAGAGTTCCCGAGCCACAGACGGCCCAGGCCATTCCTTCGGCCTCATCTTCCCCGTTCGGGGGGGTTGTCTGGGACGACGAGGCCTTATACGTCACAGTCTTCTTGTTGACAACTTTGGTGAATGACCACCCGCTGAGGCAGTTCACCTGAGTCGAAAGTGTGTGCTTTGCAGACGTGTTATTGACACCGGTAACCTTCCAGCCGTTGCCGCTGCCCCCATTAAGGCTGAACACGGGAACCTGGGCGTTTGTGACCTCGCTCAGGTACCCACCGCTGAGCAAGACGGTCCCCGAACCACAGGATGAAGTCTGGCTGACGGTCTTTCCGGCGTTAATAGTGGTCGCCTTTGCGTTGGTCGTCTTTACCGTGGCGTTCGGGGTGCCACTCCAGTACAAGCAATTGGCATATACAGTAATATCCTGGGCGTAGTCGGTCGTGTTAAAGGCGCTGACCTGCCAGCTGCTGCCAACCATCCGGTTCTCGTTGATGGCGAAACCGGAGGCCGAGAAACTGCCGCCCGTCAGGAGCTTGTGGCTATAGCCGGACACGGTGGGGCAGGAGACGTTGAGCGTCACAGGGGCAATCGGGTCGACCTGGCTATACGTGTAACTTGTAGGGATCTGAACGGCAGGCGCAGCGCTGGCGGATCCAGCAAGGCCCAACAGGGCTACGCCCAAAACGGATGATACAAACAGCGATCTTGTTCTCATAGCGTCCTCCAATTCCCGATGTTTTCGGTCCTACGCGGGGTTTCGTTCGCCAACAGCTGGCCCATCCCGCAAATGGGCCAACCATCCTGGAGATTCTGAGGTGTGGGCGCGACCGTCCTAGAAGTACAACAGAGTGGACGATCACGAGGCTTATGCCACAACCGCGAACTTGCGGTCAACAAAAATTTTGACGGCCGGGGGGCTGTAACAGAAGTGTCGCATACAGCGTCACAGTCTCTGTTCTCTATGTGAGCTTCGTCACACTTGGTACATAGGTCTTCCCCTTATGCCTGAACGGATGAGGCCGATTTCTCCAGCCCGTCGGCCTCTTCCCTGGTCCGCCCTGCTGCTCGCGCTCACTGGCCGGCACGTCCTGCTACGTCGTCGCTGCCAGCAACGCACGAGCGTGCGCCAATTGCTGCTGCCAGCTCGTGCCGCAACCGGCTACTCTATCTGTCAACTTCGTCCCTATGCCCGGGCAACGCGACAGTAGTTGGGCGTGCTGCGGCCGGCGAGAAGACCCTTGGGACTGAGAATGCAGGTAGAATTAGGCGCAATGGACTACGTTGTTCTGAATAGCGTAATCGCTGCTTGTGCTCCATTGGGTGGTGATTTCCTCGCTGCCGTCCTGCACGTCTAGAACATGGATGCTGTTCTTGTAGGTGATGATCCCGCTGGTGACGTCTCCGGCTGGGGTCGCGGCTGAACCGTCGGTCCGCTAGTTGATTCCGACCGGGTACTTGCCGCCAAGCATGATGAGTCTCTCTGGTACTGCCGTATCGACAGAGCGCTGGCTTGCTGTGCTTGGCCGTACTATGGTTCGACCGGCTCGCGACAAGTAAGAAGAAGCGGTCGCGAGAATCGGAGAGATCCCCATGGCCGACCCCACAAGCACGACCTCTCAGAGAACCAGTCCCCTTTCCCTAGCCCTCGTCTCCGTCTTGTCAGCCCTCTTGGTTGTCGGCGCGTACCAGATTCGCGCCCGGCTGTCCAAAGGGCATCCTGCCCCGCCGGCCCCTGCGCTACAGTCAGAAGACCCCACCGAGGCCCACGGCGCTACGCCGCGAACGCCGTTCGGCGAGAACTGCGACGTCTTGAGAGGTCGATACGTTCTCCAATGCTCGCTGGGCAAGGCCCTGCCAACTGTCGGCCCCGATGCCAGCCCGGATGCCTCCAGCGCAGAGATGAGCCCGGAGAGCGAGGCCAAAGAGATCGCCGAGGCCCTCGCGTGGCTGCACCCGACCAAGGACCAACTTGCTGACATGGCGCGGCGCTGTGAGCTTAGGTCTGTCTCGCCTTTGATAACCGAAAACCAAGTCCCAACTGTGCAGGACAAGTATGCAAAGGCCCTGTCGCTGTCGAGCAACGAACGCACAGAACTCGAGCAGACCCTGCGTCAGATGCATGACGGTTTTGCGGATTCCGTCCGACAAGCCTACGCCGCTGGGACTGCCGACCCTAGCAGGGCATCGAGCCTGTCGGTAGAGCAGATGGTCGAGGAGATCCAGGATCGGCCGAGCAGCGGATTCGACGAGGCCAGGCGGAAGCTGGCGCTGGAACGCGCCGGGATGGCCGCCCCGCCGGCGGCTAGTGCGGACCTGCCCCCGGGCGAGCGCATCTTTCGCTTGTCGGCGGGCCTAGGGGATGATTTTGAACGGCGCCTCGCCGATCGCCTTGGCGCGGATCGCGCCCACCAGTTGCTGTATTCGCCTCTCGCTGGCGGCTGGACAACTCGGTCCTCTCAGTCGGGGTGTCCAAACCCGCAATAGAGGATCCATCACGATTGGCTTGCTTTGCCTGGCCGTTTTATGGTCAATACAGGCTCGCGATGAGTAGCAAGCAACGTTCGCGAGGATCGGAGCGATCCAGATGAACAATCGCCCCAACACCACTTCCGGGAAAACTAGTCTCATTCCCCTAGCCCTCGCCTTCGCCTGCTCAGCCCTCTTGGTTGTCGGCGCGTACGAGGTTCGCGCACGGTTGTCCAAGGGGCACCCTGCTTCCCCGGCGCCCGCCCTTCGGTCAGAAAGGCAAGACCCCACGACGGCCCAAGGCGCTAGACCGCGAACTCGCTCCGGCGAGAGCTGCGATGCTTTGAAAGGCCGATACATGCTCCAATGCCCGAGGGGCAAGGCCCTGCCAACCGTCGGCCCCGCTAGCCGCGAGGCGGAAGAGATGGCCGCGAACTCTGCGTGGGCGCACCCGTCGAAGGATGAACTGGCTGAGATGGCGACTCGCTGTGAGCTTCGAGTCATCTCACCCACGATAATGGAAGAGCAACCCCCAACCGTGGATGACGAGCATGCAAAGGCCCTTTCGCTGTCAACCCACGAACGCACAGAGCTCGACCAGACCTTGCGCCAGATGCACCACAGTCTTGCGAGTTCCGTCCGACAAATCTACGCCGATGGGTCTACCGACCCCAGCAAAGGATCGAGTCTGTCCGTGGAAGCGATGATCGACGAAATCCGGGAGCGGCCGGACAGCGGATTCGACCAAGCCCGGCGGAAGCTGGCGATGGAGCGGGCCGAACTGGCCACCCCGCCAGTGGCGGGTGCGAACCTGCCGCCCGGCGAGCGAGTCCTTCGCCTGTCGGCGGGCCTAGGGGACGATTTCGAACGGCGCCTTGCCGATCGTCTTGGCGCGGATCGCGCCCACCAGTTGCTCTATTCGCCTCTCGCGCGCCCGTGGACGGATGGCACCGTGCAAGCGGGATGTCCCCCGCAATAGATCCGACGGGCGGAGTGCCCAATAAGAAAGCAGCGGACTCGGTGTCGACCGAGTCCGCTGCTTGAGACCGTACAGATCGTGCTACGAAGGACAGCCTACGGGGCGTATAGGCATTGCGCGAGGGACAAGGAATTGGGATCGGGGTCGCCGCTGCTCAGCGTGTAGTTCATGTCGCAATCCCAGTCGGACGGGCCATAAATGCTTACCATCTGAAGGGGAACGTTGCCGACGGTCCTGACAATGCTGTATCCACCGCCAACCGCGATATCTGTTCCATTGCACCAAGCATCAGCCATTCCCTCGGGCTCAAGTTCGGCGGAGTTTTGGTACGACGAGGCCCCGGAATAACCGTGGAGACAGTGCGCGAAAGCCTGGACGGTCTTGGTTCCGCCGGTGGTGTTGTACGCGGAAACCTTCCAGCTACTGCCGCTCCTCTGGTCGGAATAGATAGTCATGACCCTCTTGCTGCCACTTGTGCCCAGCTGGGTGATGAAACCACCGCTGAGGAGGACGTCCGGAGGAATGGGTGGCTTATGCTTGGGGTCGCCCGCAGAGCAGGTAGCGGTCGAGGTACCCGTGCTGTTGTTCCCAACGTTGACAGTGCCGCCGTTGACAGTTGCGGCTATGCTAGCCCCTGACGGAAGACCAAAGAGGCAATTGCCCTCTGCGTAGAGGTAATCGCCAGAAGAGGTAATATTGCGGCCCTGGACACGCCAGCCCGTGCTGCCGGTCTTTTCGCTCCTGTACACGGCGAAATTGGCGCCCCTGTAGCCGCCGCCCGCCATGAACCCTCCCGATGTGCAGTTTACAGTGATATCACCATTCTGGCCGGCAGGGACCCAGACGAAATTTTCGATAAGCCCCAGGCTGGGTGAAGCGCTGGCGGATCCAGCAAGGCCCAACAGGGCTACGCCCATAACGGATGCTAGAAACAGCGATCTTGTTCTCATGACGTCCTCCAATCCTCGATGTTTTCTGTCCTCTGCGGGGTTTCGTTCGCCAACAGCTGGCCCATCCCGCAAATGGGCCAACCATTCTGGAGATTCTGAGGTGTGGGCGCGACCGTCCTAGAAGTACAACAGAGTGGACGATCACGAGGCTTATGCCATAACCGCGAACTTGCGGTCAACAAGAATTTTGACGGCCGAGTGGCTGTAACAGAAGTGTCGCATACAGCGTCACAGTCTCTACTTTGTGTCCGCTTTGTGTCAGCTTCGTCACACTTGATACATAGGCTTTCCGATTATGCCTGGCCGGATGAGGCTGATTTCTCCGGCCCGTGGGCATCTTCCCTGGTGCGCCATACTGCTGGCGCTCACTGGCCGGCACGTCTTCTCCGCTCGACTCCCGCAAACGGCTACTGTCTACGTCAACTGCATCCCCACACCCGAAGGGAAACAGGCGCGATCTTGCTGATTCCCCGCGTGCTTGCCCGATCCCGGGGCGCGCGGTACGGTGAGAGCTCACTACGGAGAACTTATGCTCGAACGCGTTGGCATCTCGCTCGAAGACTCGCTGCTAGCCCAGTTCGACCGGCTGATCAGACGGCGCGGCTACGCCAACCGCTCCGAAGCCATCCGCGATCTGATTCGCCAACAGATGGTGCAGCAAGAGTGGACCGAGCACGGCAAGGACAACACCGAACGGGTCGCGGTGGTGATGCTGGTGTACGACCACGATTCCTCCAGCCTCGCGCAGAAGCTCACCCACATCCAGCACGAGCACCACGGCACCGTGGTCTCGGCGCTGCACGTGCACCTCGACCCGCACAACTGCCTGGAAGTCCTGATCCTGCGCGGCGGGGCCAGCGAGATCCTGTCCATGGGAGAAGGCCTGGTCAGCACCAAGGGCGTGAAATTCGGCAAAGTCATACCTGCCACCACCGGCCGCCACCTGCGCTAGCGAGCGAGCTTCTTCGCTGCGCCAAGCATCGTCCAGCGCGCGATCATGAGATGGGTCGACTACTTGCCGCAGGAGGCAATCTCGCTTGCGCACACGAGGGTGCAGCCCATGCCCAAGTCGATGCTCAGGCAGCTGGCACAGTCAGATGTTCCCGGATCGCACTTGTCGACGCAGGTCTTTTCGCACTTGCATCCCTTTACGCAGTCGAAATACGCACCACATGTCCCGGTGTACACGCCCGTGGCGTAGTTTGGTCCCGCACATTTTGTGGCGGTATCGGTGCACTGGCTGGCAATGCATTGGCTGGTGGCCGCGCAGACTTTCGCGTCGCTGCCGGCTATGTTGAGCATCGTGAAGGCAACGGGATCACAGGTCGATCCGCTGGGCGTGCCACCGTCGCTGTTGGAGCTGCCACAGGCCAATAGCAAAGACACTGATCCAACAACGAAGATTCCGCGCAAGCTATTCATGTTCATTTGAAGACTCCTTTGCGCCCGCAATAGGCGGGCGATATCACAGAGACGCTTGTGGTCGCCGCGCTATTCACTGAACCGAAGATTGACTACATCAAGCCTCACCAAGGTTGCCCCCTTTTGTCGTGAGATTCGCTACAGAAGCGACCGGAAGCGTCGTCCCGCGCCAGCGGCCGCCCGCGGACGCCCACGCTAGGCCGCCTGCGCACTTGCCTACGCCCACCCACACGACGCCAGTCATTCTCGCGCGACAGGAACCGTGGTACCCTGACGGAATTAATCGGAGGTCCCATGTCAAAACTTCGCTTTTCCGCTACGTCTCTGATTGTGACCGGGCTCTTTCTCTCCTGCAGCGACAGCGGTTCCAACGGCGGGAGCGTTCCAATCGACGACCTACCCGCCAAGTACGCGGCGGGCTTCTGCGCGGCGTATCAGAATTGCGTGGGCCCGACGGTCTTCTCCCTGTTCCTGGGCGGCACCGACTGCGTCGACCTGACCACCAAGCGCATCGAGAACGGGACCTTCGCGCTGATCAAACAGAAGATCGCAGCCGGCACCATCAAGTACGATGGCACCAAGGCTCAAGCTTGCTTCGACGCCCTTGGCAGTCTCACCTGCGATGGGCTGCTCCAGCGCGACCAGCCGGCATGCTTGGCCGCAATGGATGGTGTGGTGGCGTTGGGCGGCGACTGCGATATCAACGAGGATTGCGCGGGGAGCGCCATCTGTCAGTCGAGCGCCGGCACCTGTCCTGCCAAGTGCGTGGCTCTCTTGACGGCGGGGCAAGCCTGTTCGGCTGACGGCGACTGCGTCAGCGGACTGCAATGCTCCACCGAGACCAAGCTGTGCGTGAAGCCTGCTCTTGCCGGCGAGAGCTGCGAATATGGATCGCCACCCTGCAGCCCCGGGTTGCTTTGCTTGGGCAAAGACGACCCCACCCCCAATACACCGGGCGTGTGTCGCAGCCCCGCCGATGCCTTCGGCGCTGCTGTGGGCACCGCGTGCGATCCGGTCGCGGGAACTCTCTGTACCGCTGGGGCTTCCTGCGTCGCGGACCTGGTCGCCGCAAAACTGGTTTGGACATGTGTCACGATTGGCTCGTACCCGGCAGGCGGAGCATGCAAGCCCGGCTTCCCTGAAGCCTGCGCGACTGGCAACTACTGTCAGAAGGGCACCGAGTTGATCGACGGCATCTGCACCGCGCTTCCGGACGCCAAGCAGCCCTGCGGTGCTGGGTTCTCCAGTACCCCGTGCCAGCCTGGTGCCGTGTGCGTGTCGAATGTTTGTGAAAACTACGCCGCCAACGGCGTGAGCTGCACGGGGAACGATATGTGCTACAGCGGATACTGTGGCACCAGCGGGACCAGCCAGGGCTGCCAGCAGCCCCTGCCCTGTCAACCGACGGCCCACTAGCAAACGGTTTCACAGCACGAAAGGAATGATCGCCTTTCGCGCCCGCGGGTAGTCGGCAAAGGTCTTGCGATACCAGGCGTGATGCTTGAGTGCGCGCGGCACCAGGTTGGCCGCAGTCCACAGTGCAAAGACAAGGCCCGGCAATGAAAACGTGGCAATGGCCCATCCCGTCCACTCGATCATTTCGCCCAGGTAGTTCGGGCAGGACACCAGCCCAAAGAGCGGGCCACGCGGAATCACGTATGCGCCACCTGACTCTCGGCGCAGGCGGCGCAGCTCGCGGTCCGCCAGCACATGAGCCAAGAATCCGGCCACGAACAGACAAACACCGACGAGAAAGGGAACACTGGTCAGCCAGGCCGCGGGCCGTGCGGGCGACAGGGCGAAGAGCCAACGACCATTCAGGTAAGCGTTGACCAGGTTGAAAAGCGCGCCAGAGCAGAGCACGACAAGTGGCATCGGCTTGCTGGTAGACGGCAACAAGAACGGGAACACGAGGCTCCGATAGATGTAGTGGCCGAGCCACAGCGCCAGTGCCGCCAGCGCCGGCAAATTTGTTCGGCGATCACCCACCCAGAACATGAGGGTCATGACCAGCGGCGACGGCGTCTCCATCAGCACCCACGCCAAACGCGCCTTCACCACCGGTCCCCAGCCCGGCCGGCCGTGGCGGCCGTAGGGCGCAGGCCGCAGCAACAGATAGGGCACTACCGCGAGCGCCACCCCGATCCAGGCCTGGACCAGCCAACCGTACAGCCGCAGCTCGCTCATGCCAGCTTGCCCGCCTGCTTGAACCACTGGTAGGTGTCGCGCAGGGTTTCTTCCAGCGGTCGCGGGTTGTGCCCCAGTTCGGCGTCGGCGCACGCATGACTGATGCGGCGATGATTGCGCAACACGCGCAGCGAATCCGAAGTGAACAGGGGTCGTTGCCCGCGCAGCCGAGACCAGGCCGCCACGAGAGGCGCCGCCGCGCGCGCCAGCCACATGGGCGCGACCAGCCGCGGGATCTTGGCGCCCGAAACCTTGCCCCAGAGTTGGGCAAGTTCGACGAATGACAGCCAATGGCCAGTGAGCAGGTAGTGCGCGCCCTTGCGACCGCGCGTCTCGGCTTGCAGGGCCGAGGCGACCACGTCGCGCACGTCCACCCAGTCGAAGCCAGCTCCGCCCACCAGCGCAGGNNACCGACGAGGGATTCACAATGACCGCGTCCAGGCCGCGCGCCACCGCCGCCATCACCTGACGTTCGCCCTCGGCTTTGGTGCGATCGTAGACCAGCAGGTGCGGCTGGCTCTGCACCAGCGGGCGCGATTCGTCGATCACGCCATCGACCGGGTCGGCGGTAAAGGCGTGGATCGAACTGAAATGGACCAGGCGCTTCACCCCGCAAGCCAGGCACGCCTCGACCACGTTGCGGGTGCCGCCCAGGTTCACCGCCTCGACCGGCCCGGGCGGATCCCACCCCACCGAGATGCGCGCCGCCAGGTGGTACACGACCGGGGCGCCAGCCAAGGCACGGCGACACGCCTGCGCGTCGGTCACGTCACAACGAACCACTTCCACGGGCAAGCCGTCGATCCCGGCGGTGTGCTCGCGTACCAGCGCCCGCACCCGTCGCCCCTGCGCGAGCAGGCTGCGCACCAGATTGCCGCCCACATGGCCCGCAGCGCCTGTGACAGCCACGAGTTTTTCCGAATTGCTTTGTTCGCTCACAGCGGCCGATAATAGCGCAGAGCTAGGGCCCGAGCACAGGCGCAAGCCAGGGAACGTCCGCGGGTGGCGCGGTGGCAATCATTGTCCTCCAGTCCTGGTCGGTCAGTCGTTGGAAATTCTCGGTCACCAGCTCGTGGTACGAGAAGGCCAGGCCGGCATAGGCGCTGGGACCGCTGCAGGAGGTATTGGCCGTGACGATCATGAGGCGCGGATCCGCAGCACCCACGTGCAACACGCGGCCCACAACATTGCCCGCCTCGTCGGTGTACTGGGTGTGCACGTCGGCGATGGTCGGATCATAGGTCAGGCTGTTGCTGCCGAAGAACAGTTTGGCGTACCAGCCTTCCAGTGTGGGGACGGCGCCGCACGTGGTTGCTGTCTTCACCTGCACCGTCTGGTTGATGAAGTCCATCTGGGCCTGGGTGAACTGCGTGCCGGTCAGCTCTTGCGCTGCCATGTCAGCCAACATGCCGGTCGCGCTGGACAGGTTGTCGAAGTAGGTCGAGATCGAGCTGGCAAACACACTCTGGCCTGCGGCTGTGGCCAGGTCGGCCAGCGCGCTCCCCTCCTGCGCAAACTGCTGCAAGCGGCGGAACAGGTCAGGATAGGGATCCACGTAGGCGTCGGGGAACGCACATGAAACCCCCGTGGTGTACGACGCCTTGGCGTACAGGATGGTGTCGTGGCGCAGCTCGGACCAGGAACCGAGCTGCGTGTTCGCCAGCCGCCGGCCCCAGCCCTCGGTCAGCGCGACCGCAGGCAGCTCGGCCCCCACGGGCGGCTTGCCGCCTACGGCCGGCGAGAGCGCGCGCAGCGCCCCCAACCATCCCGTGTAGAGTGTGCTGTTCCAGTAGTCGTCGCCGTGCTCGTCGACCAACGTCCGCATGGCTTCGAGATCCGGCGCATAGGGGTACTTGGCCAGCTCGTCGCCCAGCAGCGCCAGCGCGTCGTCATTGCCCAAAGCCGCATACGCGATGTCGAGAGGATTGGGCATCATACGCATGATGGCGCCGTGGCCGACCCGGTCGTACACCAGATTGGAGAACACCTCTGAATCCACCACGTAGCGCTGACCAAAGACCAGGAAGGAACGATTGAGCGGCAGCGTGGTCGACGCGGTGCCGTTGACCATCAACTGGCTGGCGATCCGCTGCGCGCCGTACCCGCCGGTGACAATGGCCTGGGCCATGGTGGTGTCGTCGATGCGGGCCGCATCGGCCAGCGACGTGATCCCCAGCGTGGTCATCAGCGAAGACACCTGTGCCGGCGTCATGTTGTCAGCGTCACCCACGAACTTGTGAATCACGCCCTCGATGCGATTCCACAGGGCCAGCCCGTCAGGGCCCAGCAGATCGGACAGCAACAGCATGGCATCGGCCTGGCGCCGGTAGAAGAGCTGCGAGCCGTCCGACTGGGTCTCGATGAGCCGAAACTCGATGCGGCCCAGCCACATCATGGCGCGGAAATACTGTCCCAGTTCGGTCGAATCCGTGTAGTGGCCGCGCGGCTCGAACTGCGACATGTCGATTTCGCGCTCGACGCCGAACAAGGTGCTGGTCTGGATGCCACTCGCGGTCACCGCCGCCTGCACCAACCCATTGATTTCGGTACTGGACGCGCCTGCCACAGGCGCAACTGTCTGGCCCGTGAGAAGCGCAAGCGGGACAGCCAGATAGAGATCGACGTCGGCACGAACCTGGGCTGTGGCTTCGCTGCTGGCTGCCAGGTTGGTGCGCATTTGTTGCAGCAGGGTCTGTAGATCCGAGGTCAACATGCTCGTCTCAAACTGCTCCAGCATGCTGTCGTACGACCGGTGAACCGCGTCCAAGATCGAATCAGCCGAAACAAAGAGCGGCAAGTCGTTGGCGTAGATAGCGGAATAGCCGTAGACGAAGGAAGGGAACTCCTGGCTGCGCGCGATGACAAAGCCCTGCTGGCCCAGCACTGCCAACTCTTCCGCGGTGGGGTTGAGCGTGGACGCGGTGATGAGGTTCAGGTTGGCGGCCGTACTCGGATCGTAGCCGAGCGGGCTGTGGGTGACAGGATGCCTGGCCGCCAGATCACTGGCCGTGAGCCCGGACAGCCCAGCCACCTCGCCGGTCAGCCTGCTCTGCTCGGATTGGTCGCTTGACGAAAGAGCGAGCTGCACTTTGCTAGGCTGATCGACGATCTTGTCGGTCGTGCCCGCGTCGCCCACTGCGGGCCGAGTGCTGCCGCCGCAGCCCCAGGGAACGCCCAGCAAGAAGAGAGTCGCGATTCTAGTCTTCATGGCCAAACCTCCTGTTGCAAAAGCCCCGGCCACGCCGCGGCCTGCCTTGCAAGACAAGTCTGCCCCAATATTCTGCCAGCGCTGAAGAAACACAATGGGAACGGACGACTCCGTGTGATCGGAGTCACTGCAACGCGAGCAGTGGGTCGATGGTAAAATCTTCTCAGCCAGGCGGTTTCAAACCCACCCAAATAGCCGTGATCCTCGTCAGTCTGGAATTCCGTCTGAAAGAGCGGCTTGTCGGTCACCTGTGCCGCCGCCTGCATCGGCGCGAGAAAACTGTCAGGGCCCGGCTCTTTCCAGTCCCAGATATTGTCGCTGCCTTTCTCATACAAATGGTGGGCAATGCCGACGACCAGATCGACGTTCATGGCGTTGACGAACTTCTGCAGCAGCCCATTGTGAATGCCCAGCACCTCGGGGCCGAGCATCTTGGGTGGATGGGGCAAGGTTGCCAGCTTGGCGTGGACCGCGGCCAAGGCCTTGTCGTAGCCAGGATAGTCGTTGGTCTCGCTCGCCTCGAACTTGCAGCCTTCCCACGACGGAGGAATGAAAGACGGCTCATTCTCGATGCTGACCCAATCGGGAACAATGCCCAGCGATTCATAGTGCACCAGCGAATCGCGCCAGAAGTCAGCGAACTTCTCATAGACGAAACGGCCTTTCTCCTTGGCCAAGGTGCAATCCGAGTCGCCCGTGCAGTCTTCCTTGCCGTTGGCTTTCAACGCTGCCGGCGGCGACCAGGCCGAGAGCATGACCTTGGGCCGATGGCCGAGTGCCTGAGTGGCCTTTTGCAAGATTTCCACGTCCTGCGCGATGTTCCCGTCCTCGGGCTTGATGATGCGCTGGTATCGGTTGCGCAAGCGCAGAATATCCAATCCCAGGTCGGGGAAAAGCATCTGGTAGATCCCGGGCGGCGGGTTGGGAACCAGCCTGTCTTGGTGCCAGGCCAGGGATGCGCCGAAGCCTTCGAGGACTTGGTGGCGCTCGCTGGGCAGGATGGTCACGGAGGCAGACGCCGTCTGCGTGACTGCGCCTGGCCCTGCCATCGGAACGGGACGCCGAATGCAGGCCCCGGCAAGCAGCAAGGCGGCGCAAGAAACATGGTTCGATCGAAAGCAACGAGACGGCATGGCCGGTGATTCTTGGGCGCAAATCCGCGCGAAGGCAACGACTCGCGATCACTATCCTGTCTCGACGCGCAGGCTGGGGTTATGATGGAGTTTCGGGCATGAAGACCAAGGCGAGTTCCAGCGGGGTCTGAACCGCGATCGCGCGTTCGCCCGAGCTGGCTCCAATCGTGGCAATAATGAAGTTCATACGCGCCTCTGGCACAGCCCCCTACGTCGTCCTCGAGAACGCCACTTTTCGTGGGCCGAGCGGGCTGGTGTTCGCCAAAAGCAATCTGTCTCTTTGCCCAGGCGAGCGATGGGCAATAGTCGGGCCCAATGACAGCGGCCAGGAACTGTTGCTGGCCGCGCTGGCAGGCAAGTTGATCCTGGCCGAGGGCCGGCTGCGCCATCCCTTCCTCGAAAACGACGCGCGCTTCGTGGATTCGGTCTTTGGCGTGCTGCCTCCGGGGAGCATCGCCATGGCATCCATGAAACAGCATCGCCAGTTGCTCTTGGCGCGCGAGTTTCATCAGCTGCGCTGGCACGGCTCGTTCACCGCGGACAGCGCCCGGGTGCGCGAGTATCTGGAACGCGGTCAGGTCGAGCAGCGCAATCCATTCGCGGTCACCGACGATGAAGGTGCGCAACGCTTCGAGAGCACGCGCCAGCGCGAAATTGACCGTTTCGAGCTGACAGCCCTGCTCGATCGTCCCCTGGTGGCGCTGTCCAACGGCGAGCTGCACCGCCTGCTGCTGGCGCGGGCGCTGATGCTCGATCCTGGTCTGCTTCTGCTCGACGAGCCCTTCGCGGGCCTGGATGCGCGCAGCCGCGGGATGCTCTTGCAAATTCTGGACGCCCTGCACGCGCAGGGCACCGGCGTAGTGCTGGCTTTCACGCAGCCCGACGATCTGCCCGACGGCATCAGCCACATGATCGAGGTGCAAGAGCACCGGATCGTCTACGCGGGCCCGCGCCGAGAGCTGCACAGGCCAAGCGCACGCAGGTCAGCCGCGGCATCGACTCACTACAGCCCGGCCGCGGGTCCTCGACTGGTCGAATTCCGCGACGTCACGGTCAGGCAAGGCGCGGTCATCCTACTGGATCACGTGACCTTCACCATCAGCCCCGGCGAGCACTGGGCACTGGTGGGCCCCAACGGCAGCGGCAAGTCCACGCTGCTGAGTCTGATTCTGGCTGACAACCCGCAAGCCTTCGCCAATCACATTCGCGTGGCCGGCCGCCAGCTGGGTTTCGGCTGCGGGATCTGGGAAATCAAAGCTCTGCTGGGCTGGGTCTCGCCGGAACTGGACGCGCACTGCCCGCCTGATGCCAGCGCCTTGGATGCTGTGCTGTCGGGTTTCGCGAGTTCGCTGGGTGTGTACGCCGAGCCAGACCATGACCAGAGGGCAGCCGCCTTGCAGTGGCTGGATCGTCGCGGCTTGGGAGGCGTCCAAAATCAGTCTTTCGCCAGTCTGGCCACTTGTGATCGCCGCCTGGTCCTGCTGGCCCGGGCCGCCGTGCATGGTCCCTCGCTGCTGATTCTCGACGAGCCCTGCCTGGGCCTGGACCAGCCCAGTCGCGAGCGCCTGCTTGCCGCGATCGAGGCCACCGCCCTCGCCCTGCGCGCCGGCATGATCTTCGTCACGCACGACCCGATAGAGATCCCCAGCAGCGTGACCAAGCTGCTGGTTCTGGAGTCGGGCCATCTCCGCCACGCCGGCCCGCGCGCAGACTGGCAAGGCTAGAGCAGAGTCGTCCCGATTGTGGCGGCGGCCTTGTCGAAGGTCACCGTCCGCACACAGCCGGCCGCCGCGGCCGTGCTCTCGACCAGGCAATCGGCGAAATCCGCCTTGCTTTGTTCAAACAGGCGTAGCGCCTGCCACACGGTTTCCGCATCCTGCACCACCAGTTGGCGCGTTTCCAAGATGCGGCGGACGATCTGGCGCTGCTCCTCGCGCGAGGCTGAATAGCAGCTTTCGGCTACCCACACGGCCTCGGCCAACACCACCAGGCCGACGAATCCGGGCTCGGACTCGCTGCATTCCCGTTCGATGAGCGCCGTGGCCCTGCGCGCTTGCGTGCGATCATCTTGGGCGATGTAGCGGACCAAAACGTTGGTGCCGATGCCGATCACCGCCCTGCCCCCCGCAGCCGAATCACCTTCGTCATGTCATCGATCGACACGGGCTTGGCCGGCTTGCGCAACAATCCTTTGAGCGATCGCACGTCGGCAACCGCCGGTCGGATCAGAAATTCACCGTCCGCAGCTTCGACGAATTCGACGCGAGCCCCGGTATCCAACTTCAGCCGCTGCCGCACGTCCAGAGGTATGGTGATCTGTCCCTTGCTCGTCAGCGTCGCCGTGGCCATTTGGGTTATCCTTACTGCATCGCTACTTCCTTACTATGCGCCAAGGGGGATGGACACGCCAGGCTTGGGAGGCAAAACCATCGAGCGCAAAGCGCGTTTCACCCACATGCCGCGGCAAAGTTCCCGGTCCGGCGGGATCTTGTTTCAGCTTGGCCCTCGCCCCGAAGACGGGCTGCCGTCGCCGACGTCCGTGGTGAGCCGCACTGCTTCGCGAAGCAACGGCTCAGCCTCCGCCTCGCGACCGTTGTCGCGTAGACCCTGCGCAAGCGCGCGTAGGGTGCTCGATCGGCTCTTGGTCGTGTCGCCTCCCTCTTCCTTCAAGCGCATGGCTTCGCGGAACAGGGGCTCGGCCTCTGCCCACCACCCATTGTCCCGAAGACCACGCGCAAGTGCATCCAGGGTGATTCCACGGCTGGTTGGCGTGGCCCCTCCCGCTTCCTTCAGACGCAGGGCTTCGCGGAACATGGGCTCGGCATCTGCCCACCGCCCATTATCCCGAAGACCCCGTGCAAGTGCGTCCAGGGTGATTCCACGGCTGGTTGGGGTGTCGCCTCCCTCCTCCTTCAGACGCAAGGCTTCGCGGAACAACGGCTCGGCCTCCGCCCACCGCCCATTGTCCCGAAGACCCCGTGCAAGTGCGTCCAGGGTGATTCCACGGCTGGTTGGGGTGTCGCCTCCCACTTCCGCCAGGCGCAGGGCTTCGCGGAACAGGGGTTCGGCCTCAGCCCAACGCCCGTTGTCGAGAAGAGCTCGTGCAAGCCCGTGCAGCGTGATTCCCCGGCTCTTGGCCGGATCGCCCCCCTCTTCTGCCAGACGCAGAGCTTCGCGGAACATGGGTTCGGCCTCAGCCCAGCGCCCATTAGCGCGAAGAGCCTGCGCAAGTACGTTCATGGTAATTCCCCGGCTGGTTGGGGCGGCGCCACTCTTCTCCAGGAGGCTCACGGCGTGCTTTAGTGCGTCAATACCCTCGTTTGACCGCCCCGTCAGAAGTCTGACCCGACCCACGGCATCCCAGAAGTCACCGCGGACCTCATCCGACACGCCAGTTTCGTCTAGCGCCAATTCCAGACTCCGAAGCTCCTCGTCGGCCCGGGCGTACTTTCCGGCGTTGATGAGACCAAAAATGGCAAAGATGCGCCTGTGCAGATCGCCACCTCGTTCCCGACCGCGAAAATCTGGGAACCATTTGAGGGTCGAGACCAGCCAACCCGTCTCTTCTCCGCGACGTGAGCGATTGCGCTCAATGGCCCCTCGAAGCAGCTCATCTTGCCTGGGTTCCCTCAGCCAGGTTGCCCATCCAGCAAGATCCTCATTCCGAATGAGCTGGGCAGCGCGCAGTCGAGCGTGCGCTCCTTCGTGGCGAGACTTCAAGACGGTACGTGCGTCTTCGCTCTTGTTCAAAGCGAAAGCCGTGAGAAGCACCTGTTCCTCGACCGGCCGTGCGCCGAACATCCGCGACAGCAGTCGCCAGACGACTCGGTCCTCGACCGTCGCCAGTGTCCCCCGTACGGGTCCGTCTGCCACGCTCTGGAACTCAGCAGATGCTGCCAGAGGAAGTGCCATGGCCTCGTCCTGCACGTCAATGAGCGCGTTGACGCCTTCGAGGATGTCTACCGGATTCAGCAAGGCCATCAGGCGGTGTTGGATCGAATGGAACGCCTCCCGCCGAAGCCCCAATTCCTCGGCGATTTCGTCATACCTCTCCTGGGCAATCTCGGTCACGAATTGCGCCAACTGCGCGAGGCGCACCAGCGATTCGTTCAGCATGGGATCCTGGGCCGAGATAGCGACATGCTCGAATGCATCCACCTCTGGCTGAGCCAGGACGTCGTGCAAGTCAACCATCCCCTGGTCGCCCGGTGGCCGCTGAACCTTCACCACCACCAGTGCGCGCTGTGCCCCATGGCGCTCTCGCATGGCGCGCAGAAAGCGCCGATCCGTGGGCAAGAGGCTCCGCACCCAGTCGACCTCAATTCGTGGGAGTCGTCCGCCAGCGACGAGAATCTCTTGGTAGAAGGCTAGAATCTGCTCCTGGTCGATGGCCGGGACGAGTGAGGAGAGCACGAGTGGGGCACGTTCCGCGGGATGAAAAACCAGGTCTCGATCCCTTGCGCCCCTCAACCCGACCAGGACCAGCGGCCGCATGCTACCCTCGCAGTTTCTCGCGTACGGATGGCCGCAGGAGATTGAAGACCGGCTCTAGGTAGATCTCGCCTTCGGGGCGAAAGCGATAGCGCGGGACCAAAAGACCCAGTTTTTCGAGGTCCTCGATGTCCTGCCCCGTGAAGCCTGCCTTGTCACCCAGTCCCTGCAGGGCCTGACGGGAGGACCAACGGGGAAGGCCATCGATCACTGCAACCACTTTGGAAACTACGCTACGGTCGAAGCCCTGCACCGGGGCTGCGGTCGAGATGATGGACTGCAGAGCAGCGTCAGTGGCCCATCCGTCTGCTGGCGGCACGTCCTGCGTGCGGAGGAATCCGGTTACCCAGCGGAGGAACACGAGCGGATTCTGGGTCAGGCCGGCCAATTGGTGGATCACTCGCCAGTTCTCTTCTGAGCCAAGAACCTGCCTTGCTTCGGCCGGTGCGCTTTCCAATCGCCTGCGCAGCAGCTCCGCTAGGCCCTTCCCATCCAGTCCAGGGATCTCGACGTTCTCCGTGATTTCCCGGCCCAAATTCTCCACGCAGCACTCGGTTCGAACGTGCACGAGCGCGATACATGGTCGAAGCTCAAGCACCCGGCGGAACAAGCTGAGGATCTCCTCGGAACCCGTGCCTGCAAGAGCCTGGTCAAGGTCGTCATAGAAGATCACGACGAACCAGGGAGACTGAGCCAATTCGCCCAGCAACAGATCTATCGCCGTATGGAGAAGGCTGTCTGTGACGGTGAGAGTGGCCTGCACAGTCGCGCTCAGTTGCCGGGTTTCTTCCCAGTTGAACAAACTCGTGAGCTTCACCAATGCCTCGACACCGACCCCAGCCCCAATCCCGAACTTCTTCTGGATGGACTCTGTCTGGGATTTCTGCACTTGGCTGTGGGTCGCCAGCAATCCCACGTAGCTCAACAGAGGCAAGAGCTCTGGGCGGTGCTTCTCGGCCTGAGGCTGAACTCGCGTGACGAGTGCCTTGGCGATCTCTGCCAGCACGGCTCGATAGTGAAGGCTGCGTGCATCCACCGTGGCAGCAATGACCTGGCCAGGGTGCCCTGCTTCAAAGTCCGCGAGCACCCGACGCGTCAGGATGGACTTGCCGACCCCGCGCTCGCCGCTGATCAGGATACGGGCTTCGCGTGCGCTAGCCGTGTGAGTCTCTATGGCGGTGCTGCGATAGTCTTCTAGGATGCGCAAGAGCTGATCTCGCTCGGCATCCCTGTTCACAAGATCGGCGGGTTCGACGCTCGTGGATCGAACCCACGCTGCTCCAAGGCGTGGCATACGAGCAGGCTAGCACGGCGGCCCCGTACTGCCGAATTCTACGGCAGGAGCACTGCATTCCGCCGACCACCACGCTCCACCACCCGCCTTCCTTGTCCGCTATAGTTCACTCTGTACATGGACGACGACTCGCACAGCCCGGCCGATGACATTCCTGCTGAGGAAGAGCGCCTCTTTGCGCGGGTGATGCAAAGCCTGGCCGCGGCGGCGGCGCAGAAACCGGCCAGCCGCGACAAGGCGTCGGGGCGCTCGCGTGCCTACGATGCCGAGTTGATGGCCTTGCGCGACGAGATCGGCGAGGCGCGCCTGGAAGACGTGCCCGCGCTCATCGCCCAGATGGAACGTTTGCAGGAGGTTTCGCTCACCCGCGCCGACCTGCAAACCATGCTGGTAGATCCGCGCTCGCCTTATTTCGGGCACCTGCGCTTGCGCGAACGCGTGGGTGACCGGGGCGAGGTAGAGCGCGACGTGTTCATCGGTCGCGCCACCTTCACGGATCCGCGCACGCGAATTGCCATCGTGGACTGGCGCAACGCCCCGGTCAGTCAGCTCTACTACCGCTACTCCGAGGGCAGCGACTACGAAGAAACCTTCGGCGAGCGCGAAGTGGAGGGCGACGTCCTGGTCAGACGCACAGTGACCATTCAAGATGGGACGCTCCTGCGCATCGCCTGCCCGCAAGGGATCTGGGTCAAGCGCCGGCTTCGGGGCCAGGACATGCCCGTCTGGGAGCGCATGGATGTGCCCCTGCGCGAGCTGGCAGGCGGCGAACGCACCGCCACCCGCCCCATTCCTCGTCGCGGAATGCTCGGGTCTGCCCGCGAGGACGAGCAACGACTGGACCGGCACCTGCCCGAGATCGCGGCGCTCATCGACCCGCGCCAGTTCGAGATCATGACCGCCCCACATTCGGGCGTGGTGGTGATCCAGGGCGGCGCGGGCAGCGGCAAGACCACCATCGGCCTGCACCGTCTGGCTTATCTGGGTTTCGCTTTTCCCGATCGCTTCCCGGCCAAACGCATGGTGGTGGTCACACAAGGCACGGGCCTGGCTGCGTACATCGGCCAGGTGTTGCCGGCCCTGGGCTTGCCCGGCGTGCGCGTAGTGACCTTCGACGAATGGGCCGAGCGCGAGCTGCACAAAGCGATTCCCTGGATTCACGCCACGCTTGCGCGCGACGTGCTGCCTGCGGTCACGCGGGTGAAGAGCCATCCCGCCTTGCTGCACGAACTGGAGCGCAAGGCCGCGGCCCGCAAAGGCAAGCGCGGCTCGCGCGCGGCCGTGGAACTTTGGGCCGACCTGCTCACGGACCGCGGTCTGCTGCTCTCGCTGCTGCGCAACGATCCCGAGATGCCCGTGTCCGAGGCCGACATCTTGGAGGCGCACCGGATCATGGTCACGCGCGTGCAGGCCATCGTCAGCCTGGATCCGCGCGATTGCCCCGCCGAGAAGAAGCGTGCACCCCGGCACCCGCGGCCCCGAGACGAGAGCGAAGACCTGGCTGCGGCCGGTGTCTGGACGACCACAGGCGAAAATCCTCGCGGCAAGACGGTGGATTCGGATCTGCCCGAGGGCGTGCGGCGCTACGAAAGCGAGCGCGACGAGGTGGACTCAGACGAGAACGTGCGCGGCGAGATTGGCATCGACGGGCAGCGCACCGAGGACGATCAACCCCTGCTCGACGCCGACGATCTGGCCATCCTGTTGCGAGCCAATCAACTGCTGCGGCCGGGGCAGGCCACCCTGGCCCACCTGTTTGTCGACGAGGCCCAAGATCTTTCGCCCATGAGGTTGGCGGCGTTGATCGGCCAGACGCGATCCGGTTCGACGCGCAAGCTGCCCTCGCTGACCTTGGCAGGTGACACCGCACAGAAGCTGTTTCTGGACAACGGATTTGGCGACTGGCGCGCGGTCCTATCGCATTTGGGCCTGGACCACGTGGCCATCGAGCCCCTGCGCATCGCCTACCGGTCGACCTGTGAGATCCTGGAGCTGGCCCGCTTTGCCATGGGGCCCTTGCCCATCGACGTGCCGGCCGAGGCCAAGCGGCGCGGCGCCCCGGTTGAGGCCTTTCGTTTCTCCGCCGTGGGCGCGGCCGTAGCTTTTCTGGCCGAGGCGCTGCGCGATCTGGCAGGCCGCGAGCCACGCGCCACGGTGGCCTTACTGGCCCGCTACCCTGAGCAGGCGGATCGCTGCTACGAGGGTCTACGCCGCGCCGAAGTGCCAGCGTTGCGTCGCGTGCGCGCTCAGGAGTTCACCTTCCGGCCCGGGATCGACGTCACCGACGTGCGCCAGGTCAAGGGCCTGGAATTCGACTATGTCGTCATGCTGGACGCCAACGCCAGCAGCTACGGCAGCGACGACGAATCCCGCCACCTGTTCCACATCGGCGTGACCCGGGCCGCGCACCAGCTGTGGTTGCTGGTCACCGGCACGCCCAGCCCGCTGATTCCACCGGAACGGCTGCAGGAATAGCAGGGAATTACCCACCCTGGCGTAGAACGGGTAGATTCTGGGTTCAGCCCCGTGCCCGCCACCATTAACAACGAACCGCAGGATCCGCAGCGCTTTCCTCGCCGCTTCGGACCGCGCTACGTCCTGCTTAAGGAACTGGGCCGCGGCGGCATGGGCCGCGTGTTCATGGCCTTGACCGGCCAGGCCGGCGTGGAACGCGTGTGCGCGCTCAAGATCCTGCGCAGCTTCCAGGCTGGCCGCCACGCCGAGGAGATGACCCAGCGTTTTCTCGACGAAGCCAAGATCGTCACCAAGCTGTCGCACGAGAACCTGGTCTACGTCTTCGACTTCGGCGTACACGAGCGCCAGGGCTACCTGGCCATGGAGTACGTGCAAGGCAAGACCTTCACCGAGGCGTGGAACCGCTGTGCCGTCAAGCACACCGGCTTTCCCAGTGGCGTGGCCATCCACCTCATCGCCGAGTTGGTGGCGGCGCTGGGCTACGCGCACCGGCTGGAAGGCATGAACCTAGTTCATCGCGATATCTCGCCTTCCAACCTCATGCTGACCTACACCGGCGGCGTGAAGCTCATCGACTTCGGCTTGGCCCAGTGGAACGACAAGGTGGCGCAGACGGCGGCCGGCACCAACTGGGGCAAGGTCAGCTATATGTCGCCCGAGCAGTACCTGGGCAAGCCCGTCGACCACCGCAGCGATCTCTTTTCGGCCGGCATCATCCTGTGGGAGCTGCTCACCGGGCGGCAACTCTTCCCGGCCACCCAGTCACGCCAGGCCAGCCCGAAGGTCCCGCCGCCTTCCAGTTTGAACGAAGCGCTCTCCGCCAAACTGGATGAAGTGGTGGGCAGAGCTTTGGCCTTCAGTCCCGCGGATCGCTTTGCCACCGGCGAAGAGATGAGCGCGGCGCTGGTCGCGGAAATGCCGCGCGACGGAGGCGGCAAGCTGGCGGCCGCGGCCTTTCTGACCCAGCTCTTCGACGCCGAGATACGAGCCGAGATGGCCGAGCGGCGCGACCTGCTCCAGCGCGTCTCGGCGATGGGCGACCGAGTCCCGGTGCTAGAGACAAGCGACAGCGCGGCCTCGGAAAACGATCCCCTGATCGGGAAGGTCTTGGGCGACCGCTACCACGTGCGCCGGCGCATCGGCGAGGGCGCCATGGGGCGAGTATACGAGGGCCATCACACCGGCATCGGCAAGCGCGTGGCTATCAAGGTCCCTCGTCACGTGGAACGGCGCAAGAGTGAACTGGCCCGCCGCTTTCAGCGCGAAGCGCTCGCGCCCTCGCAGATTGGCCACCCCAACGTGGTGGACGTCACCGACTGCGGGACCACGGAGGACGGTGACTACTTCTTCGTCATGGAGTTTGTCGACGGCGTCGACCTGGAGGCGCTGATCAAGCGCGACGGGGCCATGGCGGTGGAACGCACGCTTCTGGTCGGGGTTCAGATGTGCCGGGCGCTGGAAGCCGCCCACCGCGCGGGCATCATTCACCGCGATCTCAAGCCCTCCAACGTCATGCTGGTGCGTCCCTCCGACGAGCAAGGCGATCTGGTCAAGGTCCTGGACTTCGGCGTGGCCAAGTTTCTGCGCGACGAGGGCGGCCCCAACCTGACGGTGCCCGACGCTGCCGTGGGCACGCCCCGCTTCATGGCGCCCGAACAGATCGGCGGAGGCGGCGTGGTCGATTTCCGCGCCGATATCTACGCGGTGGGCGGATTGCTCTACTTCATGCTGAGCGGCGGGCACTCGCCCATCGAAGGCAGCAACGTGCAGAATGTGTGGCAGCGCAAACTGACCGAGGATCCCACCCCGCTGCACCACTATCGTTCCGATCTGCCCGACGACCTCGAAGCCCTCATCATGCAGTGCCTGGCTCGGGACGCGAACCGTCGCCCGGCCTCGGCCGACGATCTAAAGAAACTCCTGCTCGCGTCCCTGGAAGAGGCGCGCACTATTTCGAGCAGCCTGGCGGGTCTGAGAGTGCCCTCCACCACCGCGGTCGTGCCCGGCCCCAGCGACAGCAGCCTGTGGTGGAAGACTATCGCGGTGGTCACGGCCACGGCTGTGGTGAGCTGGATCGCCGCGCGCCCGTTCTTCGTGCACCGGCCTGCGCGCCCCCATGCGGCGCTGGCCCAGCCGCGCGCCACAGCGCCAACTCCCGCTGCCGCGGCCGGTGACGCGGCGACAACGCGGTGATCTAGTGATTGAACTGCACCCGATGGGGACGGTTGATCAAGCTGGCATCAGTTCCGAGCGTAGTCTTTTCAAGCGCCATTTTTCCTTCACCGAATCGCATCCACAAAAACGCCGATAACAAATCTTACGTTAACCACATCAACCTACACGCCGAAACTTTCCCCTATACCCAAGGGAAAACAAGCCCAAGTTTGCGGGGCTGCCGTCATGGGCATAGGCCTTTCCCCGGCCGCGCTTTCGGGGGGCCGGTCAGTCACCACTCGGGGCTGGGCGGGTCAGCGTAGTCGACCTCGGCGAGGTCGGCCGTGCCTGTATCGTTCGGTGGAGTAGTGTCTTTTCGGGCTGCCGACGCGAATAGGCCGGGCTCACTGGTGCGGCTTGTGCGTGTGCGGTTCCCTCCACATTGGAGGGCTATCGGCAACGGCCTCACCGGAGATGCGTGTCGGGTACGCAGAGCGCCTTGCGACGCTGGAGATGCGGCCTCGTCCCGGACATCAGCCCGGACCGGCTGACGACCCGCTCCTACGGAGCCACGTTCAGCGGCACCACGCTCTTGGTGGCTCTCGCGTTGCCATGGACGTCGCCGTGAAGCACGGTCACTGGCACGGGCGGCGTC
>PMLB01000016.1 GCA_003158735.1 Myxococcales bacterium | reverse complement strand
GCGAAGGACGGCTGACCCTCGCCTGACTCTGACTTCAGCCCCGCGTCCAAGGCGTCAACCCTGCCCGGCTCGGTGCCCATTTTGGTCTCCACTGCTTGGCTCACAGGGGCAGGATCTCTCGCGGCTGCACCGCCAACGAAGTGACCCGCGCCCCATTCCGCACTGGCCGGGCATTCGGCCCGCACTGAGAACACCAACCAAACGCCCCACCGGCCGCAATAGGCTCCCACTGGTGGGGCGTTCCCATTTTCTTGGGGCACCGGGGAACAGAACGCACGGCCCCGGTGCCCAGCAGTGGCCCCGGCTGGTGTGCGTGGCCTCGGCCAGACCGTGAGCCGCGTGCTAGCCGCGTTTCCCGAGTAGGAGTGCTTTCTGCTGGGCGAATTCGTCGGGCGTGAGAGCGCCGCGGTCCCGCAGATCGGCGAGTTTCGCCAGTTCGTCCGCCGTGGATGGCGCAACCGATGGCACGGATGGCTGCGGGTCTTCTCGGTCAGCCTGCTGTATCAGAACCAGCAGAAGGCCGTGCCACTCCCGGGCGGTGGCGATAGCGCCATGGTAGGCTGGACTCGTCCGATCCCAGTTGCCCTGAAGGAAGTTGACGATGTGGACGGGCCGGGTGGTGTCGTTGACCACGATCTTGAGATCGACCCTTTGCACCTTGTCCGTGGACTTGGTCTTTGCGGTGAGGGCACCTGCCAGTAGGCCGACCGGACCCAGCAACAGGCCGCCTAGGACCGCGCGCCCAACCTGGCTTGTCCGCGCCGTCTTCGTGACGGTCTTCCCGTTTTCGAGGATTTCCGCTTCGAGGAGATCCTTGTACCCCACGATCCGTGTGGTAGGGGGCGGGCCTGAGACGGATAGACAAACCTTCCGCGACTGCTCATCCACGGCGATGCCCGTCGCACCGTCTCCACCAACCATTTCCCGACTGGGCTTGAATCCGGGCAACGCCGCTACCGCTGTCCGCAGCGCTGAACGGCCCTTTGCCTGCGCCACAAGTGCCCCGATAGTGAAGACGACCACCGATACGGCCATGATGACCAAGAAGGCGATGAAACCGCTCGATCCGGGGTCAGCGTCGCAGCCGCTTGCAGAGAACATCACCCCAGCGCTGACCGTGACCAACGCGACCGGGATCCTCCTGCCAGCTTGCATCGCCCTTCCTCCTTCATGCCCCGACCGGGGCTGGTTTGCGTTGTGGTTCTCGCGAATGACGAGCACCAATGGTACCCTGGCGCATCTATTTCTGGAAGCACGCGTCTTGAGGGGTTGCGGCGAATCCCAAACAGAGCGATCTTAGTAGTCAAGTTGCCCAACACGGGAGGTAAAGATGGTGACGCAAGCGCTGACGATTCCGGTGACCCCAAAGGAGCTGAGGACGAAGATCCGACGCTATCTCGACGGGGAACAGGCCGTCGTCTTTCGCCTGGGTGAGGGTGTCTCGTGACTCAATACCTTGTCTCGTTGGCCCAGTCATCGCCCTCGTCCTCGTCCTCGCCCTCACCGTCTCCGCTCGGCGGCATCCTGATTCTGTTGCTGCTGATCATCGGCGGCTTGTGTCTGTTGAACTATCTCCTGAAGAACGCCAAAAAGAAGCGTCAGCTTTCGCAGTTGGGAAATGGTGGGGTAGTGTCAGAACCCGGCGCAGCCCCCGGACCAGCGCTGTCCTACGAACGGAAGGGGGGGACGATGGGCATTGCTGACGAGATCACGAAGCTGAAGCAACTGCACGACAGCGGGGCGTTGTCGGCCCAGGAATATGAGACGGCCAAGGCTCGCGTCTTGGCCGGCTGAGGTCACGCTGACTCGCCGGTGCGTGAATGGGTGCTCCACGAGTCGTCAAGGTTGGGTTGCGAGAATCCCCGTAGGCTTGTCCGAAACGCCTACCATCGTGATGCTCTCAGGCACGCGGTATACGAGTGTAACGACTGAACGCGTGTTGGGCTGGATGCTCTCAACCAGTCCTGTCGAGAAGAAGGTGATGTCAGCCTCGTCGTCGAGGTCATAGATGCGTCCTTGTGAATCGCGCAATCCGAAGCGAGACAAGAAGAACGGTTGTGCTATCTGCAGGTTGTTCGAGATGACTAGCTTGACTACAACGAAGATCCATCCACGGCCAGCAGCCTGGCTCGTCGTGACGTATGCATTGCCGGTCGCGAGCGCACGCCTTCTCTTGAGATTGTCGACACTCAAGCTGAACGATCGATCTGGTGCGTCCACGCTTCCTCCGGGTCTTGATACGGTCGGTGCTGGCGGTGGGGCGGCCTCGTCTTGTGGTTCGTCCTGAATTGACCTTGTCTGGTTCGCAGTCGCGTAGTGCGGGTCACCCTCGAATAGCCGAGCTTGAATCTGTTCCACTCCTTCTCCGCGCATGGCCTCGGCGCATGGACTCCGCACAGCGCTGCGGTTTTGGTACATGCACCCAAGAAGAACCCTATCGTCACGCTCCGACCGGCAGAGGCGCCATGCTTCCATGTGGCAGGCTGGCAACCGCACAACGTCCAGGAGCCTTTGATATTCAGCCAGTTCCGTCCTTGATTCCGCCAAAGCCTTTTCGTGCTTGATCACTCGGTACGCAAGGACCGAAAGCCCCGCGGCGAGCAAGACGATCACTGCAGCGGCTCCAACCCTGAACGCTGCTTTGGCGCCTCGCCTTCTCTGCCTCATGAAGACGTATTCGGGGTATGCAACCACCCAGAGCAGCAGCGTCGCGAGAAACCAGAACACCGGGCCGCGATCCTTGCGGTCCTGGGAACCGCCCTGACCCAAAAACAGCCATCTATCCACAGTAACCATAATCGCCGTGATGGTAACCGTCAGCGCGAGAACAAGTTGCACCCGGTCGTTCAGCAAGACAGGAGGCGTCGTCAACACGAGCATCGCGAGGAGCCCGCAGGCGGCAGCAGGTATTACGAGAAGAAGGAGCCCGGACACGTCGAAGGCGCTTCGGCTTGGAGTTACCTTCTTTCCGGTCGTGGAGGACAAGGACGATCCATCCAACATGCTTGCGCAGAAGCGGCACTTGATGGCCTCCTCCTTGATCGTCTCGGCACAGAATGGGCACTTCTTCGTTTCCGTGGCCGCGCTTGCCTCATTGTCGCTCATCGGTGTGTCTCCCTATGACCTTCATCTTGCCAGGCCCATCTGACCTGGGCGGAACCTCGCAAAAGGCCACTACATCGTAACACTGCGCCTCTTGCGACGATAGGTTCCGCACCTCACCGTTGACTCTCGACGTGGAGAGCGCCACGCTTGAGACGCCGGGCAATCGTCGGGATTGATCCCCTGACGACCGGGACCGGGCCACCCTTCACGGTCCCGCGCCTGGCGAATTTTCGCGAAGGGCGAAGGAACGGTGAACGTGAGCGAGCCAGCCAACGCAAAGCGAGCGAAGGCCCCGCAGAAGCGAACGCCGAGGCCACCCACGGGCCGCACCGTCAAGGGTGACAGGTCGGCCGCGTCGGCCCCTGACGTGTCGGCTCTCGACGAAGCCCTGTTTCTGCTCGCGGCGACTTGCCTTGTGGAAGACGGCCCGTGGCTGGAAGTGGAGCGAGATTTCAACGCCATGGCCGCGGCCGCGCGCGATCTGGCGTTCGAGTGTCGCGCTTGCACGGACGGGCACCGCTCATGGTGCCCCGGAGAAGACTTGCAGAGCGCTTTCCAGATGGCTCTTCACCGGCTGCAACAGCGCAGGCATAGCGTGCCGAACATGACAGGGCCAAACGACGATTTGAATGGAACCGTCGAAGAACACTTGCAGGCCCTTCTCCGCAAGGAATGCCCGCCAGTCTTCGATCCAAAGTGGGGAGTGCCTGCACAGTCGATATTGGAGAATGGCGCCCTGGCGTGCCGCCGAATTGCGGCCGAGGCCGGGCGTTTGCACGCTCGAGCCGTAGCTGCGCGGAAACAAGGCAAGAGCAAGGGCGGGCGAATACCCGAGGCTGGACTGAACGGGTTTGTGGAGTATTGCGCCGGCTGGGGCGTGCCACTGAAGCAGATGGTGCGCGTGATGACCCCCTACATGCCCGGACTCGGCGAAACGAAGCTGCGCGAGCTACTGAAGAGACGCCGGCGGGCCATGCGCTAGCAAGAGGGGGGCGGAACCTCCGGAAATAGTCGAGTTAGGCCCCGGTGACATAGGCGCGCGGGCCGCGCACCGTGGAGAGTATGGTACATCGGAAACGCGCCGCCCACACCGTCCCGCCTCAGTCACGCCACTGCTTTGGTTGCCAATTGCGAAAGAGTTCAAAGGCAATGGCTGATCAGGACATCGTTCCGCTCCACCGTCTCGACGTTGCTCTCTACGAGGAGCGCCGCTTGGTGGCCGACATGAGCCCACTAGCTGCAGAGGCGCTCGGCAAGAAGGCCGATGCGGATGTGAAGATTGCGGAGGCCACACACGCCATACCTGCGAAGCAGGAAACGCTGAAGGTTGGGATCGTTGTGGGTGCCGTCTGCGGGTTGACTCTGCTTGGAGTGCTTATGGTCCCGCCGACTCATGTGTATGAAGTTATCGTTGTGGGCTTGGTCGCACTCGCTGGCCTTTGGGGCGTGCCAGAGGCCATCAAGAAGTGGCGAAGCGCTCCCTAGCCACCGAGCAGGTTCGCGATCCCCCCAATCTCCCGAACGTGGTCCGTCACGCCCGTCCTGTACAAGTGGCGCGCGCCCTCGAAATTTGTCACTCACCACGCGGGCTTAGAAGAAAGCCCTTGCAGCCTTTACGTCAGACGCTTACAGGTGGGACCATGGACAAGACCAAGACGAAGCGACAGCACCGGATAGGACGGCCACCCCTGCCACCGGGACAGGTGAGGGCGGACGATCTGCGGGTGACTCTGCGGATGCGGGCCGATGAGCGGCGCCAGTTGGAAGCCCTGGCGGCACGCTGGGGCGTGACAGTGGGGGAGGCCATTCGCCGCGCCGTCGTCTTGGCGATGTCTCAACAGAAGGAAGACTGAACCACGACCTGTTCGCCGAGAAAGCCTTCGATGCGGTGACGGTGGACCTTTCCAAACCGACGGGCGATGTGGTATCCCTTCGCGATGTTTCGGGTCCAAATGGGCACACTATGGGAACGTCACAAGCAGCTAACGCAATAGAACAACTAGCCTAACTTCCCGGAACAAAACACCTTCCGCCGGCCTAGCTCAGTGGTAGA
>PMLB01000413.1 GCA_003158735.1 Myxococcales bacterium | reverse complement strand
CTGACTTTGGGCCATCATTCTTTTCTTCCTCTCCGGACTTCTTAGTGCTGCGACGAGTACGGACAATGCCAGTCTTGTGCTGGCCTAATGCAGCCCCGGAGCGCTCCGCATCTTCCCCGTACAGTCGCCTTAACCACCATATAACAGGGTTTCGGGGCTCGGGACAACCATTGCGAGCAAGGACGGGATAAGCATGACCCAGAATTCAAAGGATGCCATGCGGCATGGGGCGTGAAAACGTAGCGACTAGGTGCTGCCGGCCCGGATCTTTTCGCTCAGGTCCAGCTGTTCGAAAGATAGCGCGAACGCCAGCAGGTCATCGAGAGCCAACTGGCCCTCTTCATCGGCCACCGCGCGTCCAATCCGCAGCAGATCGCCGCACATCACCAGCGCCAGGCGCGAGGCCATTCGGCGCAGGCCTCTGGCCCAGGCGGTCAGATTGATGGACCCGTACTTGCGCACAAGTTGCTGGCTGACCTCTGCAATGCGTGTGCGCGCAGGTGCATCGAGAGCGGCGATGGCATCGCGCGCGCCTTCGTAGGCTGGTCCCTCCAGGCGCAGCGACCCGCGGGTCAGAGCGAGAGCGGCGATGAAATAGGGGCGCAACTGGCCACCCGAACGTACCGAGCCGGCCAGTCGCCCAGTCGTGGCCAGCGCCAGGGCGCGGCCCAGCCTGAACCCGAGCTCTACCGAGTCGGACTGCTCCAGAAGCGTCGGGCCGCACAGAAGTGAGGCCGGCTGCAGGTGGGCCATGCGTGCCTCACCCACCAGCCCCGGGTGGCGCAGCACCGCCGGTTCGCCAATTTCCAGAAGGTCGCAGAAGGTGACCAGCACGCCTCGGAATAGCGCCGGTTGCTGGCTGGGAAGAACCGACGCCTCGCTCTTGAGTCCCAGCTCGGCCATGGTGACCGGCGGAAGAACCCCGGTTTCGACCAGGAGTGCGATCATCGATTCGACTTCCGCGAACTCTGGGCTGTAGCCGACGCGGCTGGGCCAATCTGCGGGGAGCTTGTTCGAGATCCGACCCAAGACCGAGGGACGGCTTTGGCTGGCCAGCTCCGCGATCTTTTCGTCGCCCAACCCGCGCAGCACCATGGCCGTCGCTACCACCTCTGCCGCGTGATTCAGCCCTCGATCCAGGAACAGTTTCACTATCCGCTGCCCCGAACCGCCGTCTTCGGGATGGAGCTCCCACTCCGCCGTGATCGCACGCGCCATCTCACGCCAGCGAGTGGGATCCTCCGCATTCAGCTCAGCCGACTTTCTCAGAATGCCTACGTCGTCGGGCGCCAGGCGCGCCGCCATGTCGTATGCGATGCGTGCAGAAAGCCGATCACCCAGTTGGTTCTCGTAGAGGTTGGCCAGCTCGCACCACAAGCGTCGCCGCAAGGGCTGGGTGCGGTCGCCCAGAGCCGCGACGAGCTTGCGCATGAACCCCTCCGCGCCCTTGGGATCGTTGAGTCGTTGATAGGCCTGCAGCAACAACTCGACGGCGTCAGGCTGGAGTGGCTGCAGCTCGAGGCTCCGCTCCAGGTGCTTGCGGGCCGTGGCCGCGTCGTTCTCCGTGGCGGCCAGGTGGCCAAGCATGGTATGCGCCTCAGCCAGATCGGGATCGAGCGCAAGGGCTTGCAAGAGGGTGTCGCGGGTTGTGCCGGCCCACTCCGGACCGAAGGCGACGAATTGGGCCCAGCCCAAGTAGGCGTGATACAGCGCCTGGTCCGGCCGGGCGCGCACCGCGGCCTCGAACTTCGGTAGGGACTCGGCGGCCTGGTCAGTGTTGAAGAGACGCAGGCCCTCGCCGAAAGCCAGCTCGGCACCCAGAGGATCCGACTCGGGCGACGACGAGGGCGCCAGGGTTCGGTCGTAGCCCTGGCGCAGTTGCGGATTGGCGAGAACCCTGGCCGCTTGGTCGATGGCCGCGCGCAGAGCATCGAGTCTGGCCTGATCGGCAGAATCCAGGTGGAGCCCGGCCACGGCAGCAGGTGAGAACTCGTTGGCTTTGGCCGCACAAACGGCCACAACTTCCGCAGTCGCGGCATCGCGGGACACGCCCAGCGCTTCGTAGAGGCTGTTGCCACGGATGCTCAGATAGGTGCGCAGGAGCTTCTGTCGCAGAATCTCACTGGGCGAATCGCGGCCGGAGGATAGGGAGCCGCTGCCCACTCCGTCCCTGTCTGGCTTCAGCGTGACTGCGCGCAAACCGACGTCCAGGGCGCCGGAGTCCTGCCCATCGGCCGCCTGAGAGAAGCCACTCTGGAGATCAGCCACAGGGGTTGTGGTCTGAGGAACCTGACTGAACAGCTCATCGGGCGCGTCGGCATGGATGGCGTCGATCCGTCTACCGACCTCGGTCCCCAACTTCTCCAATGAGAGCGAGGACTGCCACGCGTTGGACGGGGGAGCTTCTTCAGGTTCTCGAACCGGGTCGCCCAGCTCGGCGAGGCCCGTTTCTAGCAGGGTGTCGATGGCGGCAATGACCAGATGGGCGTCGTCCCGCAACGCGAGCGAGCCCACGCTGGCTCCGGCCGTCAGAACTTGAGTGATGTCGGTCCCGAAGACCGCCTCGAAGCCCAGATGATGATGCGCAAAACGGCGCGTGAGCCTGACCTCACGGGCGCCATTCTGGTCAAAGCGGCCGACCAGCTTTTCGGGCGTGGCGCTGCGGAGCAGCCCCATAAAGATGATGCGCTCGACATCCAGATCGTGCTCGATGATCCGGTCGCCGAAGCTGTCGCCGGGAGCCCAGGTCCAGCTTCCTTCTTCCCAGCGCAGGCAGTCGGACACGCGCTTGCGCACCTGCGAGGACAGACACTGCAGCACTTCCTCGGGCGTCAACCAGCCGAGCTCGACCAGCACGGCTCCCATCTTGTGACCGCGGGCTTTGGTCTCCGCCAGCAAGTAGGCGAGCTGTCG
>PMLB01000337.1:2922-17394 GCA_003158735.1 Myxococcales bacterium | reverse complement strand
TCTATCATGGACAGACCAATGCGGTCTTTGATGGAACCGCCGGGATTCTGGCTTTCCAGCTTCACAAAAAGCTCGCATGGCCCGGTGTCGAAGCTGCTTAACGCCTCCAGCGGCGTGTTGCCGATGAGCGCCAGCACGCCAGGACGGGCGCTCACGACATCCCCCTTGCGGCGGCCAGGGCGCCCTGTAGGTCGGCCCACAGATCCTCCACGTTCTCCAGGCCCACCGACAGCCGAACCAGCCCGTCAGTGATCCCCAGCTCGGCCCGCCTGTTCGCCGGAATAGACGCATGGGTCATCAGGCCCGGATGCTCGGCCAGGGACTCCACGCCTCCCAGGCTCTCGGCCAGGGTGAAGATGCGCAGACTGGTCAAGAATCGCTTGGCCTGCTCCAGTCCACCGTCGAGCTCCACCGTGATGATCCCACCGCCGCCCGACATTTGCCGACGACAAAGTTCGTGCTGGGCGTGGCTAGCCAACCCGGGATAGTGCACGCGGCGCACACCCTTGGCGCCTTCTAACCGCCGCGCCAGATCGGTCGCTGCAGCCACGTGCTGGCGCATGCGCAGGGGCAGGGTCTTGATTCCCCGCAAGACCAGGTAGCAGTCCATGGGGCTCGGCACGGCACCGATAGCGTTCTGCAGAAACTTCAAGCGTTCGGCCAGAGCCGGGTCACTGGTGATGAGAGCGCCACCCACCACGTCAGAATGGCCGTTGATGTACTTGGTGGTCGAGTGCACGACAATGGTGGCGCCCCGTTCCAGCGGCCGCTGCAGCACTGGCGAGGCGAAGGTGTTGTCCACGGCCAGCGTGATTCCGCGCCCCTTGCACACATCCGCAATGGCCCGCAGATCCACCAAGCGCAGCAAAGGATTTGTGGGCGTCTCCAGCCACACCAGGCGCGTGCTCGGGGTCAGCGCAGCCTGCAGCCGTTCAGGCTCGCGCAAGTCCACGAAGCTGGCAACAATTCCCAGCGGCCCCATCACCTTGTCGAAGATGCGGAACGTGCCGCCGTAGACATCGTCGCCACTGACCACGTGATCCCCGGGGCGCAGGGTGTGCAGCAGCGTGGTGGCAGCCGCGCACCCACTGGCGAATGCAAAGCCCGCGCTGCCGCCTTCCAGGGCGGCCAGGCATTGTTCCAACGCAGCCCGGGTGGGGTTGCCGCTGCGGGAATAGTCAAAGCGCAGTGGCTTGGCCGGCTCGGGCTGGGCAAAAGTCGAAGCCAGCACGATGGGCTGCATGACCGCCCCATGCGTCGGGTCGGCAGGCTGGCCGGCGTGGATGGCCAGGGTCTCGATCGCGTGGCTCCCGGAAGTGACTGACATGCCATGAGCGTAGCACACGGCGTGTCCACTTTGCTAGACCGCCATGATCAGTCACGCTGCACGCGGCCGGCGCGTCGACCACATCGACCAAGCTTTCCGCCGAATTTGCGGCGCCGGCAGCACGGAATGCCCCGAGTTACAGCGCGCCGCCGCGTCTGTTTTGCGAAACTTCCGTCTTGACAACACGGAGCGCTCCCCCAACACTGTTTCCATCATGAGGTTGATTCGCAGCGCAACTTTCGTCTTGGCTGGGCTGCTCTTCTCCGGCGCGGCCAGCGCAAAAGAAGTGACCCTGCTCAACGTGTCCTACGATCCCACGCGCGAGCTGTACACGGACTTCAACGCCGCCTTCGCCAAGCACTGGAAGGCCAAGACTGGCGACGACGTGAAGGTGAACCAGTCGCACGGTGGCTCGGGCAAGCAGGCCCGCGCGGTCATCGACGGGCTGGAAGCCGACGTCGTCACCCTGGCTCTGGCCTACGACATCGATGCCATCGCTGAGGCCACGGGCAAGCTGCCCAAGGACTGGCAGAAACAACTGCCTGCGAACGCTTCACCCTACACCTCGACCATCGTGTTCGTGGTGCGCAAGGGTAACCCCAAGGGCATCAAGAACTGGGACGACCTTGTCGTGCCAGGAATCAAGGTCATCACCCCGAATCCGAAGACCTCGGGCGGGGCGCGCTGGAACTACCTGGCAGCGTGGGGCTATGCCCAGACCAAGTTTGGCGGGGACCAGGGCAAGGTTCGCGACTTCGTCACGCGACTCTACAAGAACGTGCCTGTGCTCGACTCGGGCGCGCGCGGCTCGACCACCACCTTTGCCCAACGGGGAATCGGGGATGTGCTCATCGCCTGGGAAAATGAGGCCTTCCTGCTGGTCGACGAGCTGGGCAAGGACAAGTTTGAGATCGTGGCACCTGCGCAGAGCATCCTGGCCGAGCCGCCGGTGGCCGTGGTGGAGAAGAACGCCAGCAAGCACGGCACCACTGCCGTGGCCCGCGCCTATCTCGAATTTCTCTACACCGAGGAGGGCCAGCAGATCATTGCCAAGAATCACTACCGGCCACGCGATGTGAAGGTGGCAGCCAAGCACGCTGCGCATTTTCCCAAACTGCGCTTGCTGACCGTCGACGGAGATTTCGGTGGCTGGCAGAAGGCACAAAAGACGCACTTCGCGGACAACGGGACTTTCGACCAGATCTACTCGGGCGGAAAGTAGGTGGCGGCTGCGGCAAACATCGCTGCGCGCCCGGGCTGGCGGCCCGGGCCGCTGCCCGGCTTCCGGCCGACGCTGGGATTCACCCTGCTGTACCTCAGTCTGGTGGTGTTGCTACCGCTCGCGGCCTTGGTCCTGAAGACCGCGGGGCTAAGCTGGGGCGCATTCTGGGCCACGGTCACCTCGTCGCGCGCACTGGCCGCGTACAAGTTGAGCTTTGGCGGGGCCTTGCTGGCGGGGGGAATCAACACCGTGGCAGGTCTGCTGCTGTCCTGGGTGCTGGTGCGCTACCGCTTCCCCGGGCGCGATGTGGTGGACGCGATCATCGATTTGCCGCTGGCCCTGCCCACGGCGGTGGCCGGGATTGCCCTCACCGCGATCTATGCCCCCACCGGCGCGGTGGGTGGCTTTCTCGAAAGACACGGCGTCCAGGTGGCGTTCACCTGGGTGGGCGTGGTGCTGGCCATGGTGTTTGTCGGGCTGCCGTTTGCAGTGCGTTCGGTGCAACCGGTGTTGATGGAACTGGGTCCGGAGCTGGAAGAAGCAGCGGCGGTGCTCGGGGCGTCGCGGCTGCGCACATTTTCGCGCGTGATCCTACCCGTGCTGGTGCCGCCCCTTCTTACCGGCTTCGCGCTCGCCTTTGCCCGTGCCGTGGGTGAGTACGGTTCCATCGTCTTCATTTCAGGGAACATGCCCAACCACACGGAGATTGTTCCGCTTCTGATTGTCACCAAACTGGAGCAGTTCCAGTACCAGCAGGCCACGGCCCTGGCCGTGGTGATGCTGGCGGGATCGCTGGTCACGCTTCTGGCCGTGAACCTGTTGCAGGCGTGGAACCGGAGGTGGACCGGGCATGCCTGAGCTAGCGCAAGCGCGGCCGGCCCCCAGTCTGCCGCTGGCAGAGTCTGATACCTTACCCACGCGGCGGGTGAAGACCAAGGCGGGCAGCCGACCCGCACTGCGCGGATCATTGCTAGTGCGCATCTCCCTGATCGCGCTGGCACTGGCGTTTCTGGCCCTGGTGGTGCTGCTGCCCCTGGCGGCCGTGTTCGCGCAGGCCCTGGAAAAGGGGCTGGGCGCGTACCTGAGGGCGATCCGTCAACCAGAAACCATGGCGGCCATCCGACTCACGCTCTTGACTGCGCTGCTGGTTGTTCCGCTCAACACGGTATTCGGCGTGGCTGCGGCCTGGTTGATTGCGAAATACCGCTTTTCCGGACGCAACCTTCTCATCACGCTCATCGATCTGCCCTTCTCTGTGTCGCCGGTCATCTCGGGCATGATCTTCGTTCTTCTGTTCGGCAGTCAAGGTCTCTGCGGGCAGTGGCTTTCCGACCACGACATCAAGATCGTGTTCGCCACGCCGGGCATCGTGCTGGCCACCGCCTTTGTCACCTTCCCCTTCGTCGCGCGCGAGGTTCTGCCGGCCCTGCAGGCGGCAGGCAATGCCGAGGAAGAAGCAGCCCTGATCCTGGGGGCGAGCGGCTGGCGCCTGTTCTTTCGGGTCACCTTGCCCAAGATTCGCTGGGCTCTCATCTACGGCATCATCTTGTGCAACGCACGCGCCATGGGCGAATTCGGCGCTGTTTCGGTGGTGTCAGGGCATATCCGCGGGGTGACGAACACCGTCCCGTTGCAAGTCGAAATCCTCTACAACGAATACGACTTCGTGGGTGCGTTCGCCGTGGCGTCGCTGCTGACCCTGGTCGCCCTCGCCACCCTGGTGGTCAAGAAGGTGGCTGAGCGATTCCAGGGCGCCAGGAACGCGGAGGGCGTCCGATGAACGCAATTGGCGCAAACGACAACGTGTGCTGCAGATCCGTCCCGGATTTCACCACAGAGAGCACAGAGATCACAGAGACGGATCGCAATCATGGGAACCCTGGGAGGGTTCCCATACCCTCCCGCGACGGTGCGCCGCCGGCAGAGCCGGCGGGCTCCCCACGCGCGGAAGGAAGGGTTCGGATCCGAATGTGCAACCCTTTGCTTCCGGCCTCTGTGCCCTCCGTGCCCTCTGTGGTGAAATTCCGGACTGCGGAGGGCGTCCGATGAACGTTCGGGTCGAAGGTCTGACCAAGGGGTTCTCGACCAAGGCTGCCCCGGCCGTGTTTCAGGCCGACTTCGAGGCGCCTTCCGGCGGCATCACCACCCTGCTCGGCCCGTCGGGCTCGGGCAAGACCACCATCTTGCGAATCATCGCCGGACTCGAGTCAGCCGATGCCGGCCGTGTGCTAGTGGCTGGCGAAGACATCACGTCTGTGCCCGTGCGAAAACGCGGCTTCGGTTTCGTTTTCCAGAGCTTCGCCCTGTTCGGCCACATGACGGTTCGCGAGAACGTCGCGTTCGGGCTGCGAACCCAGCGAGCGCCCAGGGATCAGATCGATGCGCGCGTCGCCGAATTGCTGAAACTGGTCCAACTGGAAGGTCACGGCGACCGCTATCCCGGTCAACTATCAGGCGGACAGCGACAACGGGTGGGCTTCGCACGGGCACTGGCGCCCCGACCCAGGCTCTTGCTCCTCGACGAACCCTTTGGCGCGCTCGACACGCGCGTGCGCCTTGAGCTGCGCGAATGGCTGCGTCTGCTTCACGAGGCCACCCACCTGACGACCATCCTGGTCACGCACGACCAGGAAGAGGCTCTGGACCTTTCCGACCGTATTGTCGTGATGGATGCCGGGCGTATCCAGCAGGTCGGTTCGCCCAACGAGATCTATCAATTTCCTGCCACTCCCTTTGTGGCATCGTTTATTGGTTCTGCCAATGTGCTGCGCGGTCGGGTGTCCGCGGGCCACGCCCAGGTGGCATCGCTGTCGCTGGACGTGCCTGCAAACACACCTGACGGGACCGCTGTGCGCGCCATCGTCCGGCCACACGACATTCGCATCGAGCGAGCTGGAAATGGCAATGGTGTCTGCAACAGACGAACCGCGGCCGGACGGATTTCCCGCATGGTGAACCTGGGCGCGCATGTGAAGTTGGATCTGGCCCTGACAACCGGCGATGCAGTCACCGTGCACGTCGCCCGGCGCGAATACGACAGTCTGGGATTGGTGGCCGGCGAATCGGTGCTGGTCGACCTGGAAAGTGCTCGCGTGTTCGTAGAGGACTATGTCATCTGAGCCAGACATCGCCCGACTGCGGGCGCTCATTCACAGCCAGGACTGGCCAACCGCTCTGGCGGCAGTGTGTGGCCAGTTTCCCGGGGCCGCAGTCTTCAGCACCAGCTTTGGTCTTGAGGATCAGGCTATCCTTCACGCCATCGCTCAAGCCAACCTTGCCGTGCGCGTGGTGACCCTGGACACGGGACGTCTGTTCGAGGAAACGCACGCTCTGCACGCCCAGACGCGCAAGCGCTACGGCATCTCGATCGACGTCTTCTTCCCTGAGCCAGCAGCGTTGCGCCGCCTGATTGCCGAGCGCGGACCCAACGGTTTCTACGATTCGATCGATAATCGCCGCGAGTGCTGCCGCGTGCGCAAGGTGGAGCCGCTGGCGCTGGCCCTGGCTGGGGCGAAGCTATGGATCACCGGCATCAGGCGCGAGCAGTCCCAGGAACGCGCGCAGCTTGCACCGATCGAGTGGGATGAGCTGCACAGACTGCTCAAGTACCATCCGTTGCTGGATGTGAGCGAGACGGAATTGCGCCGGTACATCAGTTTGCACGACGTCCCCTACAATCCCCTGCACGACAAGGGCTATCCCAGCATCGGCTGCGCGCCCTGCACCCGCGCGGTGGCGCCGGGCGAGCCGGCCCGGCGCGGCCGCTGGTGGTGGGAAGACGATGCCAAGAAGGAATGCGGGCTGCACGTGCAGAATGGCCGGTTGGTCCGCCGCAAGGAGAGCGATTCGTGAAGCTGCTATCTCACCTCGACCGACTGGAAGCCGAGGCCATCTTCATCTTGCGCGAAACCGCGGCGCAGTTTGAACGCCCGGTCTTGATGTTCTCCGGCGGCAAGGATTCCATCACCCTGGCCCACCTGGCGGCAAAGGCCTTTCGGCCCGCCCTGTCGCCTTTTCCCTATCTGCACATCGATACCGGCCACAATTTCCCCGAAACCCTGGCCTTTCGCGACCGATTCGCGGCCCAGATGGGCGCCAAGCTGATCGTGCGTTTGGTCGAGGACAGCATCCGGCAGGGCCGCGCTGCCGAAGAGAAGGGCAAGTTCCCCAGCCGCAATCGGCAGCAGGCGGTTACCTTGGTGGACGCGATTGCCGAACTGAAGCTGGATGCCTGCATCGGCGGCGGCCGGCGCGACGAGGAGAAGGCGCGCGCCAAGGAGCGCATCTTCTCGGTGCGTGACGAGTTCGGCGGCTGGGAGCCGCGCCTGCAACGGCCCGAGCTGTGGAATCTGCTCAACGGCCGCATTCACGTGGGCGAGAACGTGCGAGTCTTCCCGCTCAGCAACTGGACCGAGCTGGACGTGTGGCAGTACATCCGCGCCGAGCGCGTGGCTCTGCCCGAGTTGTACTTCGCGCACCAGCGCGCCTGCGTCGTGCGCGACGGCCTACTGTTCCCCATATCGTCCTTCGTGCGCATCGATCCCGCCGATGATGTACAAGAAAGGCAGATCCGTTTTCGCACGGTTGGCGACATGACCTGCACCGCGGCCTTCCCCTCGGACGTGCGCGACGTGGACGGCATCATCGACGAGCTGCGCGCCTCGGATCTGACCGAGCGAGGCTCGCGGCTGGATGACCAGCGTTCCGACGCCGCCATGGAAGATCGCAAACGCGAAGGGTACTTCTGATGGAACTGCTGAGATTCATCACCTGCGGCAGCGTGGACGACGGCAAGAGCACGCTCATTGGCCGGCTCCTGTACGACAGCAAGACCTTGCTGCGCGATCAGGTCGCCGCCCTGGAACGATCGAGCGCCAAGGGTGGCAACGGCCTGAACCTGGCGCTGCTCACCGATGGTCTGCGCGCCGAGCGTGAGCAAGGGATCACCATCGACGTGGCCTACAAGTACTTCGCCACGCCCCGCCGCAAATTCATCATTGCCGACACCCCCGGGCACGTGCAGTACACGCGCAACATGGTCACCGGGGCCTCCACGGCTGACCTGGCGGTGTTGCTGGTGGATGCGCGCCAGGGCGTGCTGGAGCAAACGCGCCGGCACGCCTATCTGGCCAGTCTGCTGCGCATCCCGCATGTGGTGCTGGCGGTGAACAAAATGGACGCGGTCGACTGGTCACACGATGTGTACCGGCGCATCCGTGACCAGTTCCTGGCGCTTACCAGTGCCTCTGGCTTCACCGATGTGCACGCCATCCCGGTCAGCGCCCTTCAGGGCGACAACGTGGTCGAGTCCTCCCCGCGGGCTCCGTACTACGACGGTCCGCCCCTGCTGCGTTATCTGGAAGAAATTGTGGTCGAACGCCCGAGCCTTCCTGAGCGCGGAAGACTACCGGTGCAGTTGGTGCTGCGTCCGAGCGATCCGGCCCTGCAGGACTACCGCGCGTACGCAGGGGAGGTGACCTCGGGAGTGTTTCGTCCAGGAGACGCGGTGGTCGTGTTGCCCACAAACATTCGCACAACCATTGCCGGGATCGATCGCTACGGCGAGCCGGTCGACGAAGCCTTCGCGCCGATGTCAGTGGCCATTCGCCTGCGCGACGACGTGGACGTGGGCCGGGGCGAGGTGATTGCCTCGGCCGAACGCCCGCCGAGAGTCTCGCAAGAGATCACGGCGCGCCTGTGCTGGATGGCGGAATGGCCTCTCGTGCCGCGCACGCGGCTGCTGGTGCGACACGCGACCGCCTCGGTTCCCGGCATCGTCACCGCCATTGAATCACTGGTCGACATCCACACCTTCGCGGACCTGCCCGGGCCGGCCCAGCTTGCCTTGAACGAGATCGGCAGGGTGCGCATCAAGACCGCCCGCCCCCTGGCCTTCGACGCCTATGCCGAGGAGCGCACCACCGGCGCGTTTGTCCTGGTGGACGAAGCCAGCAACGGAACCATGGCCGCCGGACTCATCACCGCAGAGGAATCACCAACATGACCAGCAAGATCGGCTTCGTCAGTCTGGTGGGCGCTGGCCCCGGGCACCCCGACTATCTGACTGTGAAGGGCGCCCGCGTGCTCAGCCAGGCCGAAGTGATCGTGTACGACGCCCTGATCTCGGATGAGTTTCGCGCTCTCTTTCCCGCAAATTCCGAGATTTACTTTGTGGGCAAACGCTGCGGAAGACACAGCACCAGCCAGGAAGAGATCTGCGCCCTGCTGGTGAATGGAGCCCAACGGGGCAAGCGCGTGGTGCGCCTGAAAGGCGGGGATCCGGGGCTATTCAGCCGGGGCGGCGAAGAGATCCTGGCCCTGCGCGCAGCCGGCGTGTCCTTTGAGATCATTCCGGGCGTCAGCTCGGTATTCGCCGGGGCGGCAGCGGCGCTTTTTTCGCCCACCCACCGGGGCCTTTCCAATCGGCTGCTGGTGTTCGACGGGCATGCGCTCCGTCACGACGACTTCGATTTCCGTCCCTTGCTCGCCCACCAAGCCACCACTGTCGTGCTCATGGGCTCGCGCCAGGTCGAAAGGCTGGCTGCCGGGTTGATTGGCGCCGGCGCCTCACCGGAGCTGCCCATCGCTCTGGTCGAAAACGCAACCTTGGTGGATGAGCACGTGGCCGTGTCCACCCTGGCCCGTGCGGCTGCCGGAGATTTGGTGCCACGGAGCGATGGCCCAGGGATCATCTATGTGGGCGCCGCTGTAGCTCTGGCACAGGCTTCCCCGTCCGGGGCGGCAAAGGCGGCGGCATGAGCGCGCGTCTGCCCCTGTTCGTGGACCTCGCTGGTCGCCGTGTGCTGGTGGTGGGCGGCGGCCGGNNCGCGGAACGCAAGTTGCCTGCCTTGCTCGATGCTGGTGCCGTGGTCACCCTGATCGCGCCCAAGGTGCTCGAGTCGGTGCGTCGCTTGTTGCACGCTTCGCCGAACGGTGAGTTGCTGCGGCGGTGCGCGCGAGTGCAGGACGTGACCGCGAAGTACACGCTACTCTTCCCGCTCACCGACGATTGCGAGCTGAATGAGCGGCTCAGCGTCGCGGCCCGGGAGGCGAAGGTTTGGGTGGCAGGCTCCACTTCACCCGATGGCGCCGACTTTCACCTCGGGGCCGTGGTGGATCGAGGGCCGGTGCGGCTCGCAGTCTCCACGAACGGTGCCGCGCCTGCGCTGGCGGGTCTGCTTGCCCAAGTGCTGCGCCAGCTCCTGCCCGAATCTCTGGATAGTGACGTGACGGCGCTGCGCCGAGAACGACACCTTCTTCGCGCAACTTTGGGCACTTCAGCCCAGCGGGGTGCTCTGCTCGCGCAGGCTGTGCAGTTCCTCGAAAACCGTCCGGCAGAAAGCAATTGAACGTGGAAGCCGAAACGCTGCTTCGCCTTCCCGCGCGTGTGCGCCAGGACGTGGCTGGCTACGGCGCCGAGGTGGCGCGTTTCCAGCGTGGCGAGATCAACGCCGCTGCCTTTCGCGCTTTTCGCGTGCCCATGGGCGTGTACGAGCATCGCGAGGCAGGCCGCTTCATGGTGCGCGTGCGCCTGGGGGCCGGCCTGGCCTTGCCCCACCAGCTTGAACGCATCGCCCGATTGGGCGGTCAGTACGGCAACGGCGTCTTGCACGTCACCACTCGCCAGGACATCCAGATTCACGATCTGACGCTGGAATCCACCGTTGCGGTGCAGGAGAAATTACTGGAAGTCGGCCTCAGTGCGCGTGGCGGCGGGGGCAACACGGTTCGCAACGTCACTGCGTGCCCGCGCGCCTCGGTTTGCCCCAAGACCGCATTCGACGTGGCCCCGCACGCCATCGCCACGGCAGAGTACCTGCTGCAGAGCCCTCGCTCGTTCAGTCTGCCTCGCAAGTACAAGATCGCCTTCTCGGGCTGCAGCGACGACTGCGCCTTTGCCTCGGTGAACGATCTGGGCCTCTTCGCCCACGAGCGCGATGGCCGACAGGGCTTTGCCGCCTATGCGGGCGGCGGGCTGGGACCACAGGCAGCGGCAGCGGTGTTGATTGAGGAATTCATCGAACCAGCGCAGATTTTCCTAGTGGCCGAGGCCGTGCAGCGCCTCTTCGATCGCCTGGGTGACCGCGCCAACCGACACCAGGCGCGCCTGCGCTACGTGCTGCGCAGGCTGGGCCGCGAGGCGTTTGTCGACGAGTACCGCAAAGAACGTGCCGCCGTCGAGCGCGAGGGATTGGCCGAGGCTGTGACCGCGCCGCGACCGATTCCGGCGTCGTTCACCGGAACTCCCGGCGCAACCGACGCGCCGGTGCCTCCGGGCTTTCTGGCAGAACGAGATCCAACGCGTTTCACGCTGCACGTGCAGCTGCAGAATGGACGAATTCCTGGAGCCGATCTTACCAAGGTCGCCCACATCGCACGCGACCTGGGCGCCGGCCTCGTGGCGGCGACCCAGCAACAGGACTTGCTGGTATTTGGCATCCCGGCCGAGGGTGTGGCGGCGGCTCGCGCGGCCATCGCCGAACTCGATGTCCCTGCCACATCACGAAGGCCCAAGATCGTCGCCTGTGCCGGGGCCTCCACCTGCAAGTTGGGCCTGTGTCTCTCCCCGGCTCTCGCAGAAGCTTTGGAGCAGCGCCTTGCTTCCGTCGACACTGCTGCGGGTCCCGAAGTCATTCGCCTGAGCGGCTGCCCGAATGCTTGCGGCAATCACGTCATTGCGGCTCTCGGCTTCGAAGGGCGCGCCAGGCGACACAACGGCCGACTGATGCCGCTTTACGAAGTCCTGGCCGACGGACGCCCTGAAGAAAACCACGTCAAGTTCGGCGAACGCCTGGGCGCGGTCCCCGCCAGACTGATTCCCGAACTTGTGGCCGAAATCTACGCCAAGGGTCTTGCCAGCGTCGAGGCGCTGCGCCCGCTGGTTGCGCGCTACGCCCGCGTGCCAGACCAGGTGCCCGAGTATTTCTACGTCGACGTGGGAGGCAGCGAGCCATTCTCGCTGGCCGGTCGCGGACCGGGTGAGTGCGGTGCCGGCGTTCTTGATGTGGTCCGCGTCGACCTTGAAGACGCGGCCGATGCCCTGGCCGAGGCTCAACGATCGGCAACTGGCCCTGGCCGCAGTTCCAATGTCCACCGCGCCATCACCGCAGCTGCTCGCGCCTTGCTGCCGCTCTTTGGCATCGAGGCGCGCAAGGACCGCGAGGTCACCGCCGCTGTCTCGCAGTACCTGATCACGCCAGGATGGGTCGCTGCAGACACCGAAAAGTTGCTCGCCGCCGCCCTCGACTGGCGTCTCGGGGATCGGGAGAACCTGGACGACTTGCTGGAAACAGCCCGCGCCTTTCACCAGCGGGTGCTCGACCTGTTCGCTTCCCTGGACGGCAATCTCCAGTTTCGTCTGGCCCCGATTGTCAAACCGGCGCCAGCGACCGCACAGACGCCAACAGCCCCGGTTGCCGACCTCCGCGGCGTGGCCTGCCCGATGAATTTCGTGAAGGCCAAGATCGCACTGGAGAGAATCGCTGTGGGCGAGACGCTGGATGTGCTGCTCGACGGCGGCGCCCCGACCGACAACGTGCCCGTCAGCTTCACCGAGCAGGGCCACCAGATCCTGTCCATCACGCCCGAGGGCCCGAGCTTCCGGGTCAGCGTGAAGCGAGCCAAGTAGAACATGCGTATCGCGCGCAGCCTGATTGATCTTGTCGGCAACACCCCGCTTGTGCGTCTAGCTGGGGAAGAAGGGATTGCGGAGACTGGCTCAACTGACGACACGTCGACCGGGGTGGGATGGTGTAGACCATTCCCGCGCTGACCTCTCAGGGGCAGCCAGCCAGCCCGATCGCCGAGGGGCTGAATCCCAGCTGGCCGTCGGCCTGCAGGCCGTTGTTGCGCGAGCCCCAGCACCAGACGGCCCCGTCGTCCGCTCGAGCGCAGGTGGAGTCGGGACCCGCGCTGACCTCGACGAAAACCGTGCCCGGAGCCGCGGCGCGAACCGGAGTCGTCGTGTCTCTCCCGAGGTCGGCCGTGCTGCTGCCGAGCTGGCCGGAACCGTTCCATCCCCAGCACCAGACGGCCCCGTCGCTCGTGCACGCGCAGGTGTGGGTATCGCCGGCCGACACCTGTACCACATTCGACAGCCCTGCCACCTTCACCGGCACGGGGCTGGAGACTGTCGTGCCATTCCCGAGCTGACCCGAATCGTTGGCGCCCCAACACCACGCAGTGCCGTCTTCGAGCCGAGCGCAGGTGTGCCATGCCGAGCCAGGCGACACCTGGCGTACATCATTCCCGAGAGCGGCGACCTGAACCGGGGTCGGGCTCGGAAGCTTGCTGCCATCGCCGAGCTGCCCGGCATTGTTGGCGCCCCAACACCAGAGCGTGCCATCAACGAGCCGCGCGCAGCTATGCACGTTGGAGCTGGCCACCTCGACCGCGGGTTGGCCAAGCTTCACTTGCGTCGGAAGCGGTTCGAAGAAGCTGGACGTTCCATTTCCGAGCTCGCCGTTGTCGTTGCGTCCCCAACACGACACGCTACCGTCAGCGAGCCTGCCACAGGCATGTCCCCAACCCGCAGCGACCTCGACGGCCGCCGGCAGGCCGGCCACTTGGGATGGCACGGGCTGCCGGTCGAACACCCCGGCCGAGTTGCTGATCATGCCCCAGCACCAGATCCCGCCATCGCTGAGCAGGGCGCAGGTCGTGCCGGAGCTCCCGGCGGCAATTTGCATGACCGACTTTCCCAGACCGGAGATGGGAACCGGTCCCGAGGTGTCTGCCTGGGGGCCATAGCCGAGCTCGACGTAGTAGCTCTGGCCCCAGCACGAGACGGTTCCGTCCGTCAGGCGCGCGCAGTAGGAGGCGAACGAGGCCGCAAGCTGGGCTGCCGCGGTCTTCAAGCTCGCAACCTTGCGGGGCTCGGTCTGGAACGGCAGGCTGCCGGTTCCGAGCTGGCCCCAATCGTTGCTGCCCCAGCAGCGCAGATTCGACGTGGCATCGATTGCGCAAGCGGTAGATTCGCCGACTGCAACCTGCTTGGCCCCGGTCACCGACGCCACCGTCACCGGCTGGCCACTCGGGTACAGGGTTCCATCGCCCAATTGGCCGTGGTCGTTCAGCCCCCAACAAGCAAGCGTGCCGTCGCGCTTGCGCGCACAAGAGAGCTGCATCCCCAGCGCGACCTCTTCGGTATCCGGCAGGTTCGCGGCCAATACCGGTGTCGTGTTGACGGCCGAGCTTCCCCAACACCAGAGCGAGCCGTCCTTCGCGATGGCGCAGGTCTCGTCCGAGCCCGCGTAGATGCGCAAGGCCGGCTGGTCGAGGCCCATGACCTGGACAGGTACCAGACTGCTGACAGTGGAGCCGTTGCCGAGCTGGCCGGCATTGTTGTTGCCCCAGCAATACACAGTTCCGTCGACCTTGAGAGCACAGACGTGTGATGCGCCGGCAGCGAGAGAGGCGGCGTCGCGTGAAATCCCAGCCACTTGCACGGGTGCAAACGAGAGGGATGTGACCGAGCCGGCGTTCAGGTAGCCCCAGCACCAGACCGATCCATCCGTCCTGCGAGCGCAGGCGTAGTCGACGGCGAGGGCGACCTGCGCGACCGCGGCTCCGAGGCCCGATACCAATGTGGGGGAAGCCGCGTAGGCGAAGGTCTGGCTACTGAGCTGCCCGCCGTCGTTGACGCCCCAGCACCAGAGCCAGCCGTCGCGACCGAGGGCGCAGGTACTATTTCCGCTGGCCGTCAGCTGAACCACACCGGAGCCGGGCGAAGCCACCTGCACCGGTGCAGCCCTGGTCTCCCCGGTGCCATCGCCGAGCTGACCTGACGAGTTGTCGCCCCAACACCAGAGCGATCCGTCGCTTGCCAAGGCGCAGGTATGGTGCCAGCCCATCGCCACATGGACGACCGAGCCGCAAAGCTGGCCCTGAGCCGACTCCCCGCCAGCATCGCGCGGCTCTTGCC
>PMLB01000337.1:0-2849 GCA_003158735.1 Myxococcales bacterium | reverse complement strand
GCGCCATCAGCGCCAGCGTCGCGATGGGAAACCTTCAAGCCATCGTGACAAGCAGGCAACGAAGCCAGACAACACGCGAGCAAAGAGCCAACGAGCGTGCGCACCAGAGTCACGCTACCACAGCTGAGCTTGATCGGCTTTCGCCAGATCCCAGTCCCAGGGTCATGTGCAGGAAACACGCAACAGACGGGCAGGACTGCCGCGAACAGGCTGTCCTGGTGGTCTGGCGAGGCCACGAAGATCAAGGAACCGAGTTTCCACCGTGCAATTTGAATCCGCAAACGGTTCGTCGTTGCCACGACTTCGCACTAAAATGACTATCCACTCGGAAGTTTGTAGTCAGTTAAGCGCCCGTATCGCGATTCTGCTAGTCTGCCGGTTATGAGCTGGGGCCGCTGTTGGCTGGCAGAATGCGTGGCGTTGTCTTCGATCGGGCTTGCCTGCTTTCGGACGCCGATGAACCTACGGCGGGGGGTGACGAAGAACGACACCTCGGAAGGAGGCGCGACTGGCACCGCAGGCGGGGCGAGCGGTGTCACGGCGAGCATCGGTGGAACGACGAGCGTGGCCGACCCAGGGCCGCCAAGCTGTGTCGGCCTGGCCGCGACCTGCGGGCCGTCGAACGAGAGCTGCTGTGCCAGCCCGGCTGTGGCAGGTGGAACCTTCAATCGGGACCGCGGCGGGGGCAGTCCGGACACGGGCGCCCCGCCGACGGTGAGTGACTTCTACCTCCAGCGGTGGGGCAACGGAGACGGTGCCGGTGGCTAGGGAGGCAAGGAAGGCCCGCCCACAGGCGGCAGACGTGAGATCGCGCCTCCGCCAGGGTAGGAGCAGAAATTTCGCCGAATCGGTCTGCCTACCGGTGCCGGTCTAGCGTCACATGCACGATTCCAATTTCCCTTCGACCCGCGCGATGTCCGTCTTGATGCACGGGTTAGCCTTTCTCGCTCGCACCTCCTCGATGCTGATATTGTATGCGCTCTGTCATATTGCGGTAACAGTACTCACAATGTTCCCGGTCATCCTTCCGATGTTTGTGCTTAACGTTTGGGAGATGCGAGTGCTTTCGGGTGGGCTACCATTGGTCCTGCTACTATTCACCTGCATCGGCATGGTGGGACTCGCTATTCTGATAAGCGTGCCTGCCGCCACCGCCCTCGCACGATTCGCGCTCCGATTGTGGCCCATTGACCTTGATTGTCCAAGATCGCGGCGGATCTGGCATGTGACCCGCGGTATCCTTGTCGTCGCCGTCCTTAATACTAGGGTGCCGCCCCTTAGCAGTCTGCCTGACCTTCTGACTTTCCCACGCGATGTGGTCTCATTCTCCCGCTGGCTCATTTCTCTAAGCACTTCCGTCGGCCTTATTGCTATGTGGGTTGGGGCCGTATTCATGGTGAGTGTCGCTCATCTGAGCTACTCGCGGCTCATGAGAGGGCCATATGTCCTGTTCTTGCGTAGATTTTCCAGCTTTGCCGATCGCATCTTGATGGGGGATTTCCTGCGCTCAATCCCAGAGGGACTAAGACCCGTCTTCATGGCATCCCCTCCAACCTCTCCCGCGAACTGGGATTTTTGGCTGTGGGCATTCTCAGGCCTACGGTTTCGCCATCCTCTGCGAAGTTTGCCGCTGCAGTTCAAGGCAAGAGATCCTTCCTGGATAGGAAACGTCGCCAACTTCGTCAGAGGCGCACGATGTATCGTCGTAGAGGAAACCACGCCTTCTCTGAGCATCGAAATCGAGCACAAACTAGTGGCCAACATCGTCGAGCCGAGCAAAGTAATTCGGTTGAGTGATAGTTTGCCGCGACAAAACGTACTGTCTGTCGACCGTTCGGGACGGGATTCGCAAATTGCATCGTCTCCGTCCGCCGAAGGCGATTTGGAGAATACCTCCGGGTCTGACGAAAACGATGATGACTCCATGGACCAGATTCTCTACCCATCGTTCATACTCTACGTCTCTAGGACGCTCCGCGACCTCGCGCATGTGAGTGCCACCTCTCCTCGACTCGAGAGTTCCGCCCTTGCGCTCGGGGAGACCTTGGCGGGGGGATCAGTCCTCTTGCCTCAGGAGAACGGGGGGCTTCGGTTGCTGTATGCCGGTCGGAACAAGCAGTCGGCCCGACTGTGGAGGTCCGTCAGATACTCGAAGGACTATTTCAATGGGATTCCAGGAACTATCCTTCGGATTGGGGCGATTGTGGTAGCCGGGCTGCTAATGCCTGGTTTCCCAGGTGCTCGCTTGCCGTTCTCGCTTCCATTCGGCGGGGCCGGAATCCCGTCGTGGACACTCCTCCTATTGTATTCTGCACCTTTTGTCTTTCGATCCTCGATCTCAAGGAGCTCACGAACAGAGCTTCGAACTGCCATCAGGTCCACCATTTCAAGGGCGGGTCCCGATGGAACCGCGCCTTCTTCGTAACCCGTCCACGAGCGGCGTAGCGGGCGGGGTTGCCCGGCCATTCCGCCCAAATAGAAATGTCCCCTTTGGTCCTGAAAGAACATGCCACCGCAGGGCCGGGAAGGGCGTAGGCCGCAAACGGTTCGTCGTTGCCACGACTTCGAGAGCGAACAGTACAAGGATCGGAGAACTGCCCTTAGCGCAGGACCTGCGAGTTGATGACCTGGGCGGGACTCTTGGCGATGACGTAGAAGCCGGGAAGATCGGGGGTCTCGAAAGTGCCGCGGGGGTTGTTGCGGGTGATCGAGTCTGTGATGGTGATTGACCCGGTTTGGTTGTTACTGACGAAGAAGATCGCGCTACCACCTTCGTTTGCCATGTTGTTTTCGATCAGGCTGCTGGCGACATTGAGCACGATCTCGTTGCCGTCGTTGTAGATGGCGCC
>PMLB01000037.1:2767-3678 GCA_003158735.1 Myxococcales bacterium | reverse complement strand
GTGGTATCCGCGCCAGATGATTCCACGCCTGCAAAAGAAGATTGCCAGTGCATACCCGGCCGGCGGAACCGCGGCCCCCGGGCTCTCCTTCAGCGAATACAGCCCAGGATGCGAAACCTCGGCTGGCGGTGGTGTGGCTCAGGCGGACTTGCTCGGCGTATTCGGCCGCGAGGGCGTTTTCGCCGCCACCGCTTGGCCGCTGCAGGCCACAACCGGCAGCTTTCTCGTCGCTGCCTTCGATCTATTCCGCAACTACGACGGCAACGGTGCCGTGGTCGGCGATCTCGCGCTGCTGGCCAACAGTAGCGACTACAAGACCACATCCGTCTATGCTTTTGCCCATTCCGATGGCACGGCTGGCATCGAGGTGGTGGTCATCAACAAGAGTGCCAGCCCGCAGTCGGCGACCATCCAGCTTGCCAGCGCACCGGCTTTGACCAGCGCGACCCTATACCAATTGGCCGGCAAGACGGCTGCCGTAGCACGGGTGGGCGGCACGGCACCAGCGATAGCCTGCGTGGGTGGGGCGTGTACGCTCGCCTACACCATGCCCGCGATGAGCGCGACCACCATCGTCTTGCGCTGAGATCTTGTTGAGAAGGATTTGGCAGCATACTTGCGTCGGTGCGTCTTCCCGGCAAGACTGACCGGGCGCCAAGGCGCCGCGGCAGGGCCGCGAGAACGCGAGGCGCGGAAGGAGAGTCGAAATGAAGGGGAAGCTTGCCATCGTCACTGGCCCCACGTCGGGCATCGGCAGGGAGATCGCCACGCAACTCGCCGCTCAGGGCGCTGAGGTCGTACTCGCATGTCGCGACGTCGCGAAGGGGCAGGCCACGCTCGAAGAGATTGCACGCCGCACCGGCGCGAAAGCAGTGTCGGTGATCCAGGTCGACGTCGCGAACCAGGCTTCC
>PMLB01000037.1:1607-2738 GCA_003158735.1 Myxococcales bacterium | reverse complement strand
CTCGGCTACCATCTGCTCACGCACCAGCTCCTGGAGATCCTCAAGGCCAGCGCGCCCGCGCGCATCGTCAACGTCGCGTCCACATACGCCGGCAACCTCGACATCGATGACCTGCAGTTCACGAAGCGCCCGTACAACCCGGTCAACGCCTATCAGCAGTCCAAGGCGTGCAACCGGCTGCTGACGTGGGCGCTCGCCCGCCGCCTTGCAGGCAGCGGCGTGACCGCCAATGCCATGGCGCCTGGGCTGGTGCAGACCGGCCTCTATCGCGAGACGCCAGTGCCAGTGCGGCTGCTGCTCCGGATAATAGGGCTCTTCCATGGCCGCAGCGTGGAGCAGGGCGCTGACACGGCGGTCTGGCTGGCGAGCAGCCCGGATGTCGAAGGCGTCAGCGGCAAGTTATTCGAGCTGCGCAAGGAGATCCCGTGCCAGTTCAGGAATGCCGAGCTGGAAGATCGGCTATGGGCCGCATGCGACCGCCTAGCGAGCCTGGCACCGTAGGAAGCGCGATGGGATGTTTGGCTATCTCCCCACGAATTGCGGCAGGCCCTTCACCCGCAGCATCCCCCGCCGCGGTCGGCGGTCGCCGTCTTGGCCTGGTCGTCCACCTTGGCGCGAACCTCCGCCATGTCGAGCGCCTTGATCTCGTCGATTAGCTTCTGCAGCGCGTGCCCAGGCAGCGCACCGGCCTGTTCAAAGACGAGAATTCCGTCGCGGAACGCCATCAGGGTAGGGATGGCCTGGATACCGAAGGTCCCGGCCAAGTCCGGTTGGTCTTCGGTGNNTCGGTGTTGACCTTGCCGAACACGACATCTGGGTTGGCCTCGGAGGACTTCTCGAACACCGGGCCGAAGACGCGACACGGGCCGCACCATGGTGCCCAGAAATCCACCAGCACGATGCCGGTCTTTACGGTCTGGTCGAAGCTGCTTTGATCAAGTGCCTTGGTTGCCATGTCTTATCTCCCTCTTGCCCGGTGAGANNAGCCACTCTTGGTGAAAAGGATTCTCCTTCCTTGAGCCAGGTGCCGCGCAAAAGATTCGCGGGTTGGCGAACCCAAATGCCGCTTTCTGGCTCTCACAGGGCGTGAAAAAGCGAGTCATCATTGTTGGAGGCGTTGCCGGCGGCGCC
>PMLB01000037.1:0-1566 GCA_003158735.1 Myxococcales bacterium | reverse complement strand
AGGTCACTGCCATCGACCGTGCCGCGCACACGGTCACCGTGCGAAACCTTTCGGACGGTTCCGAGCGGCAAGAGCACTACGATGCCCTGCTGCTGTCCCCAGGCGCGGGGCCCATCCGACCGCCGATCCCGGGCATCGACTTGCCGGGCGTCTTCACTGTGCGGAGCATCCCGGATGTACGAAAGATCCGCGCCTGGATAGACAAGCNNTCTCGACCCGGAGATGGCAGTGCCAGTGCGCCTGCATTGCGAGGCCCACGGCGTGACTGTGCGCCTGGGGGACGGACTCGCCTCGCTCACGGCGGCCGCCAACGGCGGGCTTACTGCGCGCACGGACCACAACCTGGAAATCGCGGCCGATCTGGTCATTCTTTCCATCGGGGTGCGGCCGGAAACCCAGCTAGCCAAGGCGGCGGCTCTGACTATCGGGCCACGCGGCGGCATCGTCGTGGATTCGCACATGCGCACCAGCGACCCGGCCATCTGGGCAGTGGGCGATGCCGTGGAGATCTCCGACGTCGTCACCGCCAGTGCCGCGCTCGTGCCGCTCGCTGGCCCGGCGAATCGCCAGGCCCGCATCGCTGCAGCGTCAATCGCCGGACGTGCAGCCGGATTTCGTGGCGTGCAGGGAACCGCAGTATGCGGTGTTATGGGATTGACCATCGCGTCCACCGGCGCATCGGAGAAGTCCCTGCGCAGGGCCGGCCTTGGAGATTTTCAGGCTGTGTACCTGCATCCCGGTCATCACGTCGGCTACTACCCGGGAGCAAAGCCAATCCATCTCAAGCTGCTCTTTCGCCCGTCGGACGGCCGCGTTCTGGGTGCGCAGGCAGTGGGTGAGGCCGGCGTCGAGCGACGAATCGACACCATCGCGATGGCGATCCAGATGCGCGCCACGGTCGACGATCTCGCGGAAGCCGAGCTTTGCTATGCCCCGCAATACGGCGCGGCCAAGGACCCGGTGAACCTGGCCGGCATGATCGCGCAGAACGCCCGCAACCAAGATTCGCCTCTGGCTGGCTGGTCCGAGATCGACGGCGCAGACGTGTTGATTCTCGACGTGCGCGAGAGTTTCGAGTGGCACGCCGGCCACTTTGAACGTGCGGTGCATATTCCTCTCGGCCAGCTGCGCGACCGGCTGGGCGAGCTGCCCAAGGACCGCCCCATTCTAGTCCACTGCGCGGTTGGGCTTCGCGCCCACATTGCCGTGCGCATCTTGCGCCAGCGTGGCTTCGACGCCCGCAATCTGAGCGGCGGGTGGACCACCTGGCGCCATGTAGAGGCCGCTGCGGAATCGGCCCGGGCCTACCTGCCTGAGCCGCGTGCCGTGCCGCCGGAACCTACAGGATAGAGCCCCGGTCCGCCGAGGGATTTCGACTAGCGTTGCTCGTCCAGCGCCGCCTGGACGGCTTTGCGCAACGACTCTTGCACATGCCGGGGAACCTGTGGGCTGGGCGCAGACTTGCACAAGGCTAGCGTGCGCTTGAGCGAATCGCACAACCCCTTGCAGTGTGGGCAGCCATCCACGTGTCGCTCCATCTCAGCGCACAGATCCGGGCTGATCTCG
>PMLB01000460.1 GCA_003158735.1 Myxococcales bacterium | reverse complement strand
CCCGCATCTGGACACCGTGAACCAGGGTCGCGCCCCCACGGATAGCCGCCGCCACGTGGATGGCCTCCGTCATTTGATCGAGGTCGGCGCCCTTCTCCAGGCAGTCCTTGCTGTAAGCGGCGATGCAGTAGGGGCACTGGACCGTGTGGGCCACGGCCAGCGCGATAAGGGATTTCTCCCGCGCCGAGAGCGCGCCATCCGCGAAGACCTGCCCGTACCAGTCGAAGAACTTCTTCGCCAGCTCGGGACGATTCTTGCCGATGTCCGGGAATTTCGCGAGATCCGCGGGGTGGTAGTAAGTGCCTTCAGGCATCGAATTCCCTCCTGTGTCTCGGCAGGATCAGGCGCCGAGATGTCTGGTTTTGAACAAATTCCTCAGGCGTTCAACCCTCTTCCTGTTCACCCCGAGGTCACCTTTTCCCACGCGAGACGCCGACCTTACGTGAATAACCTTGCCGGCTGCATCCAAGCGCAGCTCGGTGTCGTCAACGAACCGCCAGATTCTGCTCCGGAACGTGGCCCACAGATAATCGCCGGTGTCCTTCTCGATCCTGCCGCCGAGCTCAGTCAGCGCTTCTTTGGCGTGCTCCCACGCGGCGCCGGGCTCCCCGGAAAACGTTAGCGGCTCGATATATGAATCTTTGCCGCCATCCTCGCTGACAACACAGTTTGGCGTGCCTGGACAGGGGCGTAGCTTGCCGTTCAAGAGCCCCGTCTCTCGGGCTTTTCTTGAATCCATTGACAAATAGATGAACAACCCCAGGCCGAGCGCCACTGCCGCCGCGATCAGATAGATAGCGATTTTCAACTTCGCCTCCCGTCCTACGTCAATTACCCGTGAACCCCTCTCGATTCACCATGGAGCTCAGCCTCACGAACCCATAGCGCCGCGCCTATTCCCCAGACAGCGTTGAGCACGATAGCCAGAAGAGGCATCCGCGCGCTCACGTTGAGCCCCAAGGGTCCCATACCGCGCAAGGGAAATACTACTAACCACGCTACCAGCGTAGGAGCGATGCTGAACAATAGACCCCTCAGCACAACGGAACCCTTCAGCCATGGCAGCAGGAACATCGCTCCCCAGATGCCGCCCCAGGTGACGCCCCAGTATATGTGCTGCGGGTCCCATTTGATTGGCGCATGTATCCCGACAAGGGCCGTAATCCCGACCATTCCGCAAAGCCAGAACAGCAGGGCGTTCAGCAGGCCGCCCAGCGCACCCGCCGAAAACACTATCGATATCCTTCTTGTCATAGAATTGCCCTCCATATCATCAGACGCTTTCAGCGCGCCAAACATCACCGGAATTCGACCACCGTTTGCCTCTGAGCGCCGACAAGACCCAATCGGAGCCTCTTCTGCCCGGCTCCCGCCGTAACTCTCGCCCGATGGTCGGTGAGGGTACCAAAGCCGTGCTCGCCGCGCTCCGCAAAATGCTCCGCGCGCACGTCGCTCTCGTGGCCGAAAACGCCTTGCTGAAACATCATCCCAACCACCGGAATGTCCCGCATCCCGTACCGGCTACTCTGGCCAACCACACAACCGCGCAGCATGCTTGCGTCGGTGCGTCTTCCCGGCAAGACTGACCGGGCGTCAAGGCGCCGCGGCAGGGCCGCGAGAATGCGAGGCGCGGAAGGAGAGTCGAAATGAAGGGGAAGCTTGCCATCGTCACTGGCCCCACGTCGGGCATCGGCAGGGAGATCGCCACGCAACTCGCCGCTCAGGGCGCTGAGGTCGTGCTCGCATGTCGCGACGTCGCGAAGGGGCAGGCCACACTCGAAGAGATTGCACGCCGCACCGGCGCGAGGGCAGTGTCGGTGATGCGCGTCGATGTCGCGAGCCAGGCCTCGATTCGCGAGTTCGCGAAGGCATTCCGGAACACGCACTCCCGTCTGGATGTCCTGGTCAACAACGCCGGCCTCAATTCACGCACACGGCGCCAGAGCGCCGATAGCATCGAGCTCACCCTCGCGACCAACGTACTCGGCTACCATCTGCTCACGCACGAGCTCCTGGAGATCCTCAAGGCCAGCGCGCCCGCGCGCATCGTCAACGTCGCGTCCACGTACGCCGGCAACCTCGACATCGATGACCTGCAGTTCACGAAGCGCCCGTACAACCCGGTCATGGCCTATCAGCAGTCCAAGGCGTGCAACCGGCTGCTGACGTGGGCGCTCGCCCGCCGCCTTGCAGGCAGCGGCGTGACCGCCAATGCCATGGCGCCTGGGCTGGTGCAGACCGGCCTCTATCGCGAGACGCGAGTGCCAGTGCGGCTGCTGCTCCGGATAATAGGGCTCTTCCATGGCCGCAGCGTGGAGCAGGGCGCTGACACGGCGGTCTGGCTGGCGAGCAGCCCAGATGTCGAAGGCGTCAGCGGCAAGCTATTCGAGCTGCGCAAGGAGATCCCGTGCCAGTTCAGGAATGCCGAGCTGGAAGAGCAGCTATGGGCCGCATGCGACCGCCTAGCGGGCCTGGCACCGTAGCAAGCGCGACGGGATGAAAACTTGTCGTCGAGAATCCGCCGTCATCTACGAGGCGATCCGATGAGCAAACTGATCCTGCACGCAACCTCCCGCGATCGATGGCTGGCCTCCAATCAAAGTGGCGTCCACCGTGACCCCAGCCTTGATGCGGAGGGCTTCATCCACTGTTCGACGGCCGCGCAGGTGGTGCGCGTTGCCAACTTCCTCTTCCGTGGGCAGCACGGCCTGGTTCTGCTGATAATCGACCCTTCACGGCTGACCTCGGTGATCAAGTGGGAACCACCGGTCCATCCTGGCCACGAGAAAGGCGCCCCTGTCGAGGCCGATCTCTTCCCGCACATCTACGGCCCGATCAATGCCGCCGCCGTCATCAATGTGGTCGACCTTGAACCAGGTCCCGACGGTCTTTTCAACCTCCCGCCAGACCCGAGCGGCTCGGAAGCGGAGCTTGAGCGCCTTTCGTCAGGTACGCGATGAGCTGCGTCGGCGGATCGGCGATTTCTTCGCGCAACCGTTATCGCCACGTTCGCAGAAATGAGCACCGCCATCAACAGGATGGAAAGGCACGCGCCCCGCACGTGCTCGGATCTATCCGCAGCAGCCCGTTGAGCCCGAACACCCGCACTCCGGTTGCTTCCCGCGATTGCGGCTTTCTCCCTCACCCAGTTCGCCTGGTTTTCCGGTGACCGGCTACGCGACTGCGGACACGTTGGCTTGCCGGCTCTGGCTTGTCCACCGAGTGGCGTTCCAGCAGTGCACAAACCGCCCGCTCGGCATGCTCGCGCGCCGATGGGCTGCGCATGACGTGCAACTCCTGGTGAAAGGCCAGCGTGATACCTCGCAGCTCGAACACAATCTGCGCGACGTCAACGGCTTTGCGCAACTCTCCGGCGTCGACAGCATCCCGCACGATGGCCGCCATCCGATCCCGCGATTCCCGCTGCAGCTTGACGACAAAATCGCGCAGCGAGCCCTCGTGGGCCTCCAGCTCGAAGCTGGCCCCCAGGATCGGACAACCGGCCGGCAACTCGGGCAAGGCTATCCAGTCCAGCCACGCGTTCACAAAGGCGCGCAAGCTCGCCAGGCCCTTGGCCACCCTATGCATCCGCGCCACCAGAAGAACCCCGAAACGAGCGCGCGTGTGCTCGAGCACCGCGAGTTGCAGTGCCTCCTTCGAACCGAAGTGCGCAAATAGACCGCTCTTCGACAGGGAGAGAGCTTCCGAAAGGGATCCGATGGTGAGCCCGTCAAGGCCGTCGCGGCTGGCCAGATGCATGGCCTCCTCGAGAATCCGGCTGCGGGTGAGATCTCCTTTGGACATGGATTTCACATAGCGCCTGCAACGAAAGGTCGCCAGGCACTTGACAACAACCGAACGTTCGTGCTTTTCTAGCGTCAAGCTGCGACGCAGGTAGAAAGGAACCCACCATGAACGCAACAACGCTCACCGAAACTGCCAAGTACCGTGTCGAACACGTTGGTCCCAGCGAGAGCTGGGGCGACCTGGTGCTGCAGCGCGCACCGGGTTCCACCATGAAGGGCAAGGGATTTCTCGGCGCCAAGCTGGGACTGACCGGCATGGAGATCTCGGTCAATTCCATGCCGCCCGGTCAGGCCTACCCGTTCTCGCACGCGCACCGGAAGAACGAGGAACTGTACCTGTTTCTCACCGGCACCGGCGCGATGCTGCTGGACCAGGACGTCGTTCCCGTCGGTCCCGGCACCGCCATACGAGTCGCTCCGCCAGTGTTCAGGTGTTGGCGCAACACGGGCACGGTCCCATTGACGTGCATCGTGATCCAGGCGCAAGCCGGCTCGTTGGAAGGGGCTACTGCCGCCGATGGGGTCCTGGCCACTGAATCACCGCGCTGGCCGTAGCTGTGGCTCGATTATGCCGTGGCTGGTTGGTCATCCGCACGGACCCGACGCGCATCACGGGCGTCGCCACTGAATGGACAGGTCGGCCAGGTGCGTGGAAACGTCTCGGTGCGCGAACAGCAGAGAATCAGCTCCTCGGTGCGGTGATCAGAAAGGCGCTGTATTCGCCGCCGTAGCTGTGCCAAGCGGAGCGCGGCGCAGGCCGGGACGGTCAGCGCAGACACCCCTTGAACTTTGGCCGACGATCTGACCAAATTAGTCTGATGAAGATGGTCAGCTTGTCCGAGGCGAAAGCGCACCTGTCGCGGCACGTGGAGCGTGCCAGGCACGGCGAGTCGGTGCGCATCCAGGTGCGCGGTGTGCCGGTGGCCGAGCTGGTGCCCATCGGCGACGATTCATCCGGCGAGGCCGATGATGGCGATCTGCAGGCGCTGGAGCGGGCAGGACTCATCAGCAGGGGACGTGGTCCGCTTCCCGAACTGATTTTCAAGCCAGGCCCGCCGGTGCGCGGCAAGGGCGTGGCGGCCACCCTCGTGGACGAGCGCCGGGCGGGTCGCTGAATGCGCTTCTGGGACTCCTCCGCGATCGTTCCCCTGATCGTCGAAGAGGCAGGCAGCGCGGCCTGCCGTCGGTTGCTACGCGCCGATCGCGGGGTAGCGGTCTGGGCTCTGTCCCGAGTGGAGGTGTTGTCCGCGATATGGCGTCGGGTTCGGGCCGGGGACATGGAGCAGGCCGGGGCTGTGCTGGCCATACGGCGCCTGGATGCTCTGGCCGCGCACTGGATCGAGGTCGACGGCCTGGATGCCGTACGCGCCCGGGCCGAGCGCATCCTTGCCGTTCATCCCCTGCGCACCGCCGATGCCCTTCAACTGGCAGCGGCCTTGGTGCTGTCCAAGGATCGACCGCACTGGCCGTTCGTCACCGGGGACGAGCAACTGGCTGGTGTGGCCGAACTGGAGGGGTTCGACGTGATCATTCCGGAGAGAGGACAGCGATGAACCAACACCTCTTCGCGTCCCAGTGAGGAATGCCATGCAGCGAACGCAAGCCTTCATGATTGCCGTCCTGGGTTGCGCGACGATCGGGATGACCGGATGTGGAGGAGGCTCTAAGTCCGGCGCCGCGGGGGCGGATGGATCAGTACCGTCGGGAGGCGATGCGGGCACGAGCACGGGTGGAACGGGCGGGGTCGATAGCCGGGATGGGACTGCCGGCAGCGGAGGCGCGGCTACCGGCGGCGCATCCGCAACGGGCGGAACGACAAGGCAAGGCGGCGCGACCGGACTCGGTGGAACGACCGGACTCGGTGGGGCGACTGGAGGCGCTGGCACCGCCGCACTTGGCGGCACGACCGCGCAAGGTGGAACGACCAGCCAAGGTGGGACAACCGGACTCGGTGGCGCGACCGAACTCGGCGGCATGACCGGCCCCGGCGGAACAAACTCGGCGGGCGGAGCGGGCGGCCAGGGTGGAACCGGGGGTTCGGCCGGTCCTTGCACCGCGGATCAAACCCAGGCTTGTGCCTGCACCGGCAGCGCGATCGGCACGAGCTACTGTCGGCCGTCGGGCGCCGGCTTCGGCGCTTGCCAGTGTGTGAGCTACGGCGCGGTCCTGTACGTCTCACCGACTGGCTCCGCCACGGCCGACGGTTCGGCGGCCAATCCGCTTTCCCTCGATGGCGCGAGGCAGGTCGTGCGCACCCGCATCCAGGCCGGACTGCCCGCGGGCGGGATCGCGATCCTGCTCTTGACTGGCGACTACGAGCGCACGGCCAGCTTCGCGCTGGCCGCGGCCGACTCGGGAACCGCAGCCGCGCCCGTCGTCTATCGCGCGGCCCCGGGTGCTTCTGTGCGCATCCTCGGCGGCCGCAGCCTGGATCCGGCGAGCTTCGTCACCGTGCCCAGCACTTCCGCCGTCTACTCGCGCCTCGACACGAGCGTGCGCGGCCAGGTCATGCAGATCGATCTGAAGGCGCTCGGGATCACCGACTACGGCACGCTGCAGCGGCGCGGGTTCTGCAACTCAGGCAACAAGGCGGCCATGGAGCTGGCCTTCGACGGGGTCGCGCAGCAACTCGCGCGCTGGCCAGACCCGACCGACAACGAGGTGCCGACCGGGCTCGAGACGGCCGCACAGATCCAGCTCTTCGGCACGGTCACGCCCGACGTGACCGGGACCTGGACCAAGGAAGGGACACAGGACGGGGTCTCGGCTTTCGCGCGCCAGGGGCTCGTGGGCGGCAAGCAGTATCACCTCTACCGCTATCAGTGGGACTATAGCGGCAGCCACTACCAGGCCTGGTTTATCACCACGGGCACCACCGGCTATCCGACGGATACCGATCCCTGGTGGTACCTCTACGCGCAGAATCTCGGCACATTTGATCCGTCGGCGGGCGCGACCGGGAACGTGCTTGCCCGCAATCCGGCCTGGATCAACCACGGCTACGCCACCATCGCCAAAGCCGACTCGGACACGCTCTTCACCTACGATGGCGATCGCCCGAGCCGGTGGGTGAGCGCGACCGATCTCTGGCTGCACGGCTTCTTCAAGTACGACTGGGCCGACTGCCACACCGCCGCGACACTCGACACGGCAACCAAACATCTGTCAATGGCCACGGTTCCTGGCTACGGCATCGCCGACGGACAGCCGTGGTACGCCGAGAACCTGCTCGAGGAGCTGACCGTGCCCGGCGAGTACTACATCGATCGCGGCACGGGCATCCTGTATTTCCTGCCGCCGTCGACACCGCTTGCTGGACACCGTCTGGTGGTGTCGACACTCTCCGATCCAGTGGTGTCCATCAACGGCGCCAAGTACCTCACCATCGATGGCATCACCCTTGCGTCGAGCCGCGGCGCCTTGATCACAGTTCAACTCGGGTCGGACGTCGTCTTGTCGCATCTGCGCCTGCTCGCCGCGGGTACCAACGCGGCCGAGATTTCGGGCACGCACAACGGGATCTCCGGCTGTGAGATCTCGGAGCCCGGCGCCGGTGGCGTCGTGCTCTCGGGCGGCGATCGCCAGTCGCTCACCGCCGGGAAGAACTACGTCGAGTACTGCCGCATCCACGACTTCTCGCGCTTCGAGTTCATGTACACACCGGCGGTCAGCCTGGACGGGTCGGGGCAGCGGGCCAGCCACAACCTGATCTTCTCCTCTCCCCATTCCGGCATCCTGTACTGGGGCAACGAGCACCTCATCGAGCTCAACGAGCTTCATCACGTCTGCCAGCAGACCAGCGACGCCGGGGCCATCTACTCCGGACGCGACTGGGGCGCGCGTGGCAACCAGGTCCAATACAACTACCTGCACGACATCTCCTCGGTGTTCCAGGGCTATGGTGTGCACGGCATCTACCTCGACGACTGCCTGTCCGGGATCCTGGTGCAAGGCAACGTGCTCTACAAGATCACCGGGCACGGTATCTTGCACGGTGGCGGCCGCGACAACGTGATGGTCAACAACATCATCGCTCGCTCGGGCGAGGGCATCGCCGCCGACAGCCGCTGCGTGGACTGGCTGCCGAACGGCACCCCCAACAATATTCCCGGCGACAGCTGGAACCTGCTCGAGAAGCTCAACAACGTCGGCTACCAGCAGGAGCCGTGGCTGAGCAAGTACCCCGCATGTGCTGCCATTCCCAACGACTGGGCCGTGGTCAGCGCCAGCGGCAGCCACTGGCTCAAGCCCGAGGGCTGCGTGTTCGAGCGCAACGTGGGCGCCGGCAACACGACTTTCCAGAGCGGGGACGCGACGACCTACGCCGCGTATGCCTCGATCAAGGACAACCTTGCCGACGCCTCGGTGCTATTCGTCGACGAGGCGAGTGGCAACCTCGCCATTTCCACCAACTCGCCCGCCATGTCGCTGCCGAATTTCGCCGCCCCGCCCTTCTCCGACATGGGCGTGGGCCCGTAGGGAGTCCCCAAGGGCCAGGGCATGTGGCCCGCGTTGTGGATGGACGAAGCTTCGGGCAACCCCGCCGCCGAGTTCGACATCATGGAGATGCTGGGCGACGCCCCGACGACCATCTACCAGACCAACCACCTCTGGCCGAGCGGGGGCGGCGCCGGAACCCAGGTTCACCAGTGCACCTTCAAGGGGCCGGATTTCTCGGCGGGCTTTCATGTCTTCGGCTTCCAGATCCAGGCGACCCAGATCACGTGGTACGTCGACGGCGCGCAAACCTGCACGACCAGCCAGGGCGTGAACGCCAATCCGGTGTACCTCATGCTGAACACCGCCGTTGGCGGAGCCGGATCGTGGCCCGGAGCACCCGACCAGACCACGGTCTTTCCCAACTACCTGGACATCGACTACGTCCGGGTCTGCCAGTGAGCAAGAACCAGCCGCAAAAGGAAGCAACCTGAGCCGGGACGCGGCGTCGTTGGCAGCGGCAGTCGTTGCTGATCCACACATGGTCACGTAAACTGGTCATATGAAGTCGATGCCGGCATCTCTGTTCAAGGCGCGCTGCCTTGCGATCATGGACGACGTAGCCCGAACTGGCGAACCGGTGGCCATCTCGAAACGCGGGCGCGAGGTGGTGAACATCGTCCGCCCCGAGCCCGCGAGCCGGGCAAAGTTCCCACAGCACGCTCTGCGCGCGAGGGGGCGCACACGTGGTGACATCGTGTCGCCCGTCCTGCCGACCGAGGATTGGGACGTGCTGGCGAGGCGCGGGTGACCATCCTGCTGGACACCCACGTCTGGTGGTGGTGGATCACTGGCGAGCGCAGGCTATCGACGGCGCAGCAGCGGCGTCTGGCCAAGGTCACGCCCCAGAATCCCGCACTGGTGTCCGAAATCAGTCTGTGGGAGGTCGCAACGCTCTTCTCGCTTGGCCGCATCGAATTGGATGTTCCTCTGCGCGAATGGCTCGAAGGGGCGTCAGCGGAGCCCCTGGTGCGGCGCTGCGGAATCTCGCCCGCAGTTGCCGCCGAAGTAGCGGCGCTGCCAGATTCGTTTCATCGCGATCCGGCCGACCGGATCCTCGTGGCCACGGCTCGGATCCAGGGCGCTACGTTGCTGACCCAGGACGAAAGGATCATCCGGTCGGGGTTGGTTGCCACGGTGGGGTGAGGCGCGGGGAGGGTTGTGGTGTTGCGGATGTGTGCGGACACCTCGTGGCACTTCTTGCCAATCGCCACCCGCCGCGACACGCCCGTGATCCGCTCGGCCTCGCGATTGAATGAGGTGATGCAAGAATCTTTTGCGCCCAGTCCCCACGGAATTGTTGCGGCCCACAGGCCTCGCCCAACAGAGGTTAGGTCAGCTTCATCCCGCTACTGGGCCTCTCGTCCGTGGTGCAGCTGGTGGCGCGAAAACTGTAGAGCAGCCCTCAGCGCGCTTTGCGGAAGACCAGGAAGGTCTGGTACGGGAGCAGATCTGGCTTGTCCCTGTCGAGGGCCAGGCCAGCGCTAGTGGCCAGCGCCACGAGTTGCGCCCGAGATAGCTTCACCGCCTCGGGCGGACCCTCGGGCAGTTTGCCTTCCTTGAACTCGACCAGCGCAAGCCGAGCGCCCTTGTGCATTTGCGCGACCAGCTTGGCCAGCCAGGCTGGCCGGTCCTGTATGTGGTGGAGAACGTCGCACATGAAGACCAGATCGGCCTCGGCGGGGATGCCGGGATCGTCGGGCTTCGCGAAAGCCACCTGCAGGTTGCGCACGCCCTCGGTCATCGCCTTGTGGTGGATGTGGCGGATCATCTCGGGCTCGACATCTAGCGCGATCACCTTTCCCTCCGGCACGGCACGCGCAAGTCGGAAAGAGAAATAGCCGGAGCTGTCCTTCGCCACCCTGTCATCCAGGCGCCGCCGGGGCGCGATCCCCGGCGAAGCGCGAGGTCGAAGGCGTACTCGCGCGCAAGTGCGACCACGTCGAGCGCGTGATCGGCGTCGGAGCGGGGCCGCCTTCGTCCCGTGGGCAGAGGGATGGCCATCCATGTCGATGTCGGCATGGCGGAGGATTGCGCCGGTCAAGCCGCGCGCCGCTCGTAGCGATGGTGGAGCCCGCCCACTTCTGGCAGTTCCACGATCTTGCCCATGCTCGGCGGCTGGGCGGCTCTCGGCTCGGGCGCGTCTTTGCCCAGAGAAAGATGGGTCCGTGCTCTGTGATAATAGGCAAAGTACGATTTCAGAATTTGTCCATCATCGCCACCGTAGCAAAACACACGTCGCGGACGACGTCGTGGCGAACCACAGGTTTACGGCGTGCCTGCACTCCATGCGGTCGCCGAGAATCTGTTTCTGGATCGCGAGTTCCTTCTCGAACCGGGTGTCGGGATTCGTCGTGGATGCTTCCGACTTGCTACCGCGCGATGGACACGATGGACCTGGGATGGAGTACACTGCCCTGCGTGTTCGAGAAAGCCCCGTCAGGCCCCAGGAACCCGGTCAAGCGCGCTGCGCAGACGCGGTCATGGCCGCGCTGCGGCATACCGCCAAGGTTCTCCGACGCTCAAAAAACCGCTTCGAATCGCCTATGGACGACAGCTCCAAGATCGGGTTAGGCAACCAAGTCTGTGCGTAGGGAATCATGATGGCTATCAACGGGCATGGCGGCCGGTCCTTGGACAGCTCGAAACGACGGGGAGCGGCAGGTGTGAAGCTACTCGCTCTCGTCCTAGGGCTCACGACGACGGGCTGCTCCTTCCTCTGGGTTACACGTCCTTTCCCCAAAGAAAAGGCGATTGATGAGTACGCCGTGCCGCAGAGGTGCACATCCAGCTACTTGATGCCGGGGCTAGATACGGGAGCGCTTGCCCTCTTCGGCGGGGCGAGCATCGGCTTTGCGACCATGAGCAAAAAGGAATACCTTGCCGAAGATCCCTCAGAAACGGATGCGAGTAGCCGGTACGGGGTAGCGGCAATGGCGGGGGCGATGGCCGCAACAGCCCTCGCGAGCGCGATCTACGGCTATTACTACGTGGCGAAGTGTGGGCAACAGAAGACAGACATCCCGGTCGACGAAACAGACGTCGCACCCGTCCCCACGGTCCAAGTCCGCGGCAAACGCATGGCGGTGCTGGAGTTTCAGGGCAAGGACCTGGACGAGGACGTCTTGATGACCTTCTCCGACACGGTCCGCGGTGGCGCACTGCAAGGCATCGAGGGCCAAGGAGTGGTCGTGATGACTCGCGAAAACATGCTGGTGCTACTTCGGGACATGGGAAAGCAGGAATGCGCAGAGGGCGATTGTGAAGTAGAGACGGCCCGCAACATCGGTGCGGACTACGTGATTTCCGGCAAGGTCGTGCGCATAGAACAACTCTACATCGTCACGTTGAAGTTGCACGAAACCCAAGGTGGCAGCTTGCTCGGCACGGAGACCGTGGAGGGGGCGAGCCAGGTCGAGCTGACGCGCTCGCTGCGCGAGCGCGGCCGGCAGTTGACGAGCGCCGCCTTCGGCCCAGGCCGTCATTCTCCATAGCAGAGCGTGAGCGAAGGGGTGCGACCCAGAAAAGGCTGAAGACCGGTGCGCTACACCAGCGACACCCAAGGGCCGAAGAATGGCCGTTCAGGCACGCAGAGGCATGCAGATTCAAGCTGTGCATCTCCGCGAATTTGTGCCAGATTCTCAGTGACGACTTTCCGGACACCAAGGGGCAAGATAGGATCATGCTTCGAAGGAATCATGATGGCTATCAACGGGAATAGAGGCCGGGCCTTCGACAAGTCGAAACGATGGGGAGCGATGGGTGTGAAGCTGCTCGTCCTTGTCCTAGGGCTCACGACAACGGGCTGCTCCTTCATTTGGGTGACACGTCCTCTACCCCCAGAAAAGGCAAGAGATGAGTACGGTACGCTGTCGTCGTGCACGTCCAGCTACGTGACGCCGGTGCTAGACACAACGGTATTGGCCTGCTCCGCAACGATGGGGATGATCGAGCTTCCGTCAAACAAAAACTCTGCATCTGACAAGATAACTGGGTTGGCGATCTTTGGTCCGATGGGCGCAGCTGCCCTCGCGAGCGCCATCTACGGCTACTACTACGTGGCGAAGTGCAAGAAACAGAGGCCAGCCACGCCAATCGCCGAATCAAGCGTCGCACCACGGAGTCTTTACGGTCAGGCAACGCCGCCGCTACCGTCCCCGGTCCAAGTCCGTGGCAAACGCCTGGCAGTGCTGGAGTTCCAGGGCAAGAACCTGGACCCAGACATCTTGATGACCTTCTCTGACGCCGTACGGGGTGGCGCTCTGCAAGGCCTTGATCCCTACGGGGTGGTCGTGATGACCCGCGAGAACATTCAGGTGCGTTTGCGGGACATGGGAAAGCAGGAATGCGGAGAAGGAGATTGCGAGATCGAAACTGCCCGCAACATGGGTGCGGACTACGTGATTACTGGCAAGGTGGTGCGCATGGAACAACTCTACGTCGTCGTGCTGAAGTTGCACGAAACCCAGATCGGCAGCCTGCTCGGCACGGGGACTGTGGATGGGGCGAGCCAGGTCGAGCTGATGCGCTCGCTGCGCGAGCGCGGCCGACAGCTGACGAGCGCTGCGTTCGGCCCAGGCCCCGCTCCTCAATAGCAGAAGAGATCCTGCCCATCGCGCTTTCGGGTGAACGCCCGTCGAGGCCGTCGAAACCAGAAATCGCGGCCCTTGTGAAACCGTCCGGGGCAGCCACGCATGGAGTCACGCGTGGCCTTGGCCCCACCGCATATCGTCCAAATCCTGAGCTTTGGGCGCCCACCGCCGTCGTTCCGCCTGACTTGACATCCCTGGCGAGTGGAAGGACAAATGCACCGAATTTCCAAACACGAGACCATTAGCATCATCACCTCGCCAACGTAATGGAGTACTCGATGAGAATTTCAGACTGGCCTCGGCCAAGATGGGAGTATTCCAGTCTTAGAATTCGTTTGACAAGATGCCCAGCAAGCCAAAATTCGTTGTCTGCAAAGCTCTCAGGTCCAGTCAGATGACCAGCGGCCGATTCATGCTCTTGTCGATGGGACTTGCGGCGGTCGTGTCGGTCACCTTGGGCTGTGGCGAGACCTTGATGACGACTATCAACCAAGCCGCACCGCTTAAGCTTTCCAAGGCAATCCCGCCCTTCAAGCTCGACTCAAGCGCGTCGATGGTCATCTACGAGGGGAATGACTCGCCTACGGAAGCCGAGGCCGACCAGGTGCGGGGTGCGTTCTCGCGCCTTCTCGCGACTCGCTACGGACAAAGGGGAGTGACACCCGCACGATTTCGTCTCCGCATCCAGGTGGACTACAAGTGGTGGCCTGCCGTCGCATGTATCGACCTACAGCTCTTCGGTTGCCCGACGGGCTACGCGAATGCTAGCGTAATCCTAGACCTGCAAGTCGGTGACAGGCTTTTCGTCGGTCACGGTCAATCGACTGGGGTCGGCGGAGTCTACTACAACCGCCTGACGGGCATTGACAGCGCCGTCGGCGGGGCGATCGGCAATGCAACCGCGAGCCTATTTCCACTCTAGTGCCTGATTTAGGATCATGACCCGAATGCACTCTCGGATCGTTTTGCTCGCAACCGTAGCGTGCGTTTCCGGATGCTTCTCCTCCGCTGTCATCGTGTCGAAGGCAGCGCCAACGGAGGCCTTCCCAGCGCCATGGACAGCCACCGGGGACGCCACTGATACACGCTACACAAGACCGACGTTCCGCGAGTTGCCAGGCGCGCCTCAGCAGTCAATGGTTTCCATGGCCGCGCGACTTGGTAACAAGCGCATGGCGGTGCTGGAGTTTCAGGGCAAGGATCTGGACGAGGAAGTCTTGATGGCCTTCTCCGACACGGTCCGCGGTGGCGCACTGCAAGGCATCGAGGGCCAAGGGGTGGTCGTGATGACTCGCGAAAACATGCAGGTGTTACTTCGGGACATGGGAAAGCAGGAATGCGGAGAGGGCGATTGTGAAGTAGAGACGGCCCGCAACATCGGTGCGGATTACGTGATTTCCGGCAAGGTCGTGCGCATAGAACAACTCTACATCGTCACGTTGAAGTTGCACGAAACCCAAGGTGGCAGCTTGCTCGGCACGGAGACCGTGGAGGGGGCGAGCCAGGTCGAGCTGATGCGCTCGCTGCGCGAGCACGGCCGGCAGTTGACGAGCGCCGCCTTCGGCCCAGGCCTGGCCAACAACGTCGGGCCTCGTCCGGCTCCGCCGCCTGTGGCGCTGCCGCCAGCCCCAGAGCCGACGCCAGCGGCGACAAGCGCTGCAGCGGCGAGTGTCGCACCACCACGGCCCGCGTCCCAGCCGGCCCGTGGCTGCGCTGCGAACCAGGTGCCCATCCCTGGCGGGACATTCTGGATGGGCGACCAAGAGCTAGCGAAGCCTGTGCACAAGGTGACACTGTCGCCTTTCTGCATAGACAAGACCGAGGTGACCGTGGCTGCCTTCCGCGCCTGCGTGCAGGCCGGCGATTGCCCGCCCCCGAGCGCAACGGTCGAGTGGAAGGACATCAAGCCCGAAGACAAGACGAAGTGGAGCCAGTTTTGCACCTGGGGCAAGACCGGCTTGGACCGGCACCCCATCAACTGCGTGGATTGGAAACAGGCCTCTGCCTACTGCGAATGGACGGGTGGCCGCCTGCCCACTGAGGCCGAATGGGAATACGCGGCCCGCGGAAACGACGGTCGCAGCTATCCCTGGGGCAACGAGCCGCCGGACGCGAAAAGGCTCAACGCTTGCGGCAGCGAGTGCGCATCAATGGGGAAGAAACGGTTTGATGAGAGCTGGAAAGCCATGTACCCCGGCGACGACGGCTGGCCAGCCACCGCGCCAGTGGGCAGCTATCCCAAGGGCGCCAGCCCCTTCGGCGTTCTGGACATGGCGGGCAATGTTTGGGAATGGACCGCGGACAGCTTCGCCGACTACAGCGACGAGGCAGTTACGAATCCGCAAAGATCTAGGCCCGACGCGTCACCCCACGTGGACCGTGGCGGGGCTTGGTACATCGCCGTCCCGGCCTGGGTCCACGCGGCCCGCCGCGGCAGGAATGGACCTGTTTTCCGGGCCTTCGATCTGGGGTTCCGTTGCGCACGCGGGGCCAAAATGTAGGCATTCCGCGTCCTGTCGCCAACGGCCTGGAGGGGTACCCTTTTCAGCGGAATCACCGGAACCCAGGAGCCCACCCCAATGGTGCTGTTTTGAGAAGCGCGCAGCCAGTGCGGGACGCGATCATGCCGGTCCCCTCCATGCGTATGACGGCGGCGAGCGCGTAGCCGGCCGATCAGCGCGCCCCCACAGGCGCGCAGGCCGGCGGAGCCGTTGTCGTCGAGTTGAACGTCCTCCTCCTGGTACACGGTGATACCGGCGACAAAGTGGGCACCGGAGCCCGCTGGCGACGGTGGACGATACTGCAGCCAAACTTCACGTCAGGGCAGCGCACAGATGGTTGGGCTGCGCACCCGACCTCGCACCCGAAAAGCATCAACATGACATCCAATGACGCACCTAAAGAGTCTATCCCAGCATCCTTGACCCGCGTGCACACCGCCGTGCTGAAGTCCGGTATCCAGCCCAGCCCCGAGTTTGCAAAGAAGGGCCTCGCCAGCTACTCGGTGAACGTCGGGACGAAATGCGGTCACGACTGCACCTACTGCTCCACCGGCACCATGCTGCGCATGCACCCCTCGTTCAAGGAGGCTGGCGCTGGGCACATCAGCGAACGGCCGAGGTTGTTCTCCGCCAGCTCACCTTGACAAACTTACACTTTGTAAGCAAACTACAACCATGGTTATGGAACTCCTGGGTCACAAGGATTACATTCGCGTTCTACTGGCAGTCCGAAAGGAAGGAAGCCTCCGCTTCCGTCAGATTGAAAAGTCCTTGGTCCTCAATCCGGCTCAAGTGGACCGTGCTCTCAAGTTCTTGACCAAGGGCCTCTGGATCGTGCCACGCACGGTGCCTACCGAAGGGAGCCACGTCCCGGTCGAGTACAGGCTGGGCAAACGTGGAGCCTCGTTCCTTGAGCTGTTTGACGGTTTCAGGGCGGGAGCGAAACGGAAGAGCGCGGAGTTGGGGGCCTCGGAAGTGAAAGAGCTTCAGAGCCTCTGCGCCTGACGGTCTGAAATGGCGATCCTCTTTCTGTTGGGTCCGAGCCTGTGGGAATCGGGTGAGGACGTCCCCATGCGGACACGACGGGAGATCGGGAAGGTGTTCCGCGAGTCCGGCCATAGGGTCATCTTGATGGAGGATCAGGCCGACAAGGAAGACGAAGACCTCGTCGAGAAGTTTTACCGATTGCTGCTGGAAAAGAGGGTCACGGACATCGTTGTGTACTGACCCGCTCACGCCAAAATGCAAACCACCTACGACGAGTTAATCCTGCTGCGTGCTCGCATGGACATCTCCAAGCTGCCGCGAATTTGGGTCCTCCACCATTCTTCCGTAGCGTCCATCAAAGTTGGGCAGTTTGAGGTGAAGGAACGGGGCGGCAGGAGTCGCTATCTCACCGCCGTGGCGAAGTTGGGAACCCACCCCCTAGAATGGGACAGTGCAGAGGATTTGAAGGAGCAAGTCCGCCTTCTCGCGATGGAGCTTTGAAAATTCGGGGCTCCGACGCAGGGTTCGGCGCTGCCGACTCGGGTGACGCAGGGCCTACAGCTGCATGTGACCCCGCTGTGATACGCTTCGTGCCCACTTCCTACGACAACGAAAACAGACTTGGAGAATTGAAATGTCAGCACGTGGCAGCGCGTTCTTCGCTTGATGATCATTTCAGGATCGCTGGCTTGATCACAAGCGGTGACTACATCTTCACGTCGACCGGTTCGATACGTTGACCTCGCCGGTGGATGACTTCGCGGCGACGATCTCCTTCGGAAATGCAACGTCCCTCAATCATCAGGTTCCCGTGTCCCCATCAACTGGAGCTCCCATGTCGAATCTTATCTGTTCTGTCTTCGTGAAGTTTTCCCTACTGTCCGCCTCCGTCGTGGTCGCGGCTGCTGTCGGGTGCGCCAGCAGTCCAGGCGAGGATGCGGCAGGGGGAGCGAAAGTCACCAACACTGGAGGTTACGCTCCTAGCGGAGCAGCAGGCGAGAATACCGGTGGGGAAGCCGGGGCCGGTGGCAACGCGGCAACCTCGACGGGGGGAGTGACCGGCACCAGTGGCACCGTCGCCTCGGGTGGATTGGAAGCAGCTGGAAGCGGCGGACAGGCTTCTGGCGGAACGAATGGCCAGGCGGGAGAGGGCGGGAGCAGCGGCCAGGTCACCACCCTTGCCTCGACCTTTGATCAGCCCAATGCCATCGCCGTCGATGCCACCAGCGTCTACTGGATCAACAGGGACGGCACGGTGATGAAGGTCGCGCTGGCGGGTGGCTCTCCTGTCACTCTCGCCTGGGGGCAAAGCTACCCCTGGGGTATCGCCGTCGATGCCACCAGCGTCTACTGGACCGACGAAAGCAGCGGCGGCACGGTGATGAAGGTCGCGCTGGCGGGTGGCTCTCCCGTCGCCCTCGCCTCGGTGCAAGGTAACCCCAATGCCGTCGCCGTCGATGCCACCAGCGTCTATTGGACCAACGAAAGCAGCGGCGAGGTGATGAAGGTCGCGCTGGCGGGTGGCTCCCCCGTCACGCTCGCCTCGGCGCAAAGTAACCCCAGGGCCATCGCCGTAGATGCCACCAGCGTCTACTGGGCGAACTACGGCATCGGCAGCAACGACGGCACTGTGATGAAAGTCGCGCTGGCGGGTGACTCCCCCGTCACTCTCGCCTCGGGTCTTTATCAGCCCAATGGCCTCGCCGTCGATGCCACGAGCGTCTACTGGACGAACAACAACGACGGCACGGAGATGAAGGTCGCGAAGTAATAGTGCCTAGCGTAAACAGGAGAGCCCCCGGCTTTGCCGGCTTTGCCGGGGAGGCATCCAAAGTTTGACAGCTCCGGGAGTCGTCCCGTGAACTCCTTGTCGGAATTTTCCGTAGAAGCGGTCGGCGTCGAGCAGCGAGAGAAAAAGCTGGAAGTCCCAGCTGTGAGCGAGGACCTTCCGCATATTTGTGTACGCAACTGCGTCGGCCCTAATATCATTGAAGATTTCCGGGGTCTGAGGAACTGGTGAGGGGATGGAGATTCGGCTGCTCATTGCGGCAATTGTGAGCCTGCCAGCGGCCGTGTCCATTGTCGTTCGCGGAGCCCGGCTGACTCTTGATCAGTAACCCACGCAACGGCGCAGGGTCATCTGGGTCGCCCGGCTCCTCGGAGCCGGGCGTGGATTGAAACCCTGGGTGCTGGGTGCAGAACGAGGCCGTCGAGGACGTCGCCCGGCTCCTCGGAGCCGGGCGTGGATTGAAACAACGCTTCGATGGACAAGAGCGGCGTGAGTTCGGGCCCGAAACTTGGATCACCGGATTTCAAACCGCCCAGCAAGGAGCCATAGCAACGACCATTGGTGGAAGCTACGACGGGACGGCGCCGTTTAGGCGATGAGGAGTTCATATGCGATATCCTCGTTTCTCGATCTTTCGACCCCAAGGCCGAGGAATCAGTGGCCCTCGGCAATAGGCAAAGAGAAGCGGCTCCCCCTCGCGTTCTGGATGACGCGCCGATTGTGGCAGACCCTGAACCGAGAGCATTCTCCTATCACAAAACAGAACCCCTACGAAAGAGGTCTGGCCGGCCATGGATGCCGGTGGGTGTTCACGCCGCTCTGCTCTCTTGGCGTCGTGCAAAGACCGCACGCGCTGAACATGACGCCCATCTTCCCTATCCCCTACTGCCACACGACGGTATTCACTGCGACAGGATCACCTCAGGCCGAGGCCTCGGGCAACTCCGACAGGAGACGTTCCAGCGCATCCACGCTCGGCGGTTTTGTCAGGTGGCGCGGGAAGCCAGCATCGGCGGCTCGCTCCAAGTCCTCTGGCAATGCGTAGCCGCTCAAGGCCACAAGGAAGATGGGCTGCAACGCCGGGTCTTGCTGGAAGGCCCGCGCCACATCGTAGCCATCCATGCCGGGCAAGCCGATGTCGCAAAGGACGACGTCGGGCCGGAAAGAGCGAGCCCTCTCGATCCCTTCAGGGCCGCTGTGGGCGACTTCGACCGCGTGCTCGCCGAGTTCGAGCGCTTCGCGCAAACTGTCTGCAGCGTCGACGTTGTCCTCGATGATGAGGACGCGCCGTGGAACTCGCACGTTGCCCGCACGAGCGGCCTGCTTCTCCAGCGCCGCCCCCACATCGAGGGGCAACCGGACGGTAAACTCCGCCCCCTTGCCGAGCCCTTCGCTTTGAGCCTCGATGCTGCCCCCATGCAGTTCGACCAGGCCCCTGACCAAGGCGAGGCCAAGCCCTAGTCCTCCTTTGCTGCGGTCCAGAGTATGATCGGCTTGCATGAAGGGTTGGAAGAGACGCGTGACGGTGTCGGGCGCCATGCCGACGCCGTTGTCGATCACGCGAATGACAGCATCACGCGCTTCCGCCACAACGGAGACACGCGCTCGCCCTCCGCGGGACGTGAACTTCGCTGCATTCTGCAGGAGGTTTCCCACAATTTGTGCGACCCGGGTTGCATCTGCATTGACGAAGACCGGCGCGGGCGCGAGAGCGCATGAGAGCACCACCTCGTTCCGCTCGAATAGGGTGCGGTTGTCCTCGACCGCACGACGGACCAGCTCGTTGATCTCAAGACGCTGCTTCTGCAACCGAATCTTGTTGCGAGTGATCCGGGTGACGTCGAGCAGATCGTTCACCAGGTTCGAAAGTTGCGTGGCCTGCCGATCGATCACCCCCAGGGCACGGCGGGCCTGCTCTCCGCCTGCGGCGGCGCGGTCGAGGATGTAGAGGCTATTCTTGATGGGAGCGAGTGGGTTGCGTAGTTCGTGGGAGAGTACCGCCAGAAATTCATTCTTGCGGCGATCCGCCTCGACCAGTTGCGCGTTGGCTGCTTGGAGGGCACGCTGCGCCTCCACACTCTCCACCGCGGTGGCAACCTGGTCGGCCACCGAGTGCATGATCTCAACCTCGTCTGCTGCGAAACGCGTCCGCGTCTTCGTGCCGAATGAGAGTGTCCCGAGAAGCTTGCCTTGTGCGATCAAGGGGTGGCAGCAGTACGCTCGGACGCCGTAGGACTTGACCAGCGCGACCCGAGGGTCGGCGGAATTGGAGATATCCTCCGCGATCATCCGTTGCCCATCGCGCGCGACGCAGCCACAAACTCCCACGCCGAAGTCGAGCGATTGGATCTTGCGCACCTCCTCGTCGGGAATGCCGGCGCATGCGTTCAGGCGCAGTCGGCAGCCCACCTCGTCCACCAAATAGTTGAAGAAAGTCTGGCAATCGAGGTGTTCCATGACCTCACGGCAGAGCCCCTCAATCACGCTCTGGGGGGCGTCGGAAGTGAGGAGTCGGCTCGCCGTGCAACCGCGTGGTCCTGCAAGGCGCGGTCGAAGTAGATAAGGACGTTGCGACATGTGATGAGGTGAAGCTCGGCGAAGACACTGTCGGTGGCGAGGCTGTGGTCGGAGAAGAGGACGCCCTCGCGCAGCGTCTTGTCAAAGACCGCCGCGTTGTACCCGGCCGTATAGTAGTCCGAGAGGGAGGCGCGGCCGCCCGCCTCGCGGTAGGCCTTGCTGAAGTCGGCAAACCGGTCGAGGTCGTAGATGCCTGCCTCAGCATTGCTCAGGGCTTCGGGGTTGATGTCGGTCGCGTAGATGAGCGTGCGGTCGAGGAGCCCTTCTTCGCGCAGGAGGATGGCGAGCGAGTAGACCTCCTCACCCGTGGCGCAGCCCGGGATCCAGACCTTGAGCGAGGGGTAGGTGCGCAAGTACGGCATGACCTTCTCGCGCAATGCCCGGTAGAAACTCGGGTCGCGAAACATCTCGCTCACCTGCACGGTCAGGTACGCGAGCAGTCTGTGCATGACCTCGGACTCGCGCAGCACTCGCTCCTGCAGCGCGGACAGGGAGCGGCAATCGAAGTGTTCCAACGCCTGCACGAGACGGCGTTTGAGCGAGGAGGTCGCGTAGCGGCGGAAGTCATAGCTGTACTTGAGGTGGATGGCCTCAAGTAGCAGAGGCAGCTCGATATCGAACTCTCCCGACAACGCCATGCCTTTACTTGGGGATCCAAACTTTGACGAGTGAGAGTAGCTTGTCGACATCGAGTGGCTTGGCGATGTAGTCGTCCGCGCCGGCGCGCAGACAGTCCTCTCGGTCATTGGGCATCGCCTTGGCAGTCAGTGCGATGATGGGCAGCTTCGTCCACTCGGGCCTCTTGCGGATCTCACGGATGGCCGTGAGCCCATCCATCTCGGGCATCATGATGTCCATCAGCACCAGGTCCACTCCTGCGCCGTCGCCGGCCGTAAGGCTCGCGAGCGCGGCCAGTGCCTCCTTGCCGTTGCGCGCGAAGTGTAGCTTGACGCCCTTGGGTTCGAGCACGCTGGCCAGCGCGAACACATTGCGTGCGTCGTCGTCGACCACGAGGATGCTCTTGCCATCGAGCGCGGTCTCACGGTTGCGTACCTCCCGCAGGATACGTCGTTGCTCCGCCGGGAGGTTGCCCTCCACTTGGTGCAGGAAGAGCGTGACCTCGTCGAGCAGGCGCTCCGGCGACCTGGCGCCCTTTATGATGATCGAGCTCGCATAGCGACGCAGCCGCTCTTCATCGCGACGCTCGAGCGAACGGCCGGTGTAGACGATCACGGGAGGGAACGAAAAGGCTTCGCCCGCCGCCATTTTGTCGAGCAGGTCGTAGCCCGACATGTCCGGCAGCGTGAGATCGAGCACCATGCAGTCGAAAGTGCTCTCCCGGAGTCGCTGCAGCGCCTCGGCGCCGGTCGCGACCGGGACGATGTCTACGTTCTCGGCCTGCAGAAGCTGAACGATGCTCTCCCGCTGAACCGCGACGTCCTCGACGACGAGCACGTGCCGGAGTTTCTGTTCGAGTCGCTGCTCGATCTTCCGAATCGCCTCAACCAGCTGCTCTCGCTTGACGGGTTTGAGGAAGTAGCCGATTGCCCCCATCGCAAGGGCCTGCTGTGTGTGCTCCAGACCTGAGACGACATGGACTGGGATGGGACGTGTTGTCGGGTTGCGCTTCAAGTGCTCGAGCACGGAGAGTCCGGAGTTGTCGGGCAAGTTGATGTCGAGCAGCACGGCGCTGGGGACGAATTGCTCTGCAAGGCGAAGACCCTCGGCTGCGGTCGTCGCCACCAGGGCGCGAAACTGCTGCTCGTGCAAAAGGTCGCGCAGGATGCGGGCGAACGCGGGGTCGTCCTCGATGACTAGAATCGACCGCTCGTCGGATTGCAGGCGCTCGCGGTCGTCTTCGACGGCCGGCGCAGTCGGCTGCGACGCTTGGCGCGCCTGCTTGCTTTGCGAAGCTGGCGTGATGGGAGCCGGTCGCGTCGGCGGTGAAGAGGCAGCCGGCCGATCCGGCGTAGAACCCGTCGGCGGTTCCGCCGGCTGTGATCCTTCGCTCAATACCGCTGCGAGCACCCGCGGGATGGTGAGCGTGAAGGTGCTCCCCTTGCCCAACGTGCTCTCGACCGAGATGTCGCCGCCCAGTCGCCTGGCCAGCTCGCGCGAAATGGTGAGGCCCAGGCCGGTGCCTCCGTAGCTGCGGTTCGTGGTGCCGTTGGCCTGGCGGAATGCTTCGAAGATTATCTGCTGCTGATCCGTGGCGATGCCAATGCCGCTGTCCTTCACCGAAAATGACACGCATTCGCCCGGGGCGGCCGAGACCCGCAGCAGCACCGAGCCATCCTGGGTGAACTTGAGCGCGTTCGAGAGCAGGTTGCGCACGATTTGTTGAACCCGCAGGCCGTCGCTCGTTATCGACGCAGGCGCCCCCGGGGCGAGCTGCGCCTCGAAGGATAAGTTCTTTTGGGTGGCCACCGGCTGGAACGTGCGTTTGAGAGACTCGATCATACGTGGCACGTCCACCGCCTCGACTTGAAGTTCCATCCGCCCCGCCTCGATGCGCGAGAGGTCGAGGATGTCGTTGATGAGAACGAGCAGATCGTTGCCCGAGGAGTGGATGGTGGCGGCGTACTTCACTTGCTCGGGCGTGAGGTTGCCGTCTTTGTTGTCGGAGAGCAGCTTGGCCAAGATGAGGGCGCTGTTGAGCGGGGTTCTCAACTCGTGGCTCATGTTGGCGAGAAACTCAGACTTGTACTGGTTGGCTCGGGTCAGCTCGTCGGCCTTCTCGACCAGATCCACTTGGGCTCGGGACAGATCGTCGCGCTGCTGCTCAAGCGCTTGAGCTTGCTCTTCGAGCTGCGAGTTGGTCTGCTCGAGTTCCGCCTGCTGAGCCTCGAGGCGCGCCTGCGATTCGCGCAAGGCGCGGCCTTGCTCCTCCAGTTCCTCGTTGCTGACGCGCAGCTCTTCCTGCTCGGCCTGCAGTTCCTCAGCCAGCCGCTGCGACTCCTCCAGCAGCTTCTGCAACTTGGTCCGGTACCGCGCCGAGCGCAGCGCTGAACCAGCGATATCGGTGACCGCCTTGAGGTAGTCGAGGACGCGACCCTCGGGCGGCTGCAGAAATCCCAGCTCCAGTACGCCGACGGTTTGCCCAGCCCCGGTAAGCGGCGCGATGACAAGGTGGCGCGGCCTGGACTCCCCGGTGCCAGTCGCAATCTTGACGTGGTCTTCGGGCACGTCCGAGAGCGACACCAGGCGCCCCTCGGCGGCGACTTTGCCAACCCAGGACTCGCCCATCTTGAATCCCCCGCGTGGTTGTGCGACGGCGGGATCGGCGCATCCGAAGGCGGCGTTAGCTTGCAAGGCGTCCCCGGCGTCGGTGACCGCGTAGAGAAGGCCGAGTTGTGCTCCAACATAGTGCGCGACAGCACCCAGAACCTGCGCGCAAGCCGAATCTTCGTTCGAGTCCCCGCGGACATCCTCGGCGAGGCGAGTTCGACCGAGATTTATCCACTCCTGCTGGCGCAGAGTTTCGTTCTGTTTGCGCTGCAGCGTGAGTGCATCCTCGTAGCGTCCGGACAAGCTAACAAGCTGCCGCCGCCCCACCAAGGCGATGGCGCCGCCAATGAGGAGCGCTAGGGACACACTTAGGCCGAACGCGATCCAACTCCAATCCTCGGCTCCTCGGCTCCTCTCGGCGCGCAGGTCCTCTTCATCTCGGAGCAGTTGTTGCACGAGCGCGCGAATGGAATCCATGATTGTCTTGCCTGCGATGGATTCCTCCGCTGAGACTGGCTTCCCTTGCTTTGCCTCAGCGACGCGCTGGATGCTCGTCGCACTCCAGCTCTCCCATTTGGTCCGAATCTCTCGGAGGCGAGACGTTTGCACTGGGTTGTCGGAAACCAGGAACGAGAGCTTGTTCAGGGCTGCGGGAGCCTCGGCTTGAGCCCCAGTGTATGGGTCAAGAAAATCTGAGTCACGGGTGAGTGCAAAACCGCGTAGGCCGGTTTCGCAGTCCAGGAACAACTTCTGGACGAGGTTCGCCTGGGCGATGACCTGATCCGTGTGATCGACCCATCGGTTGAGGGTCTTGAGATAGAGGATCTGCCCCACGAACACGGCGGACAAGAGCCCCAGTAGGGCAAGGGGCAGAATAAGGGTGCGGGTCAGCAGCTTGCGGAAGGCAACATTGTCGTCGAACGAATCCCTCTCCATGTCAACCTCCATTGGGTGACGACCAGTTTGGCAGGCGTGATCTAGCACAGAAGACAATCGCACCCGCCCCGGCGAGCAGCGGGTTTCAATTTCGTGCTGTTCTCAGTTTCGCCAGAGCGATGAAGCCCATGTGACCGACCGAGTCGGGGGACCGCGCCAACAAGCCAGTGCCCAGCCTGCACAAGACGCACGAGCGAAAGAAAGCACTGGTGGTCCGCGGCGATGCCCTGGGGTGAAGTGAGATGCCCGATGAGCCCGTGGTGATGACCGGCACGCGCGGCGGGCCGATGGAAGGCTGGGGTGCTATTGTCGCCCGCCTTGCAGGCAGGAAAGCAACTATGAGCGGTGAAGACATCGAAATCGAATCCAGGCTGCAGCCCGCGGCGGTCGTGTGCGCTGACGTGGAACGGTATTCCTCGCTGGTGGACCAACACGAATCGTTGCTGAAGTTCGACCATCTCATGGGAAATCTGGGAAGAAGCATTCGCGACGACCTGCGCGCCACTCTGGGCGAGGACGCCGCCAGGAGATACGTCGTCAAGCCCGCTGGCGACGGCGTGTTGCTGGTCTATCCCGGGGACATTCGCAAGGCGCTGGAGCACGCCTGGAGGATTCACAACCATTTCAACACGCGGGCCGGCCGTGATCGGCAGAGAGAATATGGCCTGTGGCCCTTCCAGGCGCGCATCGTCGTGCACTACGGCGACGTGGAGCTGATCGAGAAGAGCCCGTTCAATGAAGCGCCCGACGCCTTCGGAAAGACCATCGTGACCTGTTCCCGTCTCGAGCCTGCCACGGTGCCCGGCATGGTCTGGGCCACCAAGGCCGCGGTCGATGCGGCGATGGCCGAGCGTCTGGGCGAGCCCTACAAGTTCGAGCAGATCGGGATGGTGGATCTGGCAAAGAACGCCGGCAAGGAACTGGCGTACAACCTGGTCAAGATCGACGGCAAGAACGCCCACGTCGGCCCCCTTTCGGTCAAGCGCTATCCCAAGGGCGTGCAGGCCAACGTCTATGTGCTGGTCCGACGTGGGGCGGGGAAGATCCCCAGCGTGCATTTGGCCTGGGGAGGCTCCCAGTGTGTCATTCATCGCTCCGAGCTGAGCCCGGACTTCGTTGCCTATCGGATCAAGCACAAGCTGCTTGGATCGGACACAGACCTGCCCCTGCTGATGGTTCACACCGATCCTCCCTGCGAGGTCGAGTTCCCCGAGTTGCAGTTTTCCCCGGACGGACGGGCCACGCTGAAGGAGGCCGCCCCCCTACTCGCTGGGATCCAGGAAATCGACACTGAGGCAGACCGCTGGTACCTGCTGCCCAACCGATACTAGATCGGCCCTGCATTGCTCGCAGACGGAATTTTGGCGAGGCACAGGTTGGATACTGTGAACACAGCCCAGCTGTCGAGGACATTCCGCGTAATCGCGCACGCAATTCCGACGCCCCCAAATATCATTGAAGATTTTTGGGACAGCTGCGATTCAAAAAGCTTCGAACCCCGTCCTCAGCGCACACTACGGACTCTGCGTGCGAAGCTTACGTCCCCGCTGTCTACAGGCCGGTGTTGTAGAGCAGGCAGGAGTGACGAGGAGAGCCGGTCACGGAAGTAGACGTACCATGCTGTGCTGGGAGAGCCGGCCTTGGGCGATGACGTCCAGAATGTAAGGCTCGGCGTGTTGGGAAACGCCGTTCGATCAATCGATCAATCACTGGTTGTTCGCCGTAATAATGCCGATCGATGACTGCTTGAGCCGAAAATGGCTCCAGTGAATCTTCGTTAGAGGAGCCGGCGGCGCCATCTTGAGGCCGAAGCGCGCGGGAATTTGGCCTGCGAACGAGCGGGAGCGGATGGTGGACAGACGAATGCCGTGTCGTGCGTTTTCCAGCAGGCACGCGCAGCGGCCAGTCTCACGCCACTCGCGCGTAGTGCTCGTGATGGAGGCCACCCAGTATAGGTCGAGAGACGACCTCTTTGGGTGGGACACGGCGCACGGGCGGGAGCCAGCGAGCTCCCAGTGGCGGCTGCATCCGAAGACCGCGATGGGGTCGGCCATGGTAATAGCCAACGTACTCGTTCAGAACACGTTGGCCGTCGCGTCTCGCACAATCACGTGGTCGAGGCAATCGTGGCGTGGGGTTTCGTTCAGTCGCTCGCAGATTGCGTTTGCCTTTGGCGACCGTGGCGGCGTGATCAAACAACGGGTCCCGCAGTTCTTCACACGTCGCCGGAATTCCTCGCCGTAGATCGAATCGCGGTCGCGGATCAGGAACCGCGGAGTCTCGTTGTCCCGATCCGCGACCGCTTCGACAAAGGACTGCCCCGCATACTGCGCGCTCGGCGAAGACGTCACGCCAATGTGCAAGATTTCCCGCCGGGCCAGGTCGACGATGACGAAGCAGTAAAGGATCTGGAACCGCAACGTGACGATGGTCAAGAAGTCGCACGTCCAGGTTTGATGGAAATGGTTGCGCAGAAACGTGGACCAACTCTGCCCACGGTTGCGCGGCAGGTGCGGCGGACGGTACTTGGCGACAGTCCGCGGCGATACCTTGTAGCCAAACTTTCCAAGCTCGGCGGCGATTTTGTCCTCACCCCACAGAGGGTTTTCGGTCCAAAACCGCCGTATCAGGACCCGCAAGTCGGCATCGGCTGGCGGTCGTCCAACTGGCCTTTGGGACTTTCTACGCCAGATCAACCGCCAGAAGGAACGATGCCAACGGACGACGGTCTCGGGCCGTACGATGGTGACTGCCTTGACCACCTCGCCGAAGATGTGAGCGGCCAAGGCGACCACGACACGATCCCGCGTCCGAATCCTGGGCTTGGCCACCGAACGTTGCAGCACGACGATCTGCTGGCGAAGGACGACATTTTCCGCGAGGAGCACGGCACGCGAACAGAAGGCTGAGCGCAGTGCGGCTAGTGTGGTCTTGAGCATTTCCCTGATCATTGCAGCTCAAACCCTATCAACCAGGGATCACCCGATGAATCCCGAGGAAATTTCCTGCTGGTTGGACTTGGCACCGAATTCTTGCGGCGCACAGGCCGTCTGCGGTTCGACCCCGCAGATATCCGCAGGTGGGTTTGTGCTCATCGTCGTGGGTCGTTCGATGGTACATTGATCGACAGCCAAGCCCGCGTCTCGCTCAAGGAAGGAAGCTCTTCATGAGCGTAAGACGAGAGCGAAGAAAGGACCCGGATACCGGCAGGGAGCGCTGGTTCTGGATCGTAGACGTTGACTGGGAGGCTCCCGACGGAAGCAAGACACGAGTGCGCAAGGTATCGCCCATCCAGACCAAGCGTTCTGCCGAGGAGTACGAGCGGCAGGTGCGCGATGATCTGCTGATGGGAAGATACGGCCGCAGGAAGGAGATTCCACTTTTCAGGGATTGGTACCATGGTCGCCTACTGGCGGGAGTGGGTGGTCGGCAGGAGGAACAAACCAAGCACGGTCCAGGGCAAGCTGTCTGTATATCAACAGCATCTTGAAGCCGTGTTCGGCCACAAGCACCTCGATGAGATCAGGGCGGGGGAGATTGCAGCGTTCAGAGCCTCCCTGGTGGAGAAGGGGCTCACCGACAAGACCATCAACAACATCTTGACGATTCTCTCGAAGCCGCTGCACTACGCGGCCGACGTCGACGTGATCGCCAAGGCCCCAAAGGTTGGTCTTTTCAAAGTGGAGGCCCCGGAGATCGAGTTCTGGGAGATCGAGCAGTACGCTCGGTTGCTCACGGCGGCGGAGAAGGAGGGGCCGGTGGTGCAGGCAGCAGTGTCACTGGCCGGTGAGGCCGGGTTGAGAGTGGGTGAGGTCAAGGCGCTCCGATGGCGGGAGGACGTGGACATGGTGGCGGGGACCGTCACCGTGAACCAGCAGATGAGGCAAGGTGTGGTGGGCACGCCCAAGGGCAGGACTCGGAGGACTGTTCCGATGACCGCTCTGCTTGGGATGCACTCAAGCGGTTGCCGGTGACGAGGGAAGGACTGGTGATTCGAAACCTGGCTGGCCAGGCCAAGAGCGATGAAAACCAGATGAAGAACCTCTCCTACCGGGTGTGCCGGTTGGCCGGTCTACCCGAGAGGGGATGGCACACGCTGAGGCACACGTTCGGGACCCATGCAGCTTTCTTCGGGGTGAACCCGTGGAGGCTCATGACCTGGATGGGGCACAAACGCATCGATGAGACCATGCGATACGTGCATGTCGCCGATGGTCACAGGCGGGAGCTGCCTCCAGAACTCATCGCGGCCGTGACGGGTGAACTCGACCCTGACAGGCGGATTCTGAAGCTGCTGGGTACCCGCAGACAGGTAAATCTACGGCAACCTGACGGCAACGGAACCCACGCGCAGAGCGCCATTGGAATCAAACTGGTAGCTTAATACACGAAACCCCTCAGGATTTCTCC
>PMLB01000206.1 GCA_003158735.1 Myxococcales bacterium | reverse complement strand
CAGGGCGTGGAAATCGGGAAACTGTTGCCTGCGGCGGCGCTGATATCCGGCCGGGTCGAAGAATCCAAGGCCAGCGACAACGTGAGCAGCCGGAATGACAGCTGTTCTCGGTATGAAAGCGGCAAGCTGCTGCGTTACTCGTGCACCCGCTATACCCGGTTGGTGAAGACGCGCTTCGTGACCAACGTGCGCGTTTTCGACACCAACACCAGCAAGGTGCTGGTCAGCCGACGCCTGGTCGCGGAACGCAAGAAGGAGACCACGGCCACCGATGGCGATCCCGCGACCGTGGATACCGATGGGCTGCTGGATCAGTGCCGCAACGAGGTGGCCGACCAATTCCTCAAGATGATCGCGCCCCACCCCGTGCAGGAACATGTGGCCCTGGAAGAGAACAGCGCGCTGCCTGAGCTGAAGCAAGGCAACGAGTATCTGAAACGCAGCGATCCAGGCACCGCGGTGGAGTACTTCGCTCGCGCCGTGGCCAAGGCGGACGCCAACCCATCGCTCAAGCCGGATGTCAAAGGCGCCGCCCACTACAGCTATGGTCTGGGCAAGGCGATGGTAGGCGACTACGATGTCGCCCTGGCCGAGCTGCACTTGGCCCAGACCCTGAAGCCGCAACCGGCGTGGATGGATCTGGAGATGCGCGTGCGTACTTGGAAGAAGGACGCGGACAAGGTCAACGAGCAGATGAAGGACGCCGCAGCCGCTGCCGCGCAGTAGACGCCAAAACCAGAAGCGGAGGCAGAGCGTGACAACGAAGAACTATGTGACCCTGGCCGCGTTGGTTCCCGCTCTGCTACTCGTGCCCGCAAGGGCCGACGCCGGGTGTCCCGACTGGACTCGCAGCGGCCAGAGCCCGGAATACCCCCGGTCCCGTTATCTGGTAGGGCTGGGCGTGGCCGGCGGCGTGCCCAGTCAGGCCGCCGGCGAGGAGCCGGCCAAGACCTCTGCGCTGGCCGACATGTCCAAGCAGATCGTGGCGTCGATCTCGTCGACCACCACGGTCGAAGCTTCGGGCAGTTCCAGCGGCGGCGCGCAATTCTCCATCAAGGACAAATCGACCATCAAGAGTGCCATCAAGCTGCCCGACGCGCAGATCGTCGCGCGTTGTTTCGATCCGCAGCAGGCCACCATGTACGCGCTCGCTGCCGTGGACAAGGCAGTGGCACAACAGCGTGTCAGCGCGGCCGTAGACACCGCGGCCGACAAGGCCGTGCGCGAGATGAAAGCCGTCGAGGCGGCCATGAAGAAGCGGGCGCCCATGGAGGCCCTGCCGCACCTGCAGCCCGCGCGCGAAGGGATCGACGAGGTGGAGACGCAACTCATCGTGCTGCGCGCCATCGGTGGCAATTACAAAGGCACGACCCCGACCCGCAGCCAGTTCAAGGATCTGGCCCGCTCCCTGCGTTCCAAATTGCGCGTGACCGTGATCGCCACCGGGGAGGGCAGCAAACAGGTGGCTGCCGGGGTGGTCGAGCGGCTGACCAAGCTGGGCGTGGAGGTGCAGACCGCTGACAGGGCCGCGGGCGCTGTGGTCATCAAGCTCGAAGTTTCCGAGAAGGCCATGGTGCCCTCTGCCATCGCAGCCGGCATGGCGGCGCAGGAGGCGGCCAACGTGGAGGTCAAGCGCACCGACACCGACGCGGTCATTGCCGGGTTCCAGAAAGAAGGACGTGGCGTGGGCCGCGCCGAATCTGATGCACGCAACCGCGCCTTGACCAGCTTGGCCGGGCTCATTGGCCCGGCCGTCGAGAATGCGCTCAAGGGTCCACTGGCTCTGGGCGCCGAAGGCGAGTAAACTCGTAGTCCACCGCACTTGCTGCGCGGGTAAGAGATGTAGTGCTCCGCGCGATGATTCACAGACTTCGAGCTATCGGCGGCCAAATACCGGCGGGCGCTGGCAATAGTCGCGGAGATGAGTCGCCACGCGGATTTGTGTTGGCGATCGGAATCCTGGGCTGTTGTCTGGCATGCGGCAATTCGGGACCCGCCGGACCTGCATTGGACGCGGGCGCCGGCCACGCTGGGAGTGATGCTGCATTGGGCGGTGCCTGGGGCGGCAGCACGGCTGCTGGCGGGAGCAGCACAGGCAAGACCTCGACTGGTGGCGCTGGCGGGCGGGACACCGGTGGCGTTGTCACGGGTGGGACTGGCGGCAGCGCCACGGGCGGCGTGGCTGCGGGCGGTGCAGGAGGAAGTGAGACAGGCGGAAGTGATACGGGCGGGGCTGGAGGAAGCGACACGGGTGGCGCGGGCGGCAATGACACAGGCGGCAGCGACACGGGTGGCTCTGGCGTAGGCGGCTCTGGCGGCGCAGATGCCGCGGCCGGCGCGCCCGCGCTTGATGCGTCCAGTGGCCGGCCTGATGCTCCGTCTGCGCCCAATTTCCTTCACGTGCAAGGCAATGGCCTGTTCGACGTCCAGGGGAAAAGCGTGCGTCTTACCGGCGTGAATTGGTTCGGGCTGGAAACCTCGAATGAAGCGCCCCACGGGATCTGGGTTCGCGACTATCGCAGCATGCTCAAGCAGATGAGCGACCTCAAATTCAATTCCGTGCGCCTGCCCTGGTCCAACGCCATCATGCGCCCGGGTGCGGCGGCCGTTTCGGTCACCACCGTCGGGGAAGATGCCTACGACCACACCAATCCGATCAACGGAGATTTGGTGGGCAAGACGCCGCTGCAAATCATGGACGCGGTCATTGCGGCCGCAGGCGACCTCGGATTGAAGATCATTCTCGACAATCACTCGCGTGAGCCCGACGCCTACGACAAAGAAGAGCTTTGGTGGACTGCCAAGACGTCAGAGCAACAGTGGATTGCCGACTGGGTCACCCTGGCCACCAAGTACAAGGGCAATCCCACGGTGGTGGGATTCGACCTCGATAACGAGCCGCACGGTGCATCGACCTGGGGCACGGGCGTGCTAGCGACCGACTGGAACAGCGCTGCCGAACGCTGTGGCAATGCAATCCAAGCCGTGAACCCCGACGCGCTCATCATCGTCGAAGGCGTGAGCATTGTGGGCACTGACGTCTATTGGTGGGGTGGCAATCTGAGCGCGGTCCGCACCGCGCCCATTCACCTGACCCATCCCGAAAAGCTGGTGTATTCGGCCCACGAGTACGGACCTGAGGTGCATGACCAGACCTGGTTCAGCGACGCCACCTTCCCCGCCAATTTGGCCGCAGTGTGGACCCAGCATTTCGATTTCATCATGACCCAGGGAATTGGACATCTGTTGCTGGGCGAATTCGGCATTAAGGACCGCACCGCCGACTCGAACAAGTCGGGGCAGTGGTTCGATGCTTTGCTCAAGACCGTGGGCTCCACTTACTCATGGACCTTCTGGTGCTGGAATCCAAACTCTGGCGACACCGAAGGAATTCTGCAGACCGACTGGCTGACGCCGTGGGATTGGAAAATGAGCGCGCTCAAGCCCTACCTCGCGCCGATGATCGGGCAGTAGAAAACCAGCCCCACTGAACGGCTAGAATAGCGAACAGCGTGGCGCAACGCAATGCCAGCCCTGTCGAACGAGACTTGTGCTGAAACACTAGAGTGGGCTGGGCCATCCAACCCGCAGTCAGACTTGCGCGAGCTGGGAAGAAACTCTGGCGGGAGATTGTAATGATATATCTACGGGGAATGTGGGCTATTGGATTGGTGACGCTGGCCGCATGTTCGAGCAGTGTCACGAGCCCTCCAAAGAGCGGTGGCACTGTGAACGCCGGCGCCACAGCGACGGGCGGACAAAGCGCGAGCGGCGGCGCTACAGCGGCCGGCGGACAGAGCGCAACGGGTGGGGTGTCCGCGGCTGGTGGAGTAAGCGCGACCGGTGGTGTAACCGCAGCCGGCGGAGAGAGTGCGACGGGCGGCGTGACCACGACGGGTGGGGTGAGCGGGACGGGTGGCGCGACCGCAGCCGGCGGAGAAAGTGCGCCCGGCGGGGCAGGTGCCAGCGGCGGCGTGAGCGCAACCGGAGGGGTGAAGACGACGGGCGGCGTGACCGCGGCCGGCGGAGAGAGCGCAACGGGCGGCTTGACTGCGACAGGCGGAGTGAGCGCGGTCGGCGGGACTCATGCGACGGGCGGGGAGAGCGCAACCGGTGGGGTGAAGACGACGGGCGGAGTGAGCGCGACGGGCGGAGTGAGCGTGGTCGGCGGGACTCATGCGACAGGCGGTGTGAGCGCGACGGGCGGTGTGAGCGCAACCGGTGGCGTGAACGCGACGGGCGGTGTGAGTTCCACCAGCGGCTCCACCCACGCTGCCTGCCACGCGGCAGGCACTCTGACAGCGGTGAATGTTGGAATGACAGCCTGGTCGATTGACGGGGTGGACAATCCCACCCTGACATTCTGTCGCGGAAGCACCTACGTCTTCGCCGTGAACGCCCCAGGGCATCCCTTCTACATCAAGACCGTGAGATCGAGCGGAACGGGCAACGCGTACACCGACGGGGTCACCGGGAATGGAACAACATCGGGAAGCGTCACATTTGATGTGCCCAGCAACGCTCCCGATCCCCTCTTCTACGATTGTGCCGTTCACCTGGCGATGGGCGGAACCATCAACATCGTGAACTAGCAGCGACGATACTCTAGCGAGGCAGCGGCGGAAACAGACCGAGCCCACCATCGGGCATATGGTCGGGCAGTCGAGCGTGCCGCCACACCCATCACCGATGGTTCCACAGTAGCCGCCATAACCACAGTTCGTCACGCCGTCCGCCGAACCCCAAGAAGGCAGCGAAGACAACCGCCGCAAGACAGGACAGCAGGCTGACTCTGGCATGCCACCTGCCGTTCATGCCCAATAGTGCACCCGATTTCCGACCCAGCCCGTGACCGGCGCCATCTGGCTTTCACAGCTTGGGTCCGCGGTCGCGCCCTCTCTCGTGGCGCTCGACGTGGTCTTCAATCTTGCGCGTGGCGATCTTGAGCAACGCCGCCACCCCGAATTGCACCGCCGTCTCGAATTGCTTCGCTCCCTGTGCCACGGTGTCGCCACCTTCCAGGAATTTGTGCTTCCATGCCGCGCGCGCGGTTCGGCGTCGCTCGCGCTCGCGCCGCGCTTCTTCGCGGCGCCGTTGCCGCAGGACCTTGTCATAGGGAAAGATCACGTGCCGCACCTGCAACGCCAGCAGTGCACCGCTGCCCATCAGGGGCCAGACGTACCAGGTTCCGCCGGTTAAGCGAGTGGCGATGAAGTACAGGAAGACATTCAGGACGGAGTAGCTGACCGCCGAGGAGGCAAACCGTTTGAGCTGCACCGCCCGCTCGGCCGCGAGTTCGTGCGCAGCAACCTGGCGGGCCTGCTCCTGCGTGCGGGACTGCGCCAGCTCCGCGGTGGCGCGCTCCAGGGCATCGCGATCGATGCCCGCCTCGGCCGCAATCTCCACCAGCTCGGCATGGCTGAGCGCTCGCTCACGGGCCGCCGGCTCGCTCAGGGCGCGCCTGATGATCTCGTTGATCTCTTCCTGGGTATAGTGGGCCTGCGAGTTGCTCATGAAGTCCCGCCATTGTGCTCCTGGAAACCGGGGTTGTCATTGTCCCCTTGTTGCGATTCTGAAGCCCCCCGCGCGTCACGGGCTCCGGCCGACTGCCGAGGGTTAACTAGACATCTGCCATGCAAACAGGGGCTTCTTGACCGGACGCCGCCCCGATCCGCCTAGATTCGCATGCTCTTCGTCGCGAATCTCACGAAAGAAGGTCAACCTTGGTGAGGTGTCAACGCGTCACCCCCGCATCGTCATGAAACGGCTGGTGGGCGCGATACAAACCCAGCAGTTTCTGGTTTTTCTCAAGCATGTCCTGTTTCCCCGCTGCCCTGGCCAGCGCGCAGGCTTGCTCCGCCGCCGCAATCGCATCGTCGAATCGTCCCGCCTCGGCGTAGGCTGCCGCCAGGGTGGTCAAAAGGGGAAGCACCCCATAATGCGTCAGTTCGCAGGCACGCCTGGAATACCCGACGGCTTCAGCACCATTCCGAATGTGCGCGTCAGGATAGGTCGCGAGCAGCCACGCCAGATTGTTCAGGACACCCAGAGAGTCGGGTTTGATTTGCAGCGCCTTCCTGAAATTGGCAATCGCTTCATTCACCCTCTTCCCCTGCAGCAGAACGTAGCCGAGGTTGTTGTGGGCTCTGGCGTCGTCAGGGTTGACCTGCAGGCCCTGTCGATACTGAACAGCCGCCTCGTCCGACTGGCCCTTTTGCAGCAGCGCATTTCCGAAATTGTAGTGGGCTTCAGCGTAGTCGGGTTTGATTTGCAGCGCCTCTCGATATTGGACAATCGCCTCGTCCAATCGCTTCTCTTGGAACAGAAAATAACCTAGGTCGTTGTGGGCGACCGCATTGTCGGACGTGCAGGCGAGGGTGTGTGTCCACAGCGACTGACTATTGCGCCAATAGGAAGCCTGCTTGTGGGCCAAAACAATCAAAGCCGCCACGATGACCGCAGAGCCGCCGCCCAGGACCACGCGGCGGTAGCGCCAGCAGCCGCATGATTCCGCGACCCCCCAGGTCAGCAGCAGATATAGCCCGATCTCCGGTAGATACGTGTAGCGATCCGCCCGAGCCTGAATTCCCACCTGAATAATCCCGATTACCGGCAGCAGCATGAGGAGATACCACAGCCAGCCGGTTACCAGATAGGGGTGGCGGCGACGCAAGACAAGAACGCCCGCGGAAATCCCGTTGAGCAAAACCAGTGACAGCACCACTCCTGACGCCACAACGCTTGCGGATGCAAGCGGGTAGAGGACTGCCAGAGCTGACGGCCAGAACATCTGCCCCAGATAGGCGACACAGGAGACAACGGCATTCCCCATGCGCAAAGGCAAAGCAAGCTGGTCAATGGACTGCAGCGCCTCGTGCTGCGCAAGAATGGTGACCACACAGGATGCGACTGCTAGTCCAAGGAGGGGCAGTTTTTCCAGTAGCAATGGCTTGAGCCGGCTTCGCTCTGCTCGGGCTGGCCAAGGAGTCGAGTCACTTGCATTGTGCTCTCGCCCCAGCGGCCAGTAGTCGAGTAGCAGCAGCACAAAAGGCAGCGTGACCAGCATCGGCTTGCACATGAGGCCCAAGGCAAAGAAGAACAGCACGAGACAATAGTCGAGGTTCAAGGGCCAGGATGGTGTCTGCTCTCGAGAGTCGACCCCCGGCCGTTTTTGCGCGTAGCGCGTGTACGCCCACAGGGTGAGCATGAAGAACAGGCCACTCAACACATCCTTGCGCTCCGCCACCCACGCCACTGATTCGACCCGCAAGGGATGAATCGCAAATACCGCCGCCACAAACGCCCCCCGCCACAAATATCCCGTCATCCGGCGTAACACCAGAAACAGAATAATCACCGAACCCGCGTGCAGCAGGACGTTCGTCAGGTGGTGCCCGCCGGGACTGAGCCCATAAAGCTGGCAGTCCAGCATATGGGACATGATCGTCAGCGGATGCCAGTTGGACGCGACGGTATGGGAAAAGGCCCACTCGACTCCCTTGAGGGTCAGCCCGCGGGTGACCACGGGATTCTCATACACATACAGGCCGTCGTCGTAGTTCACGAACTCGTGACTGAGCGTCTGCCCGAAAACAGCGAAGGTAGTCGCGGCCAGGAAAATGCAGACCCCGGGAACCAGCCATCGGTCATGCAGCCCACCGGCCCGCGAAGCGGGCAGGTCCGGGTGCGCGGCAGTGGTTCTCTTGGAGGCTCTTCCGCTCATGAGGCAGTGAGCATTGTATCGGCGCTGATATTACTGCGCCAGAGTTGAGATCGCGAGTGCAGCGCTGACCATCCGCATTTCGACGTGAGCGTAGCTGCATTTTCGCGTCGATGGCAGACGCCGAGGAGCAACCTGAGCGAGGTCTGATCCTTCGCAGATGCTCGGACGTGTTACACTATCGTGCATGCTCACTGCGGTGAATCCAGGCGGCAGCGGCGGTGGAGCCGGGGCGCGACTGCTGCGGGGTCCGGGTTGGACATGGCGGCGCTGATGAGACGCCTTCTGGGTGTCCTCGCGACTCGGCTGAACAGGGCCAAGATCGTGTGCGCGCTGGGGATCGTGGTTTTGGGAATTGTGGCCTGTGACGGCGGCAAGGGCCCGAGTGGCCAGGCGGGTGGGGCAAGGAGCTCGGGTGGCACCACGAATGCGGGCGGCACGAGCAGCACTGGCGGCATCGCCACAGGCGGCGTGACCAGCGCAGGCGGCGCGAGCAGCACTGGCGGCATCACCAGCGGAGGCGCGACCAGCGCAGGCGGCGCGACCGCTGCAGTCGGTACAGCTGCGACCGGTGGCTCGCAGATCGACGCAGGCGTCGACGCCCCGGTTGACTCGCCCGATGCGGGTGGTGATTCGTCCAGCGCGCGCGATGGGGCCAGCGACACCAGTGTCAACCTCGACGCTGCGCCGGACGTCCTAGGCGACAGCGCCACGGACAGCGGCGCGGGTTCGGGACTGTGGTCCATGGGCTACTACGCCGGCTATGACAGCACGTCGTATCCGGTCAGCGCCATCGAATGGGCAGGGATGACCCACATCGCGGTCGCGTTCTACTCGCCCACTGCTACCGGCGCTTTTGACGAGAGCCTGTCCCAGGGCAGCGCCGCGCAGGGCACGAGCTTGGGCCACGCCATCGTGACCGCCGCGCACGCTCATGGCGTGAAGGCCGTGGCGTCTCTGGGCGGCGCTGACTCGCGCACCCAGTTTCTGGCCGCGACAGCCAGTGGCGTGCGCGACACCTTCGTGGGCAGCATCGTCAAGCTGGCCACCGACTACGGGTACGACGGGATGGATTTCGACTGGGAATCGCTGGAGACAGCCGACGAGCCAGTGCTTGTGGATGTGATGCAGAAGGTGCGCCAGCGTGCGCCCGGGTTGCTGCTCACCGTCCCGGTGGGGATCATCAACAAGAACATGCCGGGCGACCTTTCTGGGTACGCGGCCATGGCCGCTGCCGCGGACCAACTCAACATCATGTCCTACGGCGCCGCAGGAGCCTGGCAGGGCTGGAAGAGCTGGCACTCCGGCGCGCTCTACCAGCAGGATAGCGCGACGCCCACGTCGGTCGATTCTTCGGTCAAGGCCTACGTTGGCGCCGGGGTGCCCAAGGCCAAGCTGGGCATCGGAATCGGCTTCTACGGGCTGTGCTACACCCCGCCGGTGACCGGTCCTGAACAGGCACTGAACGGCTCCACTGTGGCCGCCAGCGACGGCGACATCTCCTACGCCAAGATCATGACCTCGTACTACTCGGCCTCCGCGGCCGAGTGGGATGCCTTTGCCCGCGTGCCCTACCTTTCCTTTGCCAAGGCCACCGGGCCCATGGGCTGCGGGTACATCTCCTACGACGACGATCGCTCGATCGGAGAGAAGGGCGCGTACCTGAAGGCGCAGGGTCTGGGCGGCGTGATCATGTGGGAAATCAACGAGGGCTACATCGCCACGGCGCCCGCCGGCCAACGCAACCCGCTGCTCACCTCCATCCAGCAGCATGTGCTGCAGTGACGCGGTTCGGACTTGACGATGGTCGTCCCATGCTGGGATGCTTGAGTTCGAAGATGACGGAATATAGAAGATTCCCATCACGTCGAGACCCTGTTGTAATGTAGGAGAAGAGTGAATCGCTCGTTGACACAGGCCCTGCTAGCAGCCGCTGCGACCCTGGCGCTGGTGGCCTGTGTGGACCTCACCCAACCCTTGGTGTTGCAGCAGGATGGCGGCGGCGGCCAGGCGGGCAGCACAACGTCAGCGGCAACCGGGGGCAGCGGTGGAACGGCGACGGTGGCGAGCGGCGGTTCACGAGGTGGCACCGCGACTGGTGGCACAGCGACGGGCGGCACGACCGCAACGGGTGGGGCAGGGGGAAGCGTCGCCCCAGATGCAGCCGCGGACGCGAACGTGACCCCAGATGGAGCGATTGACGTCCCCAACACCCCCGATGCCATCCGGCCTTCGGACGTCGCCACGGGCGGCAGCGCCGCAGGTGCATCTGGTTCGGGTGGCGGAGGCGGCGCCGGCGGAACGGCCGGTAGTGTGAGCGGAGGCAATACCAGCTCCGGCGGCACAGCCGTGGCCGGCTCGGGGGGTAGCGCGGGTGGCACAACGGGGCAGGCCGGCAGCTCGGGCGGGGCAACTGGCGGCGCGAGCAGCAGCGCCCCTGGTGGCGCAGGGGCGACGGGTGGAACGACCACGGCCACAGGCGGAGTGACCGTCACTTGCACGCCTGTGCCCAAGAGCACGGGCGGCATCTCTTGTCCCACCAACGTCTGCACAGTTCAGACGTACAGCGGCTACGATTTCCCTCTGGTTGACCCGACAGGCAAGTCGTCCATCTGCATGTCGCCGAACACTCTTTGCGCGGCGGGCACCGTGGGTGCGCAGGATCCACCCACATTCAAGGTTTGGGGAGCTGGCTTTGGATTCAGCCTGTCGCCGCTCACCACGGCAACCAGCACCGTACCAGTTCAGATCATCGGCTCGGGTGTGACTGTCACGCTGAGCAGCCTCCCCAGCGGGGGAGCGAGTGCTCGCGTGCTGGTGACCGTGGGCACGGTCCAGTATTGCGCCGTTATGACCAAGACCAGCCAGACCATCCCTTGGACCAGTTTCAACTTGACTTGTTGGGCCCCGACTCCCGCCGGAGCGCTAACGGGCCCGCCCATCGCATCGAACTTTCAGATCCAGGCAAGTGCGGGTACGACGGCTGGCGCGTTCGACTTCTGCCTGACGGGTCTGTCGTTCCAGTAGTCCCCAGTAGCTGCCCCGGCAGCCAGTTGTCGGGCCGCTTTCCCGTGTTGTGCGCCGGCCGGATCCATCAGAATTCTGAGGGTACGACGGCGCTTCTGTCGCGACAGGGGTACGCGGGTCCGGCTCGGATCTGCGGCTGGACCATGCGACGAGCCGCGATAGTGCGTGGCACGCATGTTGCTGTATCGTCTGCAAATGCCACAGCAAGATGAGATGAGCGGACGCAATATTCTTTGGTCGTGTGGCGCGTGGGGCTTTGCCCTGGGCACGGCCTTTCTTTTCGTGGGATGGGCTGGGGCTTGCGGCAAGACGTCGCAGGGCGCGCGAAAACTGGCCGACGGTTCTCTCGGGGGCGCTGGTGGTTCGCAAACTGACGCCGTTACAGGCACAGGTGGGGCCACCGGAACCGGCGGCGGGACAGGCGACGCGGGCGTGGGTCTCGCGTGCAGTGACGACGCCGGGCTCGGCTTCGCGGCCGTTGCACGACAGTGCACGCAGGACTCGGACTGCACCATCCATGTCGAACAAGAATGTTGTGGAGCAGACCGCGCCCTCGGAATAGCGACGGCCCAGGCCAGCACATACTCAGCGTGCTTTGCGCTTCCCCCGGGAGCGTGCAACGGGCTCGGGTGTGCGAAGTCTATCGGCTACCAGACGGATACGGGCAAGACCACACCCTTCCTGGGAACGGACATCCAGCCGATCGATCTGGTATCCGTGCAATGCGTGGCTCATCTGTGCACGACCGACGTGTTGACCCCGGCGCCAGCGGATGGCGGGCAGGACGCGCTAGCCGGGCAGGACGCTCCTTCTGCGGCGGACGTGGCACCGGACACCGGGGGGCAGAACTGCGGGAACACGACTTGCTATTCGGGACAGGCCTGTGTGCTCTCTAGCGGTGGTCCTGCTCCGCGGTGCCTGCCACCTGTCGACGGGGGCTGTGATTTCGGCCTTGTGCTTACCAATTACTGCGACTCGTATTCAGGTCAATTCAGCCCCGGCTGCACGGATCCCACATGGAGCCCTGGGTGCGTGGACCTGCCCGACGCGTGCAGCGATCTCTGTGGCTGCATATGCCCTCCCGGCGGGGGCGGGGGCTGTATTGTGACCACTGAATACGTGCTGTGTTCGTATCCTTGAACCTCGGGACTGGAAGGACACCTTCAATGACGAGAGCGATCTTGAGAGTTCTTGTGACTGCGATGGTCGCGGGGGGATTGGCCGTGGGCTGTAGCAGCCACGGGACCGCCATTGGCCCGCATGGCCCCGACGCGCAGGCGCCTGGGTCGGACGGTCCCGCGGGTGGTGGGGGTGCTGCCGGATCTGGCAGCGATGCTGCGGCCGCTGGGAGCGGAGGCGGCGGTGGCGTCACCGCAAGCGGCGGGGTCACGGCCGCGACCGCGTCCACGGAGACCGGCGGCGCGACCGGATCCGGAGGGAGCATGCGAGCCGGAGGCGCCACCAGTTCCGGCGGCGTCACCAATTCCGGCGGCGCTACCAGTTCCGGCGGGTCTTCCGCTTCAGGGGGTTCTGGCGGCAAGGGTGGCGCGGGCGGCAGTGGCGGCGCGACCAGCACGGGCAGCCCCGACGCGTCCGCCGACAAACCGCCAGCGACATGGGGAACGCCTTGCAGTTCGCAGGACGATTGTGTGTTTTCCACTGGGATGTACCTCATGTGTCGCGCTCCCGGAGAGTCCATAGGCTGCGGTGCATGCCGAATGGGGACGAGCGACTGTACGACCGACGCGGACTGTGTCGGCGATGGCGGTTCCACATCCGGCACCATGATCTGCGACCCCGCGCCCAGGTCGGACTGCTACTGCTTCGCAGCGATGTTCTGCGTTCCCGGTTGCAGGACCAATGTCCACTGTGGCCCGGGACAGGCATGCAACCCGAGCCATGGTTGCCAGAACACCTGTGTGGCCGGTGACGGCACATGTCCGGTCAACTACTCCTGTGGTGCGGGCGGCTTATGCCAACAGAATTCATGCACCGGCGACAGCCAATGCTCCGGCTTCTGCGTGAAGGGTTTGTGCTACCAAACCCGCGGGACGTGTGAGCCAGTCCCAGTTTGACCAAAACGCGATCAGAGAAAATCGGAAGATCGCGTAATCTTTTCGGTCGGGGCGGCCGGATTTGAACCGATGACACCTTGCCGAGAGCCGCAAGAAGTTCGTGCGGACTGCGTAGCGCTGGGGATTCTGTTCCCCTCGTCCGCGAAGCAAATTCGCGGACTTTACCCCACCTGCGGCCGAGAGGACTTCGGACCCCGGTGGCGTCGTGGTCAGGACGCTTGGGGACGTACAGCCTCGCCGCCCCCCCGCGCATTTCGCGCGCGCCCTCGCCGGCCCTGGCCCCAGCCGTCGGCCCCGGCCCGCCTGGCTTCCGGCCCCCGAATTTACCTAACTTTACTTTCGCGCAATACAGCAGCACAACCCGGGCGTCATCTTAATTGCAGACGGGACGCAAGAAGAGCCCGTCGCACTACGAGGAGGACACCATGACTGAACGAGAATCTGCGAATTCACATCAATCGAAGGGACGTCGCTGGTGGCTGCTGTTGGCGCTGCCCGTGGCATTGGCTGGGGTTCACGGCGCGCGGGCCTGGGCCTTTGGCGGGCCAGGCATGGGCTTTGGGCTGGAAGAGGGCTCGCCGGCGGAGCACGAGGCGTTCATGCAGCGCCGGCTGGAAAAGGCGCTGGACCTGGTCAAGGCGACGGACAGTCAGCGCGCTGCCATCAAGCCCATCATTCAGCAACTGGCCGCTGACCTGAAGTCCATCCACAAGCAGCATGGGCAATTGCACAAGGCGATGCTCGATGCCTTTGCGGCGACCACGCTTGATGCGGCCGGCATCGAGAATCTGCGCGTCCAGGCTTCTGCCCTGCTGGACCAGGCATCAAAAACCATCACCACGGCGCTGGTTCAGGTCGGAAACATTCTGACCGTAGATCAACGCCAGACCTTGATCCAGCAGATGCGCAACCACGGCGGCCACCATCGCCACGGTTTCTAACCACCCATGGCCGGGCTCGGCTACCATAGGGAACGCCGCCTAGTGCCTGAGTCCGGCCGCCTGTCCCTGCCATGCCAACCCGCGTTCTTCTGATCGACGACGATGCCCGCCTGGTCGAAATGCTGGGCGGGTATCTGCGTACGCACGGGTACCAGGTGGACTGCTGCGGGGACGGGGAAAGCGGCCTGCAGGCCCAGCGTCGCACTGGATACGATGCCGTGGTGCTCGACGTGATGCTGCCCGGGATCGACGGGCTCGAGGTGTGCCGCCGCATGCGCGCCTTCTCCCAGGTTCCCATCGTGATGCTCACCGCGCGCGGCGATGACATGGACCGCATCGTGGGGATCGAGATTGGCGCGGACGACTATTTGCCCAAGCCCTTCAACCCGCGCGAACTGCTGGCGCGCCTGGCCGCGGTCTTGCGTCGTACGCGCGCGGGCGAGCATCAGGCCGCCGACCGGCTACGCCTGGGGCCGTTGGAGATCGATCGCGGAGCCCGCGAGGTTCGCGTGCGCGGCCAGCGCCGCGAACTGACCGGCCGGCAGTTCGACCTGCTGCTGCTGCTGGCAGAGCGGGCCGGGCGGGTGCAGACGCGCGAGCAACTCATGGACGCGCTCAAGGGCGAAGAATGGGACAACGTGGATCGGAGCATTGACGTGCACATTTCGCGCATCCGCCAGGCCATCGAAGATGATCCGCGACATCCTCGTTTGGTGCAGACGGTGCGTGGGGCGGGCTACGTCTTGGCGCTGCTGCCGGCAGGAGCCGACGCGGGCGAGCCATGAGTCAGCGCCTCTATCACAGGCTGTACCTGACTTTTCTTGCCATCACTGTGCTCTCTCTGCTGGTGACGGCCTTTCTGGCGCGCGCTTTTCACGAGCCGCGCATCCCTGCCGGCCGCGTCTTGGCGCCCATCGCACGTTCACTGCTGTGCGAGGCACCGGGCCCCTGTCGGGGCGAAGAGGCGCAGCTTCTCGAAACCAAGGCGCATGAGTTGGGTGTGGATGTTGTGGTCTGGGACGGGGATGGTCGCCTGCTTTTCTACGCCGGACACGATTCGGCCGGGCCGTTCTCTCGTGGCCCTGATGGTTGGCAGCACGGGCAGCACGGTCCGGTTTGGCTAACCCATCTGGGGGGCGGCCGCACTCTCGGCTTGCGCGAACGTGAGCACGTCGGGCCGCACAGGCCGCTTTTCGTGCCGCTCTTGATCGCCTTGGCTGTCATGATGGCGATCGGGCTTCTCCCGCTTTCCCGCAGCATCACCCGTCGTCTCGAACAACTGGCCGAGGGTGCGCGCCGCTGGGGCGCTGGCGATCTCCGCCACCGTGTCCCGGTGGTTGGCCGCGACGAGATCGCCACGCTCGCTCAGCGTTTTAATGAGGCGGCCGCTGCCATCGAAGCTTTGCTCGCGCAGGAGCGGCAGATGCTGGCTGGCGCCTCGCACGAGCTCCGTTCACCGTTGGCCCGCATCCGCATGGCCTTGGAACTGCTGGCCGACGAATCCGACCCGCAGCGGCGGGGCGAGCTCGCCCGCCGTGCCGCCGACGACATCGTGGAGCTGGATGCCTTGGTGGAGGAGTTGCTGCTTTCGGCGCGCGCACAGCCAGGCGTGCCTCGGCGTCCGTCGGCGGAGATCGATTTGCTCGCGTTGGTGCGCGAGGAGGCCCAATCCGTGGCTGCCCAGGTCACGGGAGAGCCCCTGCCGCTCGCCTGTGAAGGCGCCATGGTGCGGCACATGGTGCGCAACCTTTTCGTCAACGCGCGCCTGCACGGCGGCAACGGCGCGATTCGCGCGGAGGTGCGGCGGCTGGAAGGCCAGGCCATCATCGCCGTGGAAGACGACGGCCCCGGCGTACCCGAGAGCGAGCAGGAGCGTATCTTCGCACCTTTCTACCGTTCACCCGGGCTGCGCACTCCAGGCGACACCGGCCTGGGGCTGGGCCTGGCGCTGGTCCGCCAAGTGGCCCGCTACCACGGGGGCGACGTGGTGTACATCACCCGCCAGCCTACCGGCAGTCGCTTCGAGGTGAGGCTGCCGCTCAGTCCGGTCTAGGCCAAGACCGAACCAGCCGTGCCGCCGCCGCCGGGCATGGCGGGCCCGCTGCCGGCGCCCGGTCTGACCCGACTCAACCCATAGGGGATTCGTCCGGCTTTCCGGCCCCCGGACTCTGTCTTGCCTTGGCCTCGGGAACGCAACGCCGCCAGGGCCGCGCCGTCGGGATTGAAAATCCCTTGAATGAACGCCGTCATCTCTTGCGGCGTGGAGATCTTCTTGCCGGCCCGTTTCTGGGCCTTGAAGAAGAGCAGGGGCAACTGGGTCCACACGGCCCCGGGGCGGGGATATCCCTTGACGATGAACTTGTTCTCGTCCGGCCGGACGCTTTCGGGAGAGGTCGAGGTGTTGTCGTGCTGCAGGAGGATCTCGTCCATCACCTTGTAGACATCCTTGCTTTCCTCGGTCAGGCCGCAATAGTCCAGCATATGGGCCAGGACGTAGTTGGAGGCGATCCAGACATCCTTGCCCTGGTCGGACTTCACTTCTTTTCCGTCGGCGGTTCTCTGGGTGGCCCAGCCGTTGGTCACGCGATTGTTCTCGTAGATGGTCTGTAGGATCATCTGCACTCTGGCAGGCTTCACCAGCTCATCCGGGTTTTCGCCCATGGCAATCCACGCCCACAAACCGTCGAGCTGGTTGGTAAACACGTCGAAGCTCTTGTGAACCCTCAGGGCGTTGAAGGTCGCCTGGCGATCAGGACAATTCCCCTCCAGGCGTTCGGCGGAGGATACTTGCCAGAACTTGTCCTGGATCTTTCCGTCGACGATGTAGCCGTTTCTCTCAAGCTCGGGATAGACCAAGGCCGTCTTTGCAAGGACTTTCCCCATTTCTCCGTAAACGTACGCCTTGTCGATGAACGGGCTCAGCTTCATGGCGCCGGCGTTCGGCAGGGCTTCAAATTTTGCCCGGTCGATAGCGCCATTGTCCTCATCGGTGTAACGGTACCTCTTTAGCTGGTCAAAGACCGAGCCGACTCTGTCGACGGTTTCCGTCAGATTCGCGACCTGGTTCGGATCGGCTTTTCCCGCGCACGATCTAAGCAGGCCGAGAACCGCCTTCTTGTCGAAGCCCGGGGACAATTGCAACGCGGACGCATCGTCGATCAGCTTCACCTTTTCCACGTCGACACTGCCATCGTCGCGAAGATACCCGCCGCGCTGCAATTCTGCCCGCAAGGTGCCGCCCAGGGGATAGATGGCGAAATCCCCCGGCTCCACCTTGGGATCGTAGCAGGTGGCGAAGTAGCCGCCTTCTGTCCGGTCCGGGGTGCGCGTCCTGACCCACAAGGTTTCGATGGTCTTCTTGGCTTTCTCGAAGCGCGCTCGACAGTCTGCGATCTTGGCGCGCAGGGAGCTGCGCTCCGCCTCGGTCGCCGCCCTGGCGAGCATCATCTCCGCCATCCGGACGATGGACTCGTATCCGGCCAAGGCCAGGCTGGCGCTGTAGGAGTCGTAGCCGAACAGCTTGATGTTATCGAAGGTGTTCTTGACTTCACCGGGGTTGCCTTCGGGGATACCGTCGCCGTCCCGGTCCAGGCCAATCCAGTAGGTGAAACCGGTCTGCAGGGTCGCCCAGTTCTTGGCAACGAACTCGGTATCGTTGGTGAACTTGGCATTGCGGGCCACCCGCTGGGCCAACTTGGGGAACAGGTCCACCCAGTAGTTGGTGTTGAACCAGTCGTACTCGCTGACGTTGCCGCGCATGGGATTGCCCGCGGTCAATCGCCCCACGTCGTGGCTGACGCTGCCCTTGAGCTTCTTCGGCCCCTTGATGTGGGTCAAAGAGCGGCCGCTGTAGCCTTTCTTGCCGTCGCCCACGTCCGCCTCGTATTCCAAGTACTCGAAGCGGGCGGCCGCGTCGCCGTCCAAAGATTTGCCCGCAAGGGCGAGCGCCTTCAGCTTCTTCCACTCCTCGAACTCCACCCGCATTTGGGCGCTGGCAGCGTGCCAGTGGAAATAGACTTCCGTATCATCCTGGCCGCCAATCGAATCAATGAATTTTTGGCAAATGGCCTTTTCCTTCTCAGGGAACACCATCAACAACAATTGGGAGTACCAGTCCACGTCGGCCGAATTGAGGAAGGGATAATCGAAGCACTCAAGAAATTCCGCCAATCCGCCCTCAATCCACACGGCTGCGTTGGACAATAGATAGGAGATCTCGTTCATCAGCAGGTTGACCACGCGTGTGGCAGCCGGCCGGTCGTTGGCGTAACCGGGGTCGCTGCGGACGATGTCGAACACCCGGGACTGGATTGCCTCGGTTCGATCGATCCAGTTCGCGTATTCCGCCAAGGCCCATTCAGTCATGGCCACGGCCCGCGTCTTCTCGTCCGTGAACCTCTTGGTATAGGCTCTATCGAATGACTTGCCGTCGACGTACTTCTGTTTCGGGAAGTCCATGATGGTAGCGAAGGGGATCTTCGCCCGTCCGTTGGCCGGAAGCTTCACAGTGACGGCGATGGCTGCTCCGCACTCGAAGGTCGGCTCGGGGGATTTGTGGGCTGTGAACCGGCCCTGCATGTCCACCAGCAGGTCGGTCTTGTAGGCCGCGGTCCGGAAACTGGGCTGGACATCTATCTGGACGCCGGTCAATTGGGGCACGGCGATGACCATCCGGTCGCCGGTCTTCCGGCTGCCCATGACGACGCCGCTCATGGTGGCGGATTGGTACTCCTCGTGAACCTGTTCTTCCGTCGCGCCCTGTCCGCTGAAGGCATTGTCTTGCTCGGCGCGGAGTTTCTTTTCCGTCAGGTTCACCAGCGAAGGCCGCGGGATCACCAGCGTCACCGTGCGCTCTGCATCGGCTGAGTTGCAGAGCTCAAACACGTCCACTGTGGCCGGAACGGACACGTCGGCCTCGGTCCCCGATAGTTCCGGGGAAATCGTAGTCCGCGCGACGCGAACGCCTTCGAGCTCGTACCGGAAAATCATGCTGGGCGGAGCCAAGGTCACCGACACGTCCTCGTCGGCGATAGAATCGGGATAGGCCTGGGGCTCCTCGCCTTTTTCATCCTCGTCCTCACGCTTCAGGTTGGTGAGCAAACGGGTTTGCGTTTTGCCCCCCTGGGTGACGCCGATCAGGGGGGTCGATGCAAAGCGCAGCCGTTTTCCGAACCGGATTGAGCGTCCGGCGTCGAGAAGGTGGTTCACCTGGCCGAACGGAGAGACTCCAGTCGCCAACGTGGGCGCTCCGGTCACCACTCCGGTCGGAGGGAAATCCAGTGTGGCCGACAACCCTTGAGCGTGGACCAGCATTCTGCTGAACAGATAGATCGCTTTGGCCTGCGCCCCGCTGATGCTGTGGAGCTCGTCCCGGTTGAGTGGGCCGGCGTCTTGCGCTGCCACGGCAGCGGCCCGGCGGGACTCGCTCTCCCGCGCCATCTTCTCGATAAGGGGGAGGGCGGGTTTGCTGCCGAGTTTCACGACGATCTCGACTTTGGTCTTTCCCGACAGGAAGGCGGTGGGCACGACATTTCCTGCCACCGGTTTGCCGTCGACGAGCATGACCGTGCTGTCCCCACCCCGCTCGACCCGAATGTTGCATGCCACGCCCCGGAACACCCGGGTGGCCGTGTAGCCCGGCCAACTCGCGGGGATGGCGGGGTCGATCATCAACCCTTGGTAGGTCGGACGGATCCCCAGGATGTTTTTCGTCGTGGCCTGGTTGACCCAGGAAACGGTTCCCGACAGCCAGGGGTTCCGGGCCAAACCGAATTGAGGGTGCTCGTCGCTGGCCATGTTCTGCACGAACACATCCGGCTGACATTCGTAGGGCGTCGTGTCTTGCTTGAGAGGATTGATTCGGTCGATGATCTGCACCGCGCGCTCACCGTGGCCCAACATGGTTTCGGCGATGGCCGCCCACGGGTTTGGAT
>PMLB01000260.1 GCA_003158735.1 Myxococcales bacterium | reverse complement strand
CAGCAAGGCCAAACAGGTCAGTCCACCCTCGTGTGTGAGTTCGTTCATTGCCGGCACATTGATGGTAGAGGGACCGAGTTTCACCACCCCGTAGCGCGACTGATCAGGCACGCCCCTACTGCGTAACCCATTCGAGCCGCAGGTAGTCCCACATCATGCTGCCACTCGAAGAGATGGCCAGGGTGTTGGAGCCGGTCTTGATTTGCGCCAAGGGCACGGCAATCCGCCCGCTCAGCCACACGCCATGGGGTTGGTCGCGAGCGATGGAGGAGTCGTCATAGGAGATGCTGGCGGAGCCGACCTTGGTGCCGTTGAACGAAGCGCTCAAAGTCACCCCATTGGAACCGGCGGAATCAAGCACCAGCGAGGCCCCTGTCGCCCCGGCCGGAATCGAGGCGACATTGAATTGTACGTTCCAGGTTCCGCCCGGCTGCAGGAAGTTCCAGTCCTTTGCCGGGGTGCTCGTGCCGACGGTGTAGTTGATCCCGCTGGGAAAATCCTTGCTGAAAAGTGATGCGGTCCCGTAGTGCCACGCCTGATCGCCGCGGTAGAATTCCGCGGGCACGCGGTCGGGAATTCCGATCTCCCAAACGGTGGGCCCCTTGCGATCCGGGGTCCAGGTCACAGTGCCCAGGTCGGTGGTGCCGCCGGCGGTGACCGTCACCGCGTTGCTCTGACCGACGTAGACCCCATGGATTCCAGCCACGAAGGCGTGCAGCGTGTAGCTGCCGGAGCGAACGTTGGGCAGGGTGAAACTTCCTTGGCCATCGGCGTGAACCCAGTATTGGTAGTCCCAGGCCTGATGCTCGAAATTGGGCAGGCCACCCACTGGCGGATCTGCCAGCCCCACCCACGCATTGGCGACCGATGCTGTCGGTTGGTTGGCGTCGGTGAACGATAGCTGTCCCTTGACCGTGCCTCGCGCGGACTTGGGCGGATAGCGCGTGTCCGTCTCCCAGCTATAGGGCCAGGCGGCCTTCTCCCAGATCAGGCGCTGTTTGGCGTCCGCCCAAAGCGCGTCTTGACCCGCACTGCCCGCGGTCGTCGTCGAGTTGCCATACAAGAACCAGGGCCCGCAGACCTTCTCGCGTACCTGGTTGGCCTTCACGTCCTCCAGGTCGCCGTAGAAATGGGTGCCGCCCCAGTAATTGAGCAGGGTCGCTTTGCCTCCAGGAGCATCGTGCAGGGTGAGCTCGGTCTTCATGGGGCCGCCCGGCAAGTACTCATTCGACGGATTGATCATCCACAGACCGATGTTCTTCTTGCTGCTGCTCCACCCATAGACCGTGCCTTCGCCCCATTCGAGGCTGTTGTCGTACTTCTGCCAGCCCGGCCGATCGGCGAAGGGGCCCGACGGGTACTTGAGCACCTCCTGGGGTGCACCCGCGACTGCCGTGGCAGCCTCCGAGGACGCCACTGACGTGAAGACCCCGCGGCGGACGTCATCCACGGCGTACCAATCGAAGACGGAGTCCCATTGAACGTAGTGGTTGTAGCGCAACTCGCCGGGCGTGAATGCCGGGTAGCTCGCGGGATGGGTCAGGACGACGTAGCCATAGAGCCCCGATGAACAGCGGGGCAAGGCAAAGCGGACTTCCAGATCCAATGGAATTTTTCCAGAGCTCTTGTCCCATGTCGTAGTCATCGCGACCTCGGCGACGTCGCCACCGTTCTTGCTGGGATCAGCCGATAGCGAGCCCGTGAACGGTCCCGCGGTATACACGTTGGTTCCCCACGAGAAATACCCTCCCGATGTCATGGTCTCCACGCCATTGATGATGAAGCTCGGCATCGTGGCGTCGGAAGTGTTGACCTTGGCCTGAACCAGGCCGTTGTCGAGTGTGTATGTCGTACCCGACAGCGTCGCCTTCACGGCTGCGCCGGTGCAAGCAGGCGGAGCGCCGCCCGTGGAGACAGAACCACCGCTGGAACCCGCGATTCCGCCACCCAGGCCCCCGGCACCGCCGGTACGGCTACTGGTATTGCCACCGCCACTGGCTCCGCCGTTGACTCCGCCACTGCCGTTGACTCCGCCACTGCCGCCGACTCCGCCACTTCCACCCGCCGTTCCACTGCGACCGCCCGTGCCTGGCACCGACCCGCCAGTGGCTAGGCCGCCGGTTGCCCCAGTCGACCCACCGGTGGAAGAGCCGCCCGTTCCCAACGCTGTTCCACCAATCGGAGAGCCACCCGTGCCTGGCGTTACCCCGCCAGCCGCAGAACCGCCTGGTCCCGACGTTGACCCACCGATCGCGGCACCGCCCGTTGCCGGAACGCCGCCGGTTGCCAGTTGCCCGCCGCTGACGATCGTTCCGCTCGCGCCCGCGCCACCGCTCGTCGCCGAGTTTCCGCCGGGGATTCCCGACGCGCCCGCTCCGGCGAGCGGACTGGCGGCAGAGCCGCCTGACGACGAGCACGAAGCCGCCGCCAAGAAGAAGAGACCACACATCCACTGCGCTGTCAGAGATTTCATGTTGCTCCTTTGGCCGTTTCCCCTTTCGAGTCCCTCTCGTTCCCCCTCCGGCCATCCCAAGCGTGCCTCGACCGGTCGGCTAAGCGCAATGGCGAAAGCAGGCTGCGAGTGGCCAGGCGTGTGGCAAAGGCCCTCTTCAACACCGCAACGCGCCAACGAATTCCGTAATGCAAATCGCTGCGCCGGCATGACTTAACCCAAACCCCCCACCCGACGAAGATATAGTGAGCATGGAATCATTGGGAAACAGCGCGAGCGCCCTGCGTTATGCGGGAGGTCCCAGCCGAAGACGATCAATGCAGTTCGCGGCGGCGCTGATCGCAGCGCACGTTGTTGCCCCCGTGGCGCTGGCGGATGAACCAGGCGGGTCCATTCCGATGCCACCCTCCCTGCGAGGCTCAGTTGCCGCGAGCAAGGCTATGACGCCTACCCAGAAGATGGCGACCCTCGAAGAAGCGTTGAACAAGGAAACCGACCGACAGGTCGAACTGGACTCGAAAGTGGCGGCTCTCACGGAAGAGAACAGCAGGCTGGCCTCGGCCCAAGAAGCGTTGGGGCGAGGCAAGGCCTCGGCCGACGGCGAACTGGCCAGAACACGCGATGCCCTGTTGCGGGTCCAGCGCGATTTCGAGTCGCTGCGGGGCGCCTACACCAGGATGACCAAGAGCGTCGGCCTCTCGCTTGCGTTCATCGCGCCCGTCGCCGTGCTCATCTTCGCTCTGCTCGTCTGGCTTCTCCTGATCACGCGCAAGCTGGAGGCCCGCGTGCACGACATCCCCACCCTGGCCAAAATCCATGAATACGAGGGCCATGTCGCCCGGTTGCAGGAACAGATCCACGCCGAGAAGAGTCACAACGCCGTGTTGCGGGAGCGGCTGACAAACCTCGGGATCAGTGAATAAAACGACTAGCGCCGCGGATCGCCCACCCGATAGTTGTCAGCGCGCAGGAGGAGATTGGTCAGGCGGGTGCGGTTTTCCTCGTCGACGGTGGCGAGCGTGGCACCGAACCCGGGCGGGCGCTTGCCCGGAGTGCCCAGGTCGATGCGGATGATGGTGGCATGGCAGGCCACATTGAAATCGGGGTCGTCACCCATACCGTTTTCCGAGCCGAAGATGACCAACTCGAAATTGGTACCTGGCCGAAGGTCCGGGTATTCCGCGGGGGTCCCCACAAGATACACGCCGCCCGCCGAGAGATTGCGCACGTCCATGATGTAGATCTCGCAACTCTTGACCTCCGCCTGGGCGTAGACCTCGATGCGGGGACTTCGGCGTTTGGATTCCGGCGGTTCGCCTTGCACCGGTTCATTGTACACGCCGCCTTGGGAAATGGGCGACGCCAGTTCGGCTTCGAAACAAAAACGGGACGGACAGGTCGCCCCGTCCGTCCCGAATCTCTTGACCTGGCTACGCGGCTAGTAGTCGTCGCCCATGCCGCCCATGCCACCCATGCCGCCGCCGCCACCACCGTGGGCTGGTTCTTCCTTCTTCTTGGGCTTTTCGGCCACCAAAACCTCGGTGGTCAGCATGAGAGCGGCCACCGACGCTGCATTCTGCAAAGCCGCGCGCACGACCTTGGTCGGGTCGATGACACCGGCTTTCGCGAGGTCTTCATAGACCTCAGTGGCGGCGTTGAAACCAAACGCTCCCTTGCCGCCCTTGACCTTCTCCACCACGACGGCCCCGTCGACGCCGGCGTTCGCGGCAATCTGGCGCAGCGGTTCCTCAATGGCCCGGCGGATGATGTTGACGCCGTAGCGCCGGTCATCGTCGAACTTCAGGCTGTCGAGCGCCGGCAGCGCACGCAACAAAGCCACGCCACCTCCGGGCACCACGCCCTCCTCGACCGCCGCCCGCGTGGCGTGCAGGGCATCCTCCACGCGCGCCTTCTTCTCCTTCATCTCGCTCTCGGTGGCCGCGCCGACTTTGATCACGGCAACTCCGCCCACCAGCTTGGCCAGCCGCTCCTGCAGTTTCTCGCGGTCGTAGTCCGACTTGGTGTCCTCGATCTGCGCCCGAATCTGTTTCACCCGGCCCTCGATGTCGGCCTTCTTACCCGCGCCTTCCACGATGGTGGTGTTGTCTTTGTCCACGGTGATGCGCTTGGCACGTCCCAGATCCTTGAGCGTCACGTTCTCGAGTTTGAGGCCCAGATCCTCGGTCATGCACTGACCGCCGGTCAGCACCGCCAGATCCTTCAGCATCTCCTTGCGCCGATCGCCGAAGCCCGGTGCCTTGACCGCGCACACATGCAAGGTGCCGCGCAGCTTGTTCACCACCAGGGTCGCGAGAGCCTCGCCGTCGACGTCCTCAGACACGATGAGCAACGGCTTGCCCCCCTTGGCCACCTGCTCGAGCACGGGCAGGAGATCCTTCATGTTCGAGATCTTCTTCTCGTTGATGAGAATGAAAGCATCCTCCATAACCACTTCCATGCGCTCGGCATCGGTGACGAAGTAGGGCGAGAGGTAGCCGCGGTCGAATTGCATGCCCTCGACCACGTCCAGCGTCGTGTCCATGGACTTGGCTTCCTCGACGGTGACCACGCCCTCTTTGCCCACCTTCTCCATGGCCTCGGCCAGGATGTCGCCGATCATGCTGTCGCCATTGGCGCTGATGGTCCCGACCTGGGCGATCTCGCTCTTGCCCTTGGTGGGCTTGGACTGCTCTTTCAGGCTCTCGACCACCTTGACGACTGCCGCATCGATCCCGCGCTTGATGTCCATCGGGTTCGAGCCCGCGGCCACCAGGCGGGCACCCTCGTTGAAGATGGCCTGGGCCAGCACGGTCGCGGTAGTGGTCCCGTCGCCGGCCACGTCTGAGGTCTTGGACGCCACTTCCTTGACCATCTGGGCGCCCATGTTGGCCATTCTGTCGGAAAGCTCGATTTCCTTGGCCACGGT
>PMLB01000402.1 GCA_003158735.1 Myxococcales bacterium | reverse complement strand
TGACAGCGCCATGTCGAAGGACTTTCCCTTGGAGTTGCGTTTTCCATCCCCGTCGAAATCGCGTGGCACATCATCTTCCCTGCCAGATCTCCACCACCTCTTCGCCAGGCGCACGGGCAAGCCGGTGGTTCGCGATGTGGACTCTGGCACGGGCCACCCGGCAACCGTTGCGCCCGCGTCGTCCCTGGTTGCAGTCCTGGTCCCCTTCACGGTAGACCGGCGCAATGTTGCGCCACACACTCACGCTGATCTGCGCCCTCTGCATCAGCCCCCTGCCCGTCGCCGCGCAGTCCAGCCGGCCAGCTGGCGACAGCGGCGCTGCGACCCCGGCTGCGGTTCCAGTACCGTCGGCCGTCCCGGCGACGTCGCTTCCGGCCAATCCCGCAGAACGACCAGCGTGGCTCAAGGCGCGGCTGGATGCGCTTTTCACGTCTCCTGCCCTGGCCGGGGCCAAGATTTCGGTGCTGGTTCTCGACGCGGAAAGTGGCAAGCCGGTCTATGGCCGCAACGAGAAGAACGGTCTCAATGCCGCTTCCAACGTGAAGCTGGTGACCAGCGCGGCGGCGCTCGCTTTGCTGGGGCCCGAATTCCGCTGGAAAACGGCGGTGCTGGGCCTGGCGCCAGCCGAGGGTGGGCGGGCCATCAGCCCCGCCGGCGAATTGCAGGGCGATCTCTTTCTGCGCGCCTCAGGCGATCCGACGCTCACCGCGCATGACCTGGCCGAATTGGCCAGCGAGCTCAGTGCCATCGGCCTGCGCAGGGTGCATGGAGGCTTGGTGGTCGACGCCACGGCCTTTGACAGCGCCACGGTGGGACCGTCCTATGATGAGAAGGATGACTCGGCCGCGTTTCGCGCGCCCTCGTCCGCTGCCTCGCTGAATAGCAACGCGGTCTCGGTGATCATCACGCCTGGACCCAGCGCGGGCGCACCGGCGCGAGTGGTGCTCGACCCGCCCTCATCCAACCTGGTCTTGGCCGGCCGGGTGACCACCGCAAGCAAGGGGCCAGCCGCACCTATCGTGCAAACCAGCGACGCAGGCAAAGGTCAAACCCGCGTAGCTGTCTCGGGCCGCATTCTCCTTGGCGGCGAGCCACGCATCGTGCTGCGCCGGATCGTCCAGCCGGATCTGTTTCTCGGGCAGACCTTCAAGCAGATTCTGCAAAAGCGCGGCATCACCATCGACCAGCCGTTGCGCGTGGCTGCTGCTCCCAAGAACGGGCTGCGCGCCCTGGCCACGCACGACTCGCCTACCTTGGCGGTGGTGGTGCACGAGCTGGGCAAGCGCTCAAACAACTTCGTCGCCGAGCAAGTTCTGCGGACACTGGGCGGCGAGATAATGGGGAAGCCCGGGACATGGCAGAAGGGTCTGGATGCGGTGGCGCGCTACCTCGAAGGCTTGGGCATTGCAAAAACCAGCTTTACCATGCACAACGGCTCCGGACTGTACGACTCCAATCGCTTTTCCGCCGAGCAGATCGCCACAGTCATCCGCGCGGCCATGCGCGACTTTCGCATCTCAGGCGAGTTTCTCGCCTCACTGGCGGTGAGCGGCGCCGACGGCACCCTGGCCAACCGCATGACCGGCAGTGCAGCCGAACGCTACGTGCGCGCCAAGACCGGCACCCTGGCCAAGGTGAGTTGCCTGTCCGGGGTGGCCGGTGCGCCCGGGCAGAAACCCCTGGTGTTCTCCTTTCTGATGAACGACCTGCGCTCACCGGTCGAAGCGCGCGCCCTGCAAGACCAGGCCACCGAGCTGCTGGTGGGCTTTCTCGATCCCACGTTGCTGGAACGAAAGTAGCAAGGAGGCCGCGGGCGAGTTCGGAGAATTCGCCTGTGCGGGCCGTGGTTCACTCAGCAGATTCCTGGGGCACTACGCCCCGTGGGGCATGATTTCCCCCCTCGTCGGGGCGATCTTGGCAAAGATTTCAAGGCGAGATGGCGGGCACGCCTGTTGCATTAGCGCCCCGCATGGACGCCTCCGACCCATACCCGACCTTTGCGGCACGGCTGAAAGCGACGGGTCTACTTTCCGACCCATGGCTCGATGGGAAGCCGAGGTTTCGACAACGGCCACTCGTGCTCAGCACCAGCGATCTGGCCGCGCTCTACCAGGCGGCCGAGGGAGTCTTGGCGGTCCTGCACGAGTTGGCGGTGATCTGCACGGCCGAGCCTCAGTTGGTTCAGCACTGGTTTGGCCTCACACGCGCGCAGCAGATCATGTGGGCGGCATCAGCGCCTGCATGGCACGGCATCGCACGCGCGGACGTGTTCATGAGCGAGAACGGACCCGTAGTCTGCGAAGTGAATTGTGATACACCGAGCGGCGAGGCAGAGGCGGTGGAGCTCGGCGCTCTCGCCGTGGCAGAGCAGTCCGGGCACGTCGATCCCTGCTTGAATCTGGGAAATCGTCTTTGCGGGTTGGTTGAATCCATGGCCCCGCCGACAACAGAAAGACCTGTCGTAGGGTTCGTCTATCCCACGGAGTTTTCCGAGGACCTATCGATGATGGCACTGTACCGGCGCTGGTTCGAAGGGCGTGGCTGGCGCGTGGTTCTCGGCTCCCCGTTCAATCTTTGCGCCACCTCTGACGGCGGTGTTGCGCTGTTCGGCTCTCGTTGTGATGTGCTGTTGCGCCACTACAAGACGGACTGGTGGGGCGAACGCCTGCCGGTGTGGCGCGACGAGCCCGTGTTCTCCGATCCCGGGCCGCTGCTTGGTCCGCTTGGTCTGGTGCTGGGGGCCGTGTTGCGCGGGCGAGTGGGCGTGGTGAACCCATTCGGCGCCGTGCTCGCGCAAAACAAGCTGACGTTTGCCTTCATGTGGGAAGAGATGAATCGTTTCCCGGTCTGGGCACAACAGATCATTCGGCGCTTCGTACCCAGAACTCTGCGCATGGAAGGACTGGCGCCCGGGACTTTACTGGGCGAGCGCATGGGCTGGGTGCTCAAGTCTGACTACGGCTGCGAGGGAGCCGAGGTCGTGGTTGGGGCAGAGGTCGACGACGGATTGTGGGCAACGGCCGTGCGCCAGGCAGTGCCGCAGCGGTGGATTGCGCAGGAGAGGTTCTGCCCCTGCCGCGACCAAGACGGGGCAGCGGTCAACTACGGCGTCTACCTGATTGGGGGGAAAGCCGCAGGTCTCTTTTGCCGAATCCAGGCCACGGCGACGGATCGGCGAGCGGTTACTGCGCCGGTCCTGGTCGCACGCGCTCCCGAAGAGGCTCGCTCGGCGAGCGACATCGTCGCAGGCATGCGCCGGTTTGAAGTTCCGCTATCCGCGAGGTGCACATGAACAAGAATGACGACAGCGACGGTCGCTTCCATCGCAGCAGTCGCGACGATGGCCACGATCCACACGCAGCGAACAGCGTCGCGTGGTGGCGCGAGGCCACCGCCTCTGCCCTCGATCCGGTCTATCGCATGGCGCTTCTGCGCCGCTTTTCCTTGCTTGGTTTTGGTCTTGGGACGCTGGGCTGCACGGAAATCATGTGGCAGGCCAACGCCCATGGCCAGCAAGGCCCGGGCGCAACGGAAGGGAGTGACCAGGAAGATGACAGCAGCGAGTATCCTCATCCCTGGTATTTTCCAGGAGCGATCGAGACCGACGCGCGCGGCTATGCTCGCTGGATGACAATGCTTCCCCAGCTCGCGGCCCGCCTTGCTCCCGCGCAGGACGCGCTCCTGCCGTTCTACCGTCCAACTCTGTTTCAGACACTGATGCTCGAGCAGGGACGCGATCTACGCGCGCTGATCACGCCCATCTACACATCCGACATGTGCCGGGCCTATTCGCGCGGACGCGGTCTTCTCTCATTGTTCGTGCGCAGGGGTGTGCCCGCGGATACGGCGATCATCATCGATGCGCCCGGTCCCGAGGCGATCGCGGCCGGGGCGGCGTTGGCCGAACGATTCGATCCGGTGTTCATTTTCGACAACTGGCCGCACCTGCGCGGTGTGGTGCCATCGCATCTCACGCTGGCCGCGGCACTGTACTTTGCGCCGCTATTGGAAGACCTCAAGACACGGCCTGCCCCGCGTCCCCCAGTTATCGTCCTCGACAGCAATCGCCTGGCCCCTTACATCGACGCCGCCGGAGACTTTGACAATCGATACATGGTCGAATTGCCTGATGCGCAGGCTTTCGCACGGTTGGGGATTCGGCGTCTTTTCTACGTCAGCGGTCGAGCGCGAGGCACGGAGCTCGACGATCTAAACGGTGATTTTGTCGCACTGGCCAGCGCCGGAATCGACATCAGGCTGCTAGCGCTGGATGATTTTCGTCAAGCGGGCAACGAGCAGGCCTGTGGCGGGCAAGACGCCCAGCCCTTTCTCTTCGGCGGCGATGAAGAGACCGACCAACTATTCTGGAATTGGTACGCGCCGCTCTCGCCGCCTATCTCGGGTTCGTTCATCGTTGCCCCACCGCCTTGGCTGGGACCACGTACCCACTATCGCCCGTCGAGACGGCCCACCTTCTTGGGCGGGCCGACGCCTGTGGCTGGCGGCCATGGGGGTTCCCTCTCTCCGTACCATGGCGGTCTTGGGGGTGGACGCAGTGGCTCGCTCGGACGTTCCCATTCCCCCTCTGGGTCGTAGACTGGTGGCAGGCGAAAGGTGAAGGGCGTTTCTTCCCTGACCAGTTCGACACGATCCGCTCAACCGCGGCAAAATGGGGTTAAGCTGGGCCTGCCGTGCGCTTGACTCTCAAGCTTGCTCTCGCCCTCTTGCCCGGCATCCTGGTCGTGCTGGCCGCGTCGGCCTATCTGGAGATGCGCCGAGACGTCGCAAGTTTCGATGTCGATTCTCGGCAAGACGACCTGCTGATCGGCAAGGTCGTTACCGCCGCTGTAGACAGAATTTGGAACAGCGGCGGGCACGACCGGGCGGTTGCGTTTGTCGGGGATGTGTCGGCCCGCAGGCACACGAGCCTGCAGTTTCGCTGGCTGGAAGGCGGCGCACTCGAGCGCGAGGGAGGTGCCCTGTCCGCTCTGTTGCCTGGGTCGACAGCCGCGCTGTCCAAAGGCGAGGAAGTGGTGCGTGAGCAGAGGGATTCGTCGCCCGGGACGCTCTTCGTCTACGCGCCCCTGCTTCGCAGTGGCCGGCTTGCCGGTGTGCTTGAAATTTCGGAACCGCTCACCAACAAGCGGCACTACGCCGAACGCATCGGGCTGAGTACGGTCGTGACGACCATCTCGCTTGCGGCGGTTTGCCTACTGATGACCACGGTGCTTGGCGTGTGGCTGGTGGGACGCCCGATCAAGGCTCTGATCAACAAGGCCCGTCGGGTGGGAGCGGGTGATTTCACCGGCCGCCTGCAGATCCCCCATGCCGCCGAGATCGGCGAGCTGGCAACGGAAATGAACCTGATGAGCGAGCGTCTGGCCGACGCAGGCAAACAACTCGCCGCCGCCACGACAGCGCGCATCGCTGCCATCGAGCAGCTGCGCCATGCCGATCGTCTGAGTACGGTGGGAAAGCTGGCCTCGGGCATTGCTCATGAACTCGGCACACCGTTGAACGTCGTTTCCGGACGGGCCCAGCTCATTGCAGAGTCGGTGCAAGTCGGTGCTGGCGACAGGATTGGCGAGGCCGCAATCTTGGATGTGACAGACAGCGTGCGCATCATCGTCGAGCAGACGCGCCGGATGAGTGCGATCATCCGCCAACTGCTGGATTTCGCCCGCCGTCGCGGAGTCCAGAAAGCGTCGCATGATTTGAGCCAACTGGTGGCCCAGACTGTATCGATGCTGCAACCCCTTGCTGAAAAACGAGGTGTCGCCTTGGCGATAGAGACCACGACCGCTCCCGCGTCCGCGCAGGTCGATGCTTCCCAGATCCAGCAGGTGCTGACCAATGTCGTGGTCAACGCCATTCAGTCCATGCCCAAGGGGGGCACGGTCACCATTTCGCTTCGGCCGTCGAGCGCCCAGCCGCCGCCGGGGGCAGAAGTCACGCAAGGCGAGTCGCGTGGGGAGCCCGCCGGCTTTGCCAGCGCTGCGCGTGGCGAACCACCGCGGGAGGGCTTGGCGAGGCCGAGCGAAGCGAGCGGGGAGGCGGTGGCGGGTGGGGGGCCCAGGGCGGAGCGAACCCTCTCAGGGTTCCCATGTCAACGACTCGAGATCGTCGTGACAGACCAGGGCGATGGCATCGCTGCCGAGGTTCTTCCGCACATATTCGAGCCCTTCTTCACCACCAAGGCGGTGGGAGAGGCCACTGGGCTCGGGTTGTCCGTCGCCTACGGCATCGTGCAAGAGCATGGCGGGTTCATCACCGTTGAGAGCGAGCCGGGTCGGGGAAGTCGCTTCGCCATTCACTTGCCGCGGGGTGAGTCGTGAGCGGGCGTATTCTGGTGGCCGACGACGACCGCAGCATGTGCGAGCTGTTGCAGGCGGGGCTTGTCCGGCGCGGATTCGAGGTGACTTGGCGCATGTCCGCTGCTGAAGCGTTGGCCGCCATTTCTGAGGGCGACTTCGACGTGATCGTCACGGACCTGAACATGCCCGGCACCAATGGGCTTGAGCTATGTGAGCGCGTGACCGCCAACCGGCCCGACGTGCCGGTTGTTGTCATCACGGCGTTCGGAAGCTTGGACACAGCCGTCGCCGCAATCCGCGCCGGCGCCTACGACTTCATCACCAAACCATTTGAAATGGATGTGCTCCGCCTGACCCTGGATCGAGCCGTGCAGCACCATCGGTTGCGTGACGAAGTGAAGCGACTGCGCCAGGCAGTCACCGAGTCGCGTGGCTTCGGCGAGATTTTGGGCAGCAGTCCGCCCATGCGCCGGGTGTTGGACTTGGTCAATCGCGCGGCGGAATCGGACGCCACGGCGCTCATCACCGGCGAAAGCGGCACCGGCAAAGAGTTGGTTGCACGCGCTCTGCACCAGCACAGCCGCCGCCACGATGGTCCCTTCATCGCGGTGAGCTGCGCCGCGATGCCTGAGGCGCTGCTCGAGAGCGAGCTGTTTGGTCATGTGCGGGGCGCATTCACCGACGCCAAGACCCCGCGCACCGGCCTGCTTCTGCAGGCCAACGGCGGAACCCTGCTGCTCGACGAGATCGGTGAAATGCCGTTGGGCTTGCAGCCGAAACTGCTACGAGCCATCGAGGATCGGCGCATTCGTCCCCTGGGCGAGAATACTGAACGGCCCTTCGACGTTCGCTTGGTGTGCGCCACCAATCGTGACCTGGAGGCCGACGTCGAGGAGAAATGCTTTCGCGCCGACCTCTTCTATCGCATCAACGTCATTCACATCGAGCTTCCGCCCCTGCGCGAACGCGACGGCGATGTGCTGCCGTTGGCGCAGCACTTCGTCCAGCACTTCAGTCGAGCAGCCGCCAAACAGGTTGTTGGCGTCTCAACCGCGGCGGCGGAAAAGCTGCTGGCCTATTCGTGGCCGGGCAACGTGCGCGAGTTGCGCAACTGCATCGAACGCGCAGTCGCCTTGACGCGCTTCGAAGAGATCGCGGTCGAGGACTTGCCGGAAAAGGTGCAGAACTATCGCCGGTCGCGCGTGGTGGTCGATCTTGACGACACCGCGAACCTGGTGACCATGGAAGAAGTGGAACGGCGCTACATTCTTCGGGTGCTGGAAGCGGCGGGAGGTCAGCGCACAAGAGCGGCGCAAATCCTGGGCCTCGACCGCAAGACGCTGTATCGCAAGCTTGAGCGCTGGGGAATCAGCGAGTAATTCCACGGGCAGTTGGATCGGGGCACAACACCCCGCGGGGCATAGCACCCCGGACGCGATCGCGGAAAATGGCGTCTTGTTCGCCCGCGTGCGGGGCCCGGCTCCTGGACCAGCAATTGCAGCCAGTGCCGGATATGTCAAACACTGGCAGACAGTTCTCGATCAATGCGAGCGGTGGCGCGAGGCGGATAGCCATCATGACGAGCGCGCTTGCAGCGGCAAGCGCCACCGCCCACGCGGAGCCCGTGACGCCGCCTGCCGCATCAGCCTCTACCCAAACTCTGCGTCTGGACAGCAGTGACAGCCGCGCCAGCCTTCTCCGGTTCGATCCAGACATCTGGATCGTGAATGCCCGTCATCGCTTGGGGGCCCCGCGGGTAGAACACTGGACAAGAGTTTGCGATGCGCCGTGCAATGCGCTCGTGGATCGCAACGGCCTCTTTATGGTCGTCGGCGACGGCTTGACGCCGTCCGAGCCCTTCTCACTGGAGAAAGACGTCAGAACTCTCAAAGTGACAGCAGGATCGTCAGCGCGTCGCACCCTCGGGCTCGCGGGGGCTATGCTGGGCGCAGGCATGACTTCCATTGGCATCGCAATGGCTGCGACAACTCGGAAACCAACGTCTCCGCCTCCTGGGTGGCCAGCAAGCCTAGGTTGGGACCAGCCGTCGAATCCCCCCGCCGCGCTGATGTGGGGATTTGTAGTGGTTGGGGCTGTTATGCTCATCGTCGGCACGGCCGTCGCTGCCGGACAGTCCACCGTGGTCGAGCCATCGCCGAGTCCGTGAGCGGAACGGCCAGGACCTCTTGCGGTTATCTCGATTTTGGGGGAGAGCCAGATCCTCTTGTCCGCGCGCGCGCTTTCCGCCAAGATTCCGCCGCGATGAACGCCAGCCCTGCCACCGAACCCCGTACCACCCCACTCTGCCAGGCGCACCGCCGGCTGGGCGCCAAGATGATCGACTTTGGCGGCTGGCTGATGCCGGTGAACTACCCCGCGGGCATTCTCGAGGAGCACAAGGCCACGCGCACCGCGGTTGGCATGTTCGACGTGTGCCACATGGGCGAGGTTCATTTCCGCGGCGCCCGCGCGGCCGAGGCTGTGCAGCGCCTGGTGACCAACCAGGTCTCCAGGCTCTACGACGGCCGCGCCATGTACACGGTGGCGTGCAATCCCAAGGGCGGCATTGTGGACGACCTCATCGTCTATCGGGTCAAGCCCGACCACTTCCTCATCGTGGTCAACGCCGCCAACATCGCCAAGGACTATGGCCACTTCATGCAGCAGGTCGGGTCGTGGTGCGAAATTCGCAACGCCTCGGACGAAACCGGACTGATTTCATTTCAGGGTCCCAAGGCGCAGGTCTGCATGGCGCCGCTCACGCGCGCGCCGCTAGCCACGCTCAAGCCGTTTCACTTCTTGCCTGATGTCGAGGTCGCAGGTCGGCCCGCGTGGATCGCGCGCACCGGCTACACCGGTGAGGACGGTTTCGAGATCTTCTGCGCGGTTTCCGACGCCGAGCCGCTGTGGCAGGCTCTACTCGACGCCTGCGCAGGCGTGGGCGGCAAGCCGGTTGGCCTAGGCGCGCGCGACACGCTCCGGCTGGAGGCGCGTCTCCCTCTCTACGGAAACGACCTCAACGACGACACCACCCCGCTAGAGGCGGGCCTGGGCTGGGTGGTGAAGTTCGACGCGGGCGACTTCATCGGCCGCGAGGCGCTGCTGCGGCAACGAGATGCGGGCCTGGCGCGCAAGCTGGCTGGCTTCGTCATGCTCGGTCGCGGCATCGCCCGTCACGGCTACCCCATTCACGATTCTTCGACGGGCGCCAAGGTAGGTGACGTGACCTCGGGCACGGTGGGCCCCACCGTGGGCAAGAACATCGGGCTCGGCTATGTGCCGGCGACGCTGGCTCGGGCCGGCGCGCGCTTGCTCATCGATTGTCGTGGAAAGCAAACCGAAGCCGAAGTGGTAGAAGGCCCCTTTTATCGCCGCTAGCGTGAAGTACAATCCTGCCACCCAAGGAGAGCGACTGACATGAGCGAGAATGTTCCCAACGAACTCCTCTACACTGAGGACCACGAGTGGGTTCGCCAGGAAGGCAACCTGGTCACCGTGGGCATCAGCCAGTTCGCCGTTGACCAACTCGGCGACGTGACCCAAGTGGATCTGCCCAGCGAGGGTGAAACCCTCAAGCGGCACGAAGTATTTGCGTCGGTGGAATCGGTCAAGGCCGTGTCCGACGTCTACGCCCCGGTATCGGGCAAGGTGGTCAAGGTCAATTCCCCGCTGCGGGATTCTCCCGAATACGTGAACGAGGAACCCTACGACGGCGGCTGGATGGCCCAAGTCGAGATGTCCAACCCTGAAGAGCTGAAGGGGCTGATGACGAGCGCAGCCTACGAGGAATTCCTCAAGGACCACGAAGGCTAGATGCCGTCCCCACTCGATCCGACAGACCTCTTCTCCCAACGCCACATCGGGCCCGACGATGACGACCTCGTCGCCATGCTCAAGGTGGTGGGCGTCCGCTCGCTCGACGAGCTGGTCAGTCAGACGGTCCCGGCCGCCATCCGGGCGACTGCGCCACTCGACTTGCCGCCGCCGCTTTCCGAAACGCAGCTTCTGGCCGAAGCCCGCCGCCTGGCCAGTCACAACCGAGTGTTCCGTTCGTACATCGGCGTGGGCTACCACGACTGCATCGTCCCGCCCGTCATCAAGCGCAACATCCTGGAAAATCCCGGCTGGTATACAGCGTACACGCCCTACCAGGCGGAGATCTCGCAAGGCCGGCTCGAGGCCCTGCTCAATTTCCAGACCATGATCATGGACCTGACCGCCATGGAGGTCGCGGGCGCTTCCCTGCTCGACGAGGCCACGGCCGCGGCCGAGGCCATGCATATGTTTGCCGGCCTGGCCGAGCGTGACGACTCCAACCTGTTTTTCGTCTCAGAATTGTGCCACCCGCAGACCCTGGCGGTGGTGTCGACCCGGGCCGAGGCGCGCGGAGTCGAGGTCGTGGTGGGCAACCACGAGCGCTTCGCCTTTGACAACCGGGTCTTTGGGGCGTTGGTGCAGTACCCCACCACCGACGGCAGTGTGGTCGACTACCGCGCCTTCTGCGAACGCGCGCACGCTGCCGGCGCGCGCGTGGCCGTGGCCGCGGACCTGCTCAGCCTGGCTCTGCTCTTGCCCCCAGGAGAGTTCGGTGCCGACGTGGCCCTGGGAAGCACGCAGCGCTTTGGCACGCCGCTGGGCTACGGCGGCCCCCACGCCGCGTTCTTCGCGACCCGCAAGGAATTCGTTCGTCGCATGCCCGGACGACTCATCGGCGTGTCCGTCGATGCGCACGGCCGGACTGCCTTGCGCATGGCTTTGCAGACTCGCGAACAACACATCCGGCGCGACAAGGCCACCAGCAACATCTGCACGTCCCAAGTGTTGCTCGCCGTAATGGCGAGCATGTACGCCGTGTACCACGGGCCGGCCGGAATTCGCGCCATCGCGGATCGGGTCGCCCGTTTGACCGCTGTGCTGGCCGAGAGCCTGGCTCGGCTCGGGTTGCGCGTGTGGCGCGGGCCGTTCTTCGACACGGTTCGCGTGGAGGGTCCCACCGCTGACGTGAAGAACTGGCACGATCACGCCGAGGCTGCGGGGATGAACTTTCGGCCGTTGGGACCGGCGGCCATCACTATCTCTCTCGACGAGACTACCAGCGAAGCCGACCTGTCAGAGATTCTGGCCGCGCTGGCGCCCGCGGGCCGCAAGCTTCCCGACGTGGTAGCCCTAGCCAGAGACATCGAGCCGCCGATTCCCTCGGCGCTGTTGCGCAAGAGCGCGTATCTGCAACACCCGGTCTTCGCGCAGTACCATTCCGAGACCGAGATGTTGCGCTACATCCGGCGGCTGGAGGCACGCGATCTCTCACTGACCCACTCCATGATCCCGCTCGGCTCGTGCACCATGAAGCTGAATGGCACGGCCGAGATGGTGCCGATTAGCTGGCCCAAATGGGGCCGGCTGCATCCCTTTGCGCCGACCAACCAGGCCGAGGGCTACCAAGCCATATTCCGCGAGCTGGAGCATGTTCTGGCGACGGTCACCGGTCTTCGGGGCGTGTCGTTGCAGCCCAATGCGGGCTCGCAGGGCGAGTACACCGGCCTGTTGGTGATTCGTCGCTATCACACTCGACGCGGCCAGGGCCATCGCGACGTGTGCCTGATTCCGGCGTCGGCCCACGGCACCAACCCAGCGTCTGCGGTCATGGCCGGGTTCAAGGTCGTGGGCGTGGCCTGCGACGCCGGAGGCAACGTCGACGAAGCGGATTTGGAAGCCAAGGCCGTCGAGCACAAGGACCATCTCGCCGCGCTCATGCTCACCTATCCCTCGACTCACGGCGTGTTCGAGGAGAGCGTGAAGCGGTTGTGCGCCATCGTGCACGAGCACGGCGGCCAGGTGTACATGGACGGCGCCAACATGAACGGCCAGGTCGGGCTTTGTCGGCCGGCCGACATCGGCGCTGACGTCTGCCACATCAATCTGCACAAGACCTTTGCCAGCCCCCATGGCGGTGGCGGCCCGGGCATGGGGCCCATCGCGGTGGCCAGTCACCTGGTGGAGTTTCTGCCTGGCCATCCCGTGGTGCCAGTGGGCGGACGCGACGCCATCGGCGCGGTCGCGGCAGCGCCCTGGGGCAGCGCCAACATTCTGCTCATCGCGTGGGCCTACGCGCGCCTGATGGGCGCGGAGGGACTCAAGCGCGCCACCGAATTCGCCATCCTCAATGCCAACTACATCGCCGAGCGGTTGCAGCCGCACTATCCCGTGGTGTATCGGGGCAAGAATGGCCGCGTGGCCCACGAGTGCATCGTGGATCTGCGGGCGCTCAAGAAGAGTGCGGGCGTCGAGGCCGAGGACGTGGCCAAGCGGCTCATGGACTACGGCTTCCACGCCCCTACCATGTCCTTCCCCATCGCGGGAACCTTGATGATCGAGCCGACCGAGAGCGAATCGCGGGCGGAACTCGACCGTTTCTGCGAAGCCATGATCGCCATCCGGCAGGAGATTCGCGAGATCGAGTCAGGCGCGCAGCCCCGCGAGGACAACCTGCTCAAGAACGCGCCCCACACTGCTGAATCGCTGCTCACCGCCGACTGGACGCACGCCTATGCGCGCGAGCGCGCGGCCTATCCCCTGCCCTGGCTGCGCGGCCGCAAGTTCTGGCCGTCGGTGGGACGACTGAATAACGTATTGGGCGACCGCCAATTCGTATGTTCCTGTCCGCCGGTCGATGCCTACGATCCGCGTGGGGAGCCGGCCGGCTTTGCCGGCCGCGCACCATCGCGCGAGGCCGAGCGAAGCGAGCGGGGCGGGGTGGCGGGTGGGGGGCCGAAGGGTTTGGGAACCCTTTGAGGGTTCCCATTCTGAAGTAGCAATGTCGAGCACCAACCTGACTTTCTCGTCGCGCGAAGCCCACCGGGCCTGGCTTGCAACCCAGGCCATTCTGCCGGCGGGGTTTCGCGTGGGCACGACGTCCTTGTCTTTCATTCCGGCGGAGGTCCCCAAGCCCGCCAAGATGAACCTGACCTTGGTCGCGCTGGATCGACCTACCCCCGATTTCGCCGGCGTCTTCACCCGCAACGCGCTTCCGGGCGCGCCGGTGATCGTCGGGCGGCGGCGGCTGGACGAAGCGACTGTGGGTGCGATCGTGGTCAACAACAGGATTTCGAACGTGTGCGCGCCCAACGGTGTCGCCATCGCCGAGCGCTGGTGCGAGGCCGTGGCGAGCGGGCTCGGTCTACAAGGCCGCCAGGTGCTGCCCAACTCGACCGGAGTGATTGGCTGGCGCATGCCCGTGGATGCCATGTTGGCTGCACTGCCCGATGCCGTGGCATCGCTGGGACAGCGATCCTTGCTTGACGCCGCCACGGCCATCATGACCACTGACCTGTATTCCAAGGTCCGCCGCGCATCGGTAGGCCGGGGCAGCATCGTGGGCTTTGGCAAGGGCGCCGGCATGGTCGAGCCCAACCTGGCCACCATGCTGGTTTTCCTGCTTACCGATATCGCGATTCCGCGGGCCGAGTTGCGCCGCATGCTGGTCCCGGCCGTGGATGCCAGCTTCAACTGCATGAGCATCGATTCCGACACCAGCACATCAGACACCGTGCTTCTGCTTTCCTCGGGCGCTGTGCCCTGCCCTGACCCGGCTGCGTTTGAGCAGGCGCTTGCACAGGTGTGCCAAGATTTGGCGGAAGACATGGTTCGCAGCGGCGAGGGCATCCACCATGTACTGCGCGTGCAAGTCAGTGGCGCTCCCAGCGAGGCCCTGGCCCGCGGCGTGGGCAAGTCGGTGGTCAATTCGCCCCTGTTCAAGTGCGCGGTGTGTGGCAACGACCCCAACGTGGGCCGCCTGGTCTGCGCCATCGGCAAGTACATCGGCCCGGCTGCACCTGACCTCGATCTGCGCAACCTGCGCATCCGCATGGGCGGTCTGCCCATCTTCGCCAGCGGCAGCTTCCACCTCGACTCCAGGGTCGAAGCCGCCCTGATCGCCCATCTCAAGCAGGCCGAACTCTACGCCAGCGCCCCACCCGTCGACGGCGTGTTCCGTCCGCCTGTCGATTACCCTGCGCACGAACGTTGCGTGGAAGTCGAGATCGATCTAGGTGCGGGCAACGCGAGCACCACCGTGATCGGCGCCGACCTGAGCCACGAGTACGTCAGCGAGAACGCGGATTATCGGAGTTAGTCTTCGAGGGCCGCGGGATCTGCCAGGACGCTCATGCGTGCCGCGATCCTGGTCAGTCGCTTGTCTCCCGTCCAAATGACATGCTTGCCGGCCATCGCGCTCGCAAGTAAGTGTGCGTCGATCCAACCGATGCCCGACGCGCTCAGCTGTCTTGTCTCAATCATGGCAAACACCTCGTCATCGCCAATGACCGGCGCGCGGGGAAGCTGCGAGAGCAGCCGGAGAACCTCGTCCCGTCTCGTGATACTGCCAAGGGCGATCTCACCCCGCACTGCCGGGTGACAAACCACGCGATTCGCCGCCAGCAGGGACCGAAGCTCCAAGGCAGAGAAACGCCCGGCCAGGAAATCGATCCATACCGTCGTGTCGGCCAGGATCACGACCGTCGATCCAGCCGACGCCGGGCTGGCGCCTTTGCCCCGGGGTCGGAACCGTAGAGCGAGGCCAGTCGCTCGCGCGCGGCCTTGGCCAGCAGCTCGCGCAAGCCCATCTCGATGGCGGCGGTCTTGGTGGACGCGTGTGTCGCGCTCATGGCTCTGGCGACCAAATCGTCATCAAGGTTCAGGGTCGTCCGCATGCATACGATCTTACCCATCCCATCTGCATATGCAAGGCATATGCCCTGCCCCAACACGGTCGGCCAACTCTTCTGCTATCCGAACCCCTTCCCCTCCGACCTCTGTGTCCGCTGTGCCCTCTGTGGTGAAAAAGCTAGCTTCGCCCTGGCACGCGCGCTGCATTTGCGCCGGCCATGCGCCTTGTCTTTGACCAAGGAACCATTCTCCTCCTCGAACCAGAATCTTCGTCGGCGCTCGCAGATCTTCCGGGCGCACTGTGGGATCCGCGGGTGAGCGCCTTGCGCTTGCCGGCGCGATTTCATCAGCGACTGCTGGCTGAGCTTGGCCGGCGCGGTGTCCGATTCGAGGACGAAGTGGCCGGCCCAGCGGACGACGTGCCGGCCCTCCGGCCCACTGATCTACGTCCGTACCAGGAGGCAGCACTGGCAGCGTGGGCGCTGACTGACCGACGTGGAGTGACTGTGTTGCCTACGGGCGCGGGCAAGACGCGGCTGGCGATTGCGGCCATCACGCGTCTGCGCGTGCCAGCGCTGTGCCTGGTGCCCACGCGCGTGCTCCTCGATCAATGGGCGCGCGCCATCCATGAATGCACTGGGTTCTCTCCCGGCCGACTGGGCGACGGCGAGCATCAGGTCGAGCCCATTACCGTGGCCACCTTTGAGAGCGGCTGGCGCCACATGCGCCAGCTCGGCAACCGTTTTCAGCTTCTGGTCGTCGACGAGGCCCACCACTTCGGCGCGGGTCAGCGCGACGAAGCCCTGGACATGAGCATTGCGCCCATGCGTCTGGGATTGACCGCCACACCACCCAAGGGTCAAACAGCCGCGCGCCTCGCCGAGCTGGTCGGCCCCACGGTCTACGAGCTGCGTATCGACGATCTCACGGGCGAATTCCTGGCCCCCTTCGACTCCGTCGTCTTGCACCTCGATCTGACCACAGCAGAACGCGCCGAATACGAGGCACTCATGACAACCTTTTGCGAAGTCCTGCGCCGCTTTCGCGCCATTGATCCGGACGCCAGTTGGACGGAATTCGCGCGAGCCGCAGCCAAGACCGACGAGGGGCGCCGGGCCTTGGCCGCCTGGCACCGCTCGCGCCGCTTGCTCGCCTTCCCTCAGGCCAAGCGCCAGATGCTCGCCAACTTGCTGGCCCGCCATGGCGAAGCCCGCGTGATCGTGTTCACCGCGGACAACGTCACCGCCTACGCCGTGAGTCGCGAGCACCTGATCATGCCGCTCACCTGTCACATCGGCCGCAAGGAGCGCGAGCGCGCCTTGACGCTATTCAAAGAGAGCAAGCTGCACGCTCTGGTCTCGGCTCAGGTGCTCAACGAAGGCTTGGACGTTCCCGACGCCGAGGTTGGCATCATCGTGGCAGGCAGCAAGGGCGAGCGCGAACATGTGCAACGGGTTGGTCGTGTACTCAGGCCGCAGCCAGGCAAGCGGGCTTTGGTGTACGAGTTGGTGGTGCGTGCCACCGGAGAAGTCGGACAGTCCCGTCGCCGGAGGAACGCCCTTGCTGCCTGACGCCGCCATTCCAGCGCGCATCCAAAGCGGCCGCGTCTTGCCCGCCTTTCTCGACGAGCGCGATCAACCCTGGTTGCACGTCCTCATCGACGAGGTGGACCGATTCTGCGGCCGGCCTTTGCGCGAGCTGCAGCAGCGTCTGCGCGAGCCCCTGCCCTGCGCAGTTCCTCACTTCAAGTTGCGCGCGGCCATACAGTTTCTGTTGCGTATGGGCAACGCTGAGATCAAGTCCGAAGTTTCTCCGGCCGAGGCCCGCGAGGCACTCTTCGTCGAGGCGGCCATGCAAGCCGGCAAGCCACGCACGGCAATTGTTGCCAGCGCAGCTTCGACCCTGGGACTGGCACCGGCGGCGCTGGAGCGCGCGCTCTTCGCCGATCTGCCTGGTGAGCGCATCTTCACCGGCCCCAGCAGTCCGGTGTCACCCCACGAAGTCGCCCTGCGGGTCAATCAGCTCATTGCGCGCAGCCTGCTCGTTCGCGCCAGCCGCGTGCGCATTCGCGCCGAGGGAGCTCTGCGTCCAGTGGTTCGCCAGGCCAAGCTGCGCGGCCTCATCTGCACCGTTGAGGACGGCCAGCCGCCGGTGCTGGATTTGTCCGGGCCATATGCGGTCTTTCGTCGCACTCTGCTCTATGGCCGAGCCTTGGGCGAGCTGCTTCCCTTCCTGGGCTGGTGCGCGCGTTTCGAACTCACAGCCATCTGCATGCTGCGCGGCCAGGAGGGCGAGTTGCACTTGCAGAGTGGCGATCCGCTCTTCCCTGCCAGCACGCCCAAGCCCTTTGACAGCAAACTGGAGGCGCGCTTCGCCCGCGATCTGAAGAAGGCTGCGCCCGACTGGGATCTGGTGCGCGAGCCCGAGCCTGTGCGCGCCGACGGCACCATCATCTTCCCCGATTTCCTGCTGCGCCACCGGTTCGATTCCAGTCGCCAGTTTCTCGTCGAAGTCCTCGGCTTCTGGACGCCCGAGTATCTACAGCGCAAGCTGTCTCTGCTTCGCGCTGCCAAGCTGGACAATCTGATCCTGTGTCTCGACGAGGAACGCTGCTGTGCCGACGGCGATCTCCCGAGCGGAGCACGCGTCGTGCGCTTCCACCGGCGCATTGATCCCGAGGCTGTCCTCCAGGCCGCGGGCTGGAGCGGGTAGCAACGTCACGCACGTAGGCCGGGCGCCTCGTGGCCACTGCGGGCTACATATTCCAGGTAGCCGCCGCCGTAGGGGATCACGCCTTCGGGCACCAGTTCCAGCACGCGGTTGGACAGGCCGGCCAGGAAACGTCGGTCGTGCGATACGAAGAGCATGGTGCCCTCGAAATCGCGCAAGGCCGTCAGCAGCATCTCCTTGGTGGCCATGTCCAAATGGTTGGTGGGCTCGTCCAGCACCAGCAAATTGGGGCGATCGAAGAGCAGCCGCGCCATCACCAGGCGCGCCTTCTCGCCGCCCGAGAGCACGCGGCAGATCTTGTCGATGTCGCTGCCCGAGAAGCCGAAGCAGCCGCCCAGCGACTTGATGGTACCCACCGAGGCCAGCGGAAACGCCTCTTCCAGGGTCTCGTACACCGTCTTGTCCGCGTCGAGCAGTTCCATGGCGTGCTGGGCGAAGTAGCCCAGACGCACGCCCGCGCCCAAGGTCACGCTGCCTTGGTCGGGCGCAATATCGCCCGCCACCAGTTTCAGCAATGTGGACTTGCCCGCGCCGTTCACGCCCATCACGCTCCAGCGCTCTTTGCGCCGGACCATGAGATCGAATCCGTCGTAGATGACGTGGGATCCATACTGCTTGTGCAGGCCTTCGATCTTGATCACGTCCTCGCCCGAGCGCGGCGCCTCGGGAAACGCAAAACTCAGGACGCGGCGGCGGCGTGGCGGTTCCAACTTCTCGATCTTGTCCAGCTTCTTCACCCGTGACTGCACCTGCGCCGCGTGGCTGGCCTGGGCCTTGAACCGCTCGATGAAGCGAATCTCCTTGGCCAGCATGGCCTGCTGGCGCGCGTACGCAGCCTCGGCCTGGGTCTCGTTGAGCGCGCGCTGCTTCTCGTAGAAATCGTAGTTGCCCGAAAATGTGGTCAGCACGCCGCCGTCGATCTCGATGATCTTGCTGACCACGCGGTTCATGAACTCGCGATCGTGGGTGGTCATCAAGAGCGCGCCGTCGTAATTCTTGAGAAAACCCTCCAGCCAGATGATCGATTCGATATCCAGGTGGTTCGAAGGCTCGTCGAGCAGCATGACCTTGGGCCGCATCAGAAGAATTCGCGCCAGGGCCACGCGCATCTTCCACCCACCCGAAAGATTCCCCACGTCGCCGTCCATCATCTCTTGCGAGAAGCCGAGGCCGGCCATGATCTCGCGCGCCCGCGCTTCCAGCGCGTAGCCGCCCAGCTCGTCGAAGCGCGCCTGCACATGGCCGAAGCGGTCGACCAGGGCGTCCAGCTCGTCGATGCGCGTCGGGTCGGCCATGGCGTGTTCCAGCTCGCGCATCTCGGTGGCCATGGCTGACACCGGCCCCGCGCCGTCCATGGTCGCGCCAATCGCGGAGATGCCCTTCATCTCGCCCACGTCCTGGCTGAAGTGCCCGATGGTCACGTTGCGGTCGATAGATATCTGGCCCTCGTCAGGCGACTCCTCGCCCATGATGAGACGGAACACCGTGGACTTGCCGGCACCGTTGGGCCCCACCAGGCCGATCTTCTCGCCGCGCAAAATGGCCGCGCTGGCCTCGATGAACAGGATCTGCGGGCCGTGCTGCTTGCTGATGTTGTCGAGGCGAATCACGAGAGCCAGGGTGTTTACTACGCCCGGCGTTGCGGTTCCAGCACCGCCAGCCACTGATCGCGGCTCAAGATGGCCAGCCGAGCGAGGTTTTGCTGCTGACCATGTGCCTGCGCGAAGGTTTCGGGCCGATCCCCCTAAGCCTGCAAGCGTTGCCTGCCGATATAACGCAGACAAGATGAGCTCTCGACCGCCGCCCATACCGGAACCGACAGCACACCTCTCCTCCCGTGCAATCGGGCGCTATGTCATGTACGACGAGATCGCATCCGGTGGTATGGCTACCGTCCATTTCGGACGGCTGTTGGGCGCGGTGGGATTCTCGCGCACGGTAGCCATCAAGCACCTCCATCCCCAGTACTCGCGCGATAACGATTTCGTCTCCATGTTTCTCGACGAGGCGCGGCTCGCGGCCCGGATCCAACATCCCAACGTCACGGTGCCGCTTGATGTGGTCTTGCTGGAGGAGACCGAGGAGATCTTCTTGGTCATGGAGTACATCCATGGCGACAATTTTGCGCGCTTGCTCCGGGCTGCGCGCGCTATCCACGCCCCAGTCCTCCCCTCCATCAGCGCGAGAATCGTGAGCGACGCATTGCACGGCCTCCACGCCGCGCACGAAGCCGTGAACGAGATCGGAGCCCCCCTCAACATCGTTCACCGCGACGTATCACCGCAGAACATCATGGTCGGGGTCGACGGGGTGTCGCGCGTCGTTGACTTCGGCATCGCCAAGGCGGCGTCACGATTCCAGTCGACGCGCGAAGGTCAGATGAAGGGCAAGTTCGCCTATATGGCCCCCGAACAGATGGGCTCCGGCGACATCGATCGCCGCGTCGACATCTTCGCAGCGGGGATTGTCCTCTGGGAGGCGCTCGCGACGAAGCCCCTCTTCCATGCGGACGATCCGGGCGGCGTCGTCGCCAAGGTGATGAGCGCAAGGATTCCGCGGCCGAGCTTCATCAACAGCCTTGTGTCGCCTGACTTGGATCGAGTCGTCATGAAGGCCCTCGATCGAAACGCCAACACTCGATTCCAGACGGCCCGCGACTTCGCCACGGCCATTGAGGAAGTGATTACCGTTTCCGGGCCGCGCAAGGTGGGCGACTGGGTCGCGCAAATGGGCGGCACAGAACTAGCCCAACGCGCAGCTACAGTGTCAGAGATCGAAGTCTCGTCGTTCGATGCACTCGTGTCCAGCGACCCACTGCAAGTGCTCAAGTCCAAGCGGCTGGTGAGCGTGCCGGACGTGGACACGAAACGAACCGGGAAAGCCAGCAACGAGAACGCCGAGCAAGCGGCTGGCCTGAGCAATCCGAAGCAAATCACGATTACGGAGTTGTTGCCCAGGACGCCCATCGGTATCTCGCCAGACGTTTCGCCCTTCGCACATCGGATGCGCCTGGCGATCGCAGGCGTCTTTCTGCTGGCCCTCGCTGTGGTTGTGGGCGTTGTCGGGCTGTCGCACCGGGGAGGCGTGAAGGGGGCCGGCGGGGTCAGCGTCGTCCACGCGGCCGTCAGCGTAGCAGCTCTGCCCGAGCCACAGACTCCACCGCAGACGAAGGTAGCGAGTTCTGTCGTCGCCGTCCCGACGCAAGCACCGGCAACAGCGCCGGTCGCTGCGCCCATCGCACTTGCCGTTCGCGGACTGCCAGCCGCTGCAACCGCGACCGAGCCGAGGAGCCGGGCCCCCGCGGGCGACCACCGCCCGAATGCGAAGACCGCGGTTGCCGGTCTGTCGAAGACCGGCAGACTGCAAGGAAAAAGGAATTGCGATCCTCCCTATTTCATCGACCCCAGCGGCATCCGTCGGGTGAAGCGAGAATGTCTTTGAGCCCACCCCCGCCAATCGAGAGCTGACATGAAGATCTATGCAACATATGTGGTTGTTCTAGCGAGTGGCGCATCACTCTGCTCGGTCGCAGCGGCTGCGGAATCGACGACGTGCACCGATTCCTACGAGAAAGCGCAAGAGGAGAAAGTGGCCGGGCACCTCAACGCTGCACTCGTCCATCTCAAGAATTGCATCGCCCCGGCCTGCCCCAAGTTCGTGCGTGACGATTGTAGCCGGTGGATGGACCAGGCGGAAAGCGCTATTCCAACCGTCGTCTTTGCCGTTCGGCGAGATGGGAAGGATCTGACGGAGGTCGAGATCTTCTGCGATGGCACGCCGCTGCTGATCTCACTCGACGGCAAGGCGGTGCCTGTGGATCCTGGTCTGCGCCACTTCTCGTTCAGTGTTCCTGGTCTTGACCCTATCCAACAGCAGACGATCATTCGCGAGGGCGAACGAAATCGAATCATCGAGGTCGAGTTCGGCACTCCGAAAAAGGGGGATGCATCGCCGAAGCCGACCGCGGACGCGGACCTCTTGGCCAAGCCCGACGAACGCGGAATGGTCATGCGCTACTTGCCCTACGGAATGGCGGGTCTCGCCGCGCTGGGGGCTGCCGGTTTCGCCCTGTTCGCCATCGAAGGGAGCAACCAGAAGGGAGATCTCGAGCGTTCCTGCTCGCCCTATTGTCGCTCGAGCCAGGTAGACGATGTGAAGACGAAGTACGCGCTCGCCGACACTTGCCTGGCGGTGGGCCTCGTTTCGGCTGGTGTTGCGACCTATCTGTTCCTGACGAGACATAGCAAGAAGACCGATGGTAACGACCAGACGACTTCGGTCGGCTTTGCTCCTCGAGCCTCCGGCGTCGGAGGCGTTTTGCAGGTCTCGTCACCTTTCTAGTCCATGCACGGCGGAGGAGATTCATGACTTCGGCATCAACTGCGACGCGATTCTCTTCGCCGCTGGTAACCGTGATGACGGGATTGGTCTGCACTCAGGCGGCCTGCAGCCTGCAAAATCTTGACTATCTGAGGAATGGCGAGCGGCGGGACGGTGCGCTCGGTGGCAATCAGGAAACGGGCACGTTCTCTCCAGACATGGCGAGCCGAGACGGCACACTTCTCGACACGACCCATTGGGACAGCGCTGGCCTCGGCAATTTCGACCTTGACGGCCCAATTCTCGACGGTCTGTTCACCGAGCACAACCAGGGCATGGACGCGTCCATCCCAGACGTGGCTCTCTTGGACGGTGCGGAGCCCGACGCCCCGTTGCCTGATGCGCCCGCAAACCTCGACAGCACCAACCCGGCGAAACTGGACGCGAATTCGGGAGCCGACACGGCTTCCGGAGGAACAACAGGAACGACAGACGCCGGAACGCCGCAAGGTGGCGCCGGAGCAGGCGGAAACACTGCTATTGGGGGGCACGGGGGCACGGGCGGAGGCACGGGTACCGGTGGCGCTGGCGGCACGAGCCTGATGGACGGCGGAGTGGACAAAGACACCGCTACCGGAGGGCAAGCGGGCTCGGGCACGGGCGGAGCCACCAATACCGGTGGCACCGGTGGTGCGAGCCTGATGGATGGCGGAGAAGAGGGAGACACCGCCACCGTGGAGGTCGGAATGGACGTGGGCACGGATACCACGACATGCTCGGGGGTGCCTCACGCGGGCATCTGCTGGTACCTTGGCCCCCAAGGAAATAGTTGTCAGCAGGTCTGCGCAAGCCACGGTGTGCCGGCTCCAGAGGCGGCGAGCCACGTGGGCACAGCGACACAGGGCGGAAGCAATGCGGAGTGTAAACTTCTTCTCGGGCTGCTGGGCAGCAGTGGCACACCCCAAAATGGTACACGCCCGCAGGGCGGACTCGGCTGCCATTTGTACTCAGGCGCCCCTTGGTGGCTGGAGTCACCCAACTTCAGTATCTCCGCCAGCGACCCAGATTCGAGATTGGTTTGCGGTTGCACGATGTGAAAGCTCCAATCTGACTGCGGCAGGCGCGGCCTGCGCCGCGTTCAGCACGTTCATGGCATCGGCCGCAACGAACCGGGACCGGGTATGATTTCGCATCTATACTCCCGCACCCCCATGGCAATCCTTGCCACAGTTCAGGACCTGTCCAAGTCGTTCGGCGCGCGACCGCTGTTCGACGGGATCAGCTTCACCCTGGCCGAGGGTGAGCGCGTGGGGCTCATCGGGCCCAACGGCGCGGGCAAGACGACGCTCCTGCGCATTCTGGCCGGCGCGGACACTCCCGATCGCGGCGAGCTGTCGCCGCGACGCGGGCTGCGCGTGGGCCATGTGGCGCAGGTGCCAGTCTTCACCTCAGGGAGAACCGTGCGCGAAAGCATCATGGAAGGTGCGGCCGGGATCGCCGATCACGACCTGGGCTGGAGGGCGGCGGCGCGCGTCGATGAGTTGATCTCTCGGCTGGATCTGGGCGGCGCGCAGGCGGGCGCGGACGCCCCGGTGGATCGCCTGTCCGGCGGCTGGCGTAAGCGGGTGGCCCTGGCGCGCGAGCTGGTGCGCGAGCCAGAGCTACTGCTGCTCGACGAGCCCACCAANNGCCCACCAACCACCTGGACGTGGACAGCATCCTGTGGCTGGAGAAGCTGCTGGCCGCGGCGCCCTTTGCCACCGTGACGGTCACCCACGATCGCCTGTTCCTGCAGCGGGTGGCCAACCGCATTCTGGAACTCGACCGGCGTAATGCCGGCGGGCTGCTTGCCGTGACGGGCGACTACGCCACCTTCATCGAGCGCAAGGCAGACCTGATGGCCGCGCAAGAACGGCGCGAGACTTCGCTGCGCAACACGCTGCGCCGCGAGACCGAATGGCTGCGCGCAGGCGCGCCGGCCCGCTCCACCAAGCAGCAAGCGCGTATCCAGCGCGCCGAAGTGCTGGCAGGCGAGGTGGACGAGCTGGCCGGCCGCAACGTCGTGCGCACCGCTGACATCGACTTCGTCGGCACCGGCCGCAACCCGCGCCGCCTCATCGAAACGCGCGGCATCGCCAAGTCGTACGGCGACAAGATCGTTTTCAAGGAACTGGACCTGTTTCTAGGCCCGGGCAGCCGCGTGGGGCTCATCGGTCCCAACGGGTGCGGCAAGTCGACCTTGCTGCGCGTGCTGGTCGGTGACGAGCCGCCGGACGTTGGGCAGATCCTGCGCGCCGACGGTTTGCAGGTGGCGTACTTTGCCCAGCACCGCGAGGCCCTGGATCCGCAGCAAAGCGTGGTCGACACCCTCTGCCCGAGCGGCGACCATGTCACTTTCCGCGGCGTGCGTGTTCACGTCAGCGGCTATCTGGCGCGTTTCCTGTTCCGCAGCGAGCACGCCAAACTGGCCGTGGGCCAGCTTTCAGGCGGCGAGCAGAGCCGCCTGGCCCTCGCCCGCCTGATGTTGCGACCCGCGAATGTGTTGGTGCTGGACGAGCCGACCAATGATCTCGATTTGGACACGCTGCAGATCCTGGAGGACTCGCTGCTGGGCTTCGACGGCGCGGTCTTGCTGGTGACCCACGATCGCTATTTCCTCGACCGCGTGACCACCAAGCTGCTCGCCTTCCACACGCGGCCGGGCGCCGAAGGCCGCATCACTTCCATGGTGGGCCTCAGGCAGTGGGAGAGCTGGTACGCCGAGGAGGCCGAAGCCGCCACGGCCCCGAATGCCAGCACGCCCAAAACGCCTGCGGCGGCCAGCACCCCGCGCCGCAAGCTCAGCTACCATGACCAGCGCGACTGGGACACCATTGAGGCGCGCATCGCCCAGGCCGAGGCAATCTTGGCGGCGCTGCGGGCCGAGCAGAACAGCCCGCAGGTCGCCTCAAATCATGCCCGCCTGGTCGAGCTGGAGACAGAAATCAACGCTGCCCAGGCAGAAGTGGACCGCCTCTACGCCCGCTGGGGCGAGCTGGACTCGCTGATTCCGCGATAGCGGTGGGGGTAGCGCAAGCGCTAGGGCGTGCAGCCGCCCTCATCACAATGAGAGCCCATAAAAGTGGACACTGGGTAGACAGCCAAACAAGACGGATCGGTTGCCACCTCCTGAGCGCCCGTGCAAGTGACCAAGTAGTAGGTGAGCGTGTCGTCGTATCTCACGGTCGCCACCGTCGCGCCGCACGCATTCTTCACCGTGATGGAAGCGCCCATGCCGTTGGTCACGTCGTTCCCTTCGAACACTGTGGAAAAGCAAGCCGAGCCATTCTTCTTCACGGTCAGCGTGGTCACATTCGTGGTGTCCAGAACCGCGCTCTCCGTAACCCCGTTCGGGTAGCAGGTATTGAAGTCATTCGTGGAGAGGTCAGTCTCCGTCGCGCAAGTGCCAGTTTCAACGCAGTCAGTGCCGAGATACTTGAGACAGTCCGGCAGGCTGCAGGAAGCCGAGCCGTTCCCGCCGCCAGTGCCGGTCGTGGTTCCGCAGTTTCCGCCTGTCGGTGTCGTGCCGCTGGCGCCGCCGCTGTGGCCGCCCGTGGGTGTCGTGCCGGCGGTTGCACCGCCGCTGTGGCCGCCCGTGGGTGTGCCGCCGCTGCCGCAAGCCAGGGCAAACGCGACAAGGCTAGCCGAAACCAAGATGCTTAGATTTCTCATGGAAACTCCTTCTTATTGCCGAGAGCCCATTCGGGCGATGCATTCGAGGCCAGATTATAGGACGAATTTGTCACTTGGCAGGAATCCGCGATAGCGCGCGGCGACGCGAGACGCGGCTGGCCTGGCTACATCTTGTATTTCAGGAACCTCACGCGCGGTGAACCGGAGATCTCGAGATAGAACCCGAAATCGAAGTCGATGAGGCCAGAGGCCTGCACCAGCTGGCGAGGCGGATTGGGGAACGGCTGCGCCTGCTTGAATGCCTCGATGGCCGTGTCGTCGAGAAAGTCCACGCCGCAGGTCTGGGCCAGCGAGACCTTGGCCAGCGAGCCATCGGCTCGGAGCTGGACGTGCACCTGGGTCAGGCGGTCCTGCGCACCGTAGATGGCGCCCGTGGGGTCGCGGCGCTGGTACTCTTCGACCGGCTTCCAGCGGTCGCGCACCTGTTCCTTGACCCGGTTGAAGAAGGTCGCGAACTTCCAGCGTTTGGCATTGAGCGCCGTCTCTTCGCCCTCGTCGACGTC
>PMLB01000424.1 GCA_003158735.1 Myxococcales bacterium | reverse complement strand
CGCCCTCCGCGAGCGCCCCGCCACATTGGAGACAGCTAATGAGCATCTTCGCTAGTCGTTGCTAGAAAGCGCCGGCGACCGTTGCAAGGCAGCCCATCCTCTACTAGAAGGCGAGCGGGACGTTCACTGTCGAGACGGGCATGACACCCACCCATTCATCGTGCAGCAACTAATACCAACGATTCCGGAGAGCGTCAAATCCGCCCGAAGCGGGTTCTTGGCGAACTTGACCATGGCCGCCTGGCTGGCCGTGCTCGTGTCGTCGTGCGGCCCCGTGGTGGAGAATGCGCCGTTTTCGGCACGGCCGGACACGTTGCGGCCCGGTGACCTCCTGGGCCCGTTCGACGGGCTGGTCGTCGACGGAGAAACCGACCGTCCGCTGGCGGGAGCCGTGGTGGCGGGTGCTTGGGCGTTCGAGCGTGGCATCGGACTGCAGGGCCCGGCCGCCGCGCTCGAGGCCGTCGCTGAAACCGGCGCCGACGGCCGCTATCGGCTGAAGATCCCCGCGGACCTTCCGCGCGGCGAGGGGGTCCGTCTGCGCCGATTCACCCTCATCGTCTACCGGCGCGGGTACGTGGCTTGGCGTAGCGACGGCATTTTCCCGACGGGAGAACCGCGCAGCGACTTCGCCCAGCAGGGAACCCGGGTGCGTCTGGAGAAATGGCAGTCCTCCATGTCCCACTTCAGGCACCTGGTCTTTCTGGGCGGCGGTCCCGCCATCCGCGCGGCGGTGGCCTGGGAAGTGCAGCCGGCGGGACTGGAGCTTGACGGTGCCTCGCCCGCAAGCGCTTCCGAACGTCCGGCACAGGCTGCGCGGGTCGGCTCCTCGTCGGCGCTGGACATCTCTCCGCTTCTGTCCGAGGACGAGGTGCGTGGTGTGACCGGGTATGCAGGAAAGTTCGAAGTGGGCAAGTTGGCTGACCGAGCGACCAGCGACGTGTATGACAGCCGCCACTTCAAGGCCAGCGACAAGCCGGAGACCCATGACGTCGGACTGAGGGTGTGGGCCATAGGGTCGGAAGCCGCTGAGGCGCAATTCAGGAAGTTGCTCGGCGATCTTCCGAGCGCCGTCGCCACCGAAGAGATGGGAGATGCATCCTTGCGGGCCAGGGGCGGCGACGTGACCGGGTTCGCTTTCTTGCTGCGGGAGAAAGGGGTCGTGATGCAGCTGAGTTGCGGCCTTGCTCAGTGCTCTGAGCCATCGATGATCCTGCGTCTTGCCAAGCTGGCGGAGAGCCATCTGCCCGAGGTCAAGCTGCCGTCACCCGAGAGCACTGGGCTTCTGCCTGCATCGGGCCCGGCGCTTGCGCCAGGAGGCAAGCCGTGAAACGCTCGAGCCTTCTTGCCCGTGCGCGGTTCAACCTGGCGGCGCTCATGGGTGCCTGGGCAATGTTCAGCCATCCGGCTGCGCGCGCCTATGAACCCGCCCCCACGCATGCCGGCTTGACCGAGCGAGCGGTAGAAGCCTCTCGCCTCCACCAGGTGCTTGCCCATCTGGGACGGCCGCTGGGACTCCTCGAACCCTTGCACATCGGCCTCGACCTCTTCGACCGAGACGAGCGGCGGGCCTGGCAAGCTCGGCTCGACGCGCTTGACCCGGCGGGCGGGTACCGGCCGGGGCCTGACGGCGTGCAGGGCGCGGGCGAGTGGGTGATGGCAGGTGCGGTGCTGGCCAAGACGCCGCCCGAGCGTGGCGCGAATCACTTCCTCGATCCGGCAACCGGGAAGGGTCTGCATGATGACCCGGGGTTGTCAGGCTTGGCCCACAGCCTGCGTCTGCTGTTTGATGGCGGCGCGAGCGTGCGCAGTCTGGCCGCGGGCACGGCCTTTACCCTGGAGGGCAAGTCCGCGCTGGACTGGATCTGGTCGCCCGGCAATGACTTGGGCGTTCCCGCGTTTCTCGACAACTGGGAGCGCGCCATCAGCTTGGCTGAACCGCGTGCGCGCGAATCAGCTCTGGTGCGGGCCTTACTGGCCCTAGGCGGGGTGATGTCGGTGCTCGAAGACGCCGGGCAACCAGCCTTCGTGCGCAACGATTTTCGGGGCGCGTTCCTGCAACGTGACGACGGTTCGGCCTACGAGCAATTCGTGGCAGAGCACTACGGTCGCTCGGGGCTTCCTGCCGCGGCTGCGCCGGTTTCCCGGCCCGACATCGCCAGCTTCTTTGCATCTGCGGATGGCAAGGGACTGGCCAATCGCACCCAGCGGCGTTTTTTCTCCGAGGGCACCATCCCGGCCGATGTCTCCATCGAGCGGGACACCAAGGTGGCCGACGTGGTTCGCCGTGCGCGCGAGTCGCTGAATTTTTCCTCGCCCACGCTGTCCTTGCTGGTACTGCGGCCGGCGCAGAGTCGCCACTACTTGGCGCTGGAAGGCCATCGTGTGCTCGCTTACGAAAACACCGGGACGCAGGTGCGCTTTTTTCTCGATGATGCTGTCTACGCGGACATGGCGCGCACGTTGTTGCCGGAGATCGCCGGCTACGCAGCGGGCTTGCTCAACCATCTTTTGCGGGCGCGCTTGGAGATGACGCTTGCGGAAACGAGCGTGACGGTTCGCCTGGGCGGTGAGGTCAAGGAGGGTGGGGCGCTACGCGTGTTTGTCGAGGACGGGAGCGGGCGGCGGCGTGAGCTGCCGGGAAATGCAACGTCGCTTGCGCCGGGTGGCGAGATTACGGTCAGCCCGCCGGCCGGGGCCAGGAAGCTGGCCGCAGTCCTGCGCGGACGCGACGCCGGCGGGTCTTTCGTGGCCGCAGACGAAGTGACGCTGCCCTGAGTTTTCTTTTGGCCGCCCGCCTACTGGGTGATCGCGGTCAGTCCTTCGATGCAGAAGTCCCAGGGAACCGGCGTCGGGGGCGCAGCCGGAATCTGGAATTGAAGCAGGATAATCGTGGTGGGATCCCAGGTTTCCTTGGTTTCCCACGTTGCCTGTCCAAATCCGGTGTCCGTGAAGAGAACCGTGTGCTGGCCCATCGCGATTTCCTGTTCGAAGTAGGGATTGTCGTTGTTGTTCTTCGTGGTGAACGCGACGCGGATCCCAGTTCCTGCAGGTAGCTTGGTTCCCGACAGCAGGAAACAGAATCCTTTGACTCCATGTGATGTCGCGTTGTACGGCTGCTGCCCTCCAGTGTCGTTCAACTCAAGCGCGATGCCGGCACCCCACCCGGTGGCGGACTTTCCAGTCGATCCAGTTGTGCACATCTTGCCGTTGGTGTTTGGAAAGCTGGTCGTCGAGGGGGGCTGGGTCTGGGCCGAGCAGTTGACATTCTTCAGATCAACGCAGTCGCTGTAGTAGAACCAGTTGCCGTTGATTCCGACGGAATTGATTGGCACATGGCCTGTGGCGTCTGGAACGATCGCGACACCCGGGCAGCCGGATCCGGAGCCAGTCGAGGTACTCGCTGTTGTCATTCCGCCGGTTACCGTCGTTCCGCCCGTCACCGCCGAGCCGCCGGTTACGACCGAGCCGCCGGTTACGACCGAGCCGCCGGTTACGACCGAGCCACCGGTTACGACCGAGCCGCCGGTTACGACCGAGCCACCGGCCACCGTCGCGCCACCGACCACCGTGGTGCCGCCGGCCACCGTCGTGCCGCCAGCCACCGTTGTTCCGCCAGCCACTGTTGTGCCGCCAGCAGCCACCGTCGTGCCGCCGATCGCGTTCCCGCCAGACCCGCTCTGGCCGGCCGATCCTGGAACGCCTCCTGCTCCACCATTCCCGCCACCGCCTTCGTTTGTAGCACTGGGCATACAAGCCTGAGCCAGTAGGACTGTCAAACCGATCATTGTGAAAGAGTACTTGTTGATGAGCATCTCAACCATGGCGCAAGCTTAGGTCGAATCGATACTCGGAATCCAGTGAAACGTGGTCGTGCTGTGACGTGGGTTACCACGCGTCGAGGCGTCAAGAAGCCGGCGGAGACACCGCGCGAAGGGAATATCGGGAGGGCGAAACCGAAAGCCACAGACGTGGCCGCCAGGTCGATCTACACGCCGAACGCGCGAGCCACGAAGTAGGTCACGGCAGCGATGGCGGCTGAGGCCGGGATGGTGAAGATCCAGGCCCACAGAATGCGACTGGCTACGCCCCAGCGGACGCGGCCCGGGTTGGACACCGAGCCCACTCCCACAATGGAACCGGTGATGGTGTGAGTCGTCGACACGGGAATTCCCATGGAGGTCGCAATGAAGATGGCCAGCGAGCCGCCCGCTTCAGCACAGAATCCGGTAAAAGGACGAAGCTTGGTCAGCCGCATTCCCATGGTCTTGACGATGCGCCAGCCACCAGCCATGGTGCCCAGCCCCATGGCCAAGTAGCACGAAAGGACGATCCAGACTGGAATGCGTCCAGCGGTGTGGAAATCCTCGCCCAGCAGGCCCTGCGAGTAGAGCAGCGCGGCGATGATCCCCATGGTCTTTTGTGCGTCGTTGCCGCCGTGGTTGACGCTGAGCATGGCCGAGGACACTAGTTGGAGGCGCCGGAACCACTTGTCCACGCGCCCGGGCGTGGCCTTGCGGAACAGCCAAGACCCGGTGATCGCCAGTAGCGATGAAGCGAGATAGCCGATCAGGGGCGACAGGAAGATGAATGCAGCCGTGCTGCCGATCTTTTGCCAGCCCAAAATACCGAGTCCCGCTTTCGAGACTCCAGCGCCGATCAGGCCGCCCACCAGAGCGTGGGAAGAGCTGGACGGCAGGCCCCACCACCAGGTGAGCAGGTTCCAGGCGATGGCCCCGCCCAGGGCGCCAGTGATCACAGCGACGTCGACCACGCCAGGGTCGATGATCCCTTTCCCGATGGTGCCGGCCACATGAAGCTTGAATAGCGCGAAGGCAATGACGTTGAAGAAGGCCGCCCACAGAACCGCGCGGAATGGCGTCAGCACCTGAGTCGAGACGACGGTCGCGATGG
>PMLB01000064.1 GCA_003158735.1 Myxococcales bacterium | reverse complement strand
CGAGACGGTCGAGGAGCTGACCCAGAGCCTCATCCGTCTGGTGGACGAGAACGGCATGGACTGGATGTACTCGAACTGCTCAGCCACCGCGCAGCGGGGCGCGCTCGACTGGCGCCCGCGCTTCAAGTCAGCCGTGCTCCCGGTCTTCCACTGGCTGTATGACCGCGTGGCCTCGGGCAAGGAAACCGCGCGCGTGCTCGAATCGACTGGCGGCCCCAACTACCAGGAGCTGCTGGGCAAGGAACTGGCTGAGATGGGCAGCAGCGAAATGTGGCGCGCCGGCAAGGCCACGCGCGCGCTGCGCCCCAAGCAGGCAGCCAAGGCGATCTCGGCAGATACCAAGGGAGTAGGCGGGCGAAGCGAGAATTAGCAACCGCGCGGATTGAGCCGGCGGTAGGGGCGACCTGCGGTCGCCCCGCCCACGCAGCTAGATCCGTCGCCGCACCAGCAGCAGTCCCACGCCCACCACTACGGGCAGGTGCCACAGGCGCGGACCGTACACCATCAGGCTGCCCAGCAGGAAAAGCGCCAGCACCACGGCGGTGATGACTGGCAGGTTTCCGCTCGCTCTGAGCGTCGAGGGCTGCTCATCGAACGCGCTTGCGCCAACTCCCAGCATGGAACGCCACAGAGAAATCTGCTCGCCAGCTCGGCGCGGCCGGCGGCCCATCTCACGCACAGCCAGTTCCTCCAATGCGGCCCGTCGGGCGGCCTCCTCCTGGGGCGAGAGTGGTTCAGTCCCCGGGACGGGGAGCTCGGGTGCGGATCCTTCCGATTCGGGCTGACTGGCCCGCCATAGCTTTTCGTTGTAGGCGCGCGCTGCCGGGGTGTCGAGCCGCGCTCCGCAGTTGACGCATTTGCGGTCGAACAGGTTGTTCGGCCTCTCGCAGCGGGGGCAGTCGTTGCGAGGCACGGCTTTGAACCCTTCTTCGTCTACCGAGATTGCCACGTGCTTTTCGGTTGGTGGTCGGAACGCGCTGGATGGGCGAGCGGCCGGCGGCTTCTCCCCCGGTGCCAACACCACATCGAAGCGGTCGCTGGTGGGCGTGTGGGCGGGCGCGTCCGGGACGTCGCTGCGCGGCCCTTCCAGCTGGCGAAAGCGGTTGAGGGTCTCGTCGTCCATGCTTCACCCGACTTCGCGCTAGACGATGCCCGTGCTGCCCGGCCGTTGCGGTTCCGGCGTGGAGGCCGGGCGGGTGCGGGTACGAGCCCACTCGCGCAAGCGTGCGATGTCTTCGCGCATGGTCACAGCCAGAGGCAAGGTCTCGGACAGGGTGGGGAGCAAGTGCCGCTGTTCCAGTTCCACACCCTCGGCAAAGGCTGCGTAGAGCCCGCTCACGATGACTTGCTCGATCTCGGCGCCGCTGAAGTGCTCGGCCCGCCTGGCCAGCTCCTCCACATTGAAACTGTCAGGGTTGCGACCAAAACGCTGCAGGTGGATACCGAAGATCTGTGCGCGCTCAATGGCGGTGGGCAGGTCGAGGAAGAAGATCTCGTCGAAACGCCCCTTGCGCAGCAGTTCCGCGGGCAGGCTGTCGATGCGGTTGGCAGTGGCCACCACGAACACAGGCGCGGTCTTTTCCTGCAACCAGGTGAGGAAGCTGCCGAACACACGTGCGGTGACGCCGCTGTCGCTGACCCCGGACGACCCCAGCCCGGACAGGCTCTTCTCCAACTCGTCCACCCACAGTACGGCCGGGGCGATGCTCTCGGCAATGCGCATGGCTTTGCGCATGTTCTCCTCGGATGAGCCCACCAGCCCGCTGAAAATTCGCCCCATGTCCAGGCGAAGCAGCGGCAAGTGCCACTGCGACGCCACTGCCTTGGCGGTCAGGCTCTTGCCACAACCTTGCACGCCGAGCAGCAGCAGGCCTTTGGGCGCGGGCAGCCCGAACTGGCGCGCGCGCTCGGTGAAGGCAGCGGTGCGCTGAGCAAGCCAAGCCTTCAGGTTTTGCAAGCCTCCGATGCTGGCAAAGGTTTCGGCGGTGGCGTAGTACTCCAAAAGCCCGCTCTTGCGGATGACCTGGCGTTTCTCCGCGAGCACGAGCTGGATGTCCGCTGCGTCCAGACGCTGGTCCTTGGCGATGGCCTTGGCAAAGGCGTTCTCCGCCTCAGACAAGGTCAGGCCCAAAGCGGCCTTGAGCAAGGGCTCGACGTCCTCGTTGCGCAAGTCGATGACGGCCTTCTTTCCCTCGCGCACCACCGCCACAATCTCGCGCAGCAGCTTGAGCAGATCCTCGATGGCGGGCAGGGGCACGTCCAGCACCGAGATTTCCTTTTCCAGTTCGGCCGGGATGTTGAGCACCGGGGAGACCAAAATCATTGTGGTAAACGTGCTCTTCAGGCTGTGGGCCAGCTCGCGCGTCCGCCGGATTATCGTCGCGTCGTTCAAGTAGGGATGAAAATCCTTGAACACCACCAACGCCGGCTCAGCCAGTTTTTCAACCGCCGCGAGCGCCGAGCCAGGATCGGTAGGGCCGGCGGCTTTGCTTGCGGTCCTGCCATCGTCCAGGCGGCACAGTCCCTGCGTGACCGACCATGTGTAGAACGCTTTGCCGTGCGACTCGGCCAAGCTGGCGAGGAGCGCGTCAACCCGCTGCTCTTCCCATGTCACGAGGTAGATGAGCGGGTAACGGGCGCGGATGAGGACGTCGAGTTCATCAATGAACCCGGACAAGGAAGAGCTGGTGCGCAAGTCAGGCAAGCCGCCCCATTATGCTCCGGTCCGGCGGCGGGAAGAAGAAGCCGCTCTTCAACTCTGGTCAGTCTGCGCATATCGCGCGGGGTCACGCGCTGTCTTCATTCAAGCCTGGGGACAGAACCGACGAGGTTTGTCATTGAAAGTCTAGCTCGTTTGGCCCGCATGCCGCATCTGCAAACCTTCCCCGTCGGACGCGAAAGGCGCCATACTGAAACGTGGGAGCCGAACTCCCCGAGGAGGCACGCGTGAACTCGGTCAAGAACAGAAGAGTCCTCGTAGTGGAGGACTCCCGGCTCATCCACAAAATGTACGAGGTCATGCTGCAGCCAACTACTTTGCTGTCTGCCTTCAACGGGCTCGAGGCGCTGGACAAGCTCAGCCAGAGTCCGGACGTGGACTTCATCATCCTGGACATCAATATGCCCAAGATGACCGGGCTGGAGTTCCTGGCGCAAGTGAAGACCAACCCGGCCCTGGCCAAGATTCCCGTCATCATCGTTTCCACTGACGGCAAGGAAGAGGAGGTCGCACGCGGCCTGCAAGCCGGCGCGGTGGCCTACCTTAGAAAACCTTTCCAGCGTGAGGATCTTCTCAAGATCGTCAATCGCATCGAGACCAGGCAATCTGCTGCATGAGCGAGGATCACAACATGACCGATCCACCCCCTGTCGCGGACTCGCCTGCTGGCCGGGATGCCCCAGCCCGTGCCGGGCGAGATGCGATGGCCACCTTGCGGCGCGCGCAGCAGCTGGTCAGCGACGCGCAGACGGCCATCGAGGAGGCGAGCCGTGTGGTGGGCCAGGGGGGCGGTGCTGGCCCGGCGGGTGCAGCCGAGGCGCGCCTTGCGGTTGCTGAAAGCGAGCGTCTGGAATTGACCGGTCGTTTGGCCGAGGTTGAGCACCAAGTCGGCCGTCTGATGACCCTGTACGTGGCTACTTATCAACTCCATGCCACGCTCGACCCGGCGGAGGTGCAGTCCACCATCGCCGAGATCGTCCTCAACCTGATCGGCGCCGAGCAGTTCGTCCTGCTGCTCATCGACGACGAGGACAAGGGCTACGAAGTGCGGCTCATGCAGGGCGAGGCCAATTCGCGCTGGGAGCAGACCGAGCGCTACACCGGTGGCGATCCGCTGGTGGATGCAGCATTGCTCGACGGGGGACTGCGTTTTGGGCCAACCGAGGAGTCGCCGGCTCTGGCAGTGGTGCCCTTGCGCGTACAGGACCTGACGATGGGGGCGCTGGTCATCCTCAAGCTGCGGGATCACAAGCCGGCCTTCGTTAAGGAAGACCGCGACTTGCTCGATCTGCTGGGCGCCCATGCCGCGTCTGCAATTTTTGCCTCGCGGGTATACGCCAAGACGGCGCGCAAGTTGCACACCCTCGAGAGTCTGATCCGCTTGGTCAACAGGGGATGACGACCAGCGAAGATAGCCAGCGGCATTGGCCAT
>PMLB01000080.1 GCA_003158735.1 Myxococcales bacterium | reverse complement strand
ACGGCAACCAGCAATACGAAGGCGATGCGGCGAAAAGTTTTCATGGCGAACCCCCGATGGGCTTGGAAGATCAACCCAACCCTGAGCCCTTCCTAGAGCATGTTTTGGGCCAATCTTACCTCCGCCGAAATTGCTTTCCACCCCCAACCTGGGCGACCATAGCTGCCATGCTGCGTCTCTTGCCAGCCGCTCTTCTTCTTCTGGCTGCCCCCCTGGCCTGGGCCGGGCAGCGTGTGGCTGTGCAGCCGTTTAGCGGTCCAGACGAAGACAGCAGGCTGGTGCGCAATCACGTGGCGCGCATCGTGGCCAACCACGGTTTTGCCGTCCTGACGTCTATCCCGGCCGTGTCGGGCACGGGACAGTATCCTCAGCTTGCGCGCGACCGCGAGCTGAAGGCCTTTGTCGTGGCCGACATCGAGCAGAAGGGCAAGAGGCTGGCGATGACCTTCCTGGTCTGGCAGGGGCTCGATGGTTCGGTGGTGGGGCGCTGGGAGATCGCGGCGTACAAGGAGAAGCTGGCGCGTGTGTTGAAGAAGGATTTTTGGAAGAGGCTCGGCCCCGCTATCGCAAAGGCCCTGGCGCCGCCCTCCAACCATCTGGGCCCGGCCCCACCCATGCGCATCGACGCCAGCTCGCCCTACGACAGCGACACGCGAGGCGTGGCCTGGCGACGGAGGTAGTTAGCTATTCTGCACCACAGAGAGCACAGAGGTCACAGAGACGAATCGGAAAGGGAAGGGTCGGATTCGGTCCGGTCCGAACCCTTTCTTCCTTTCCGACCTCTGTGTTCTCTGTGCTCTCTGTGGTGAAAAAACTAGCTCAAACGTTTTCGTACTGCTGGAACAGCCGTCCCCACTGCGTGTCGCGCTTCCAGTTCTCGAAGGTCTTCTTGTCCTTGACTGGCCAGCGGTAGTAGTCGTGGTACGCCTCGCTGGCGGCCACGAAGACGTTGACCAGCGGGGTATGGAAGAACAGCTTCTGGAGGGCCTTGAGCGGCCCAAACCAAATGAAGTCGCCGGCCATGCTGGCCAGGTTGTCGCCCACCTTGAAGCCCCAGCTCTCGTTTGAGATGTCGTCGCCGACGATTTCGATGTCGCGCGGATCGCCCACACCCAGGCCATCCTGGTGCGCGACGCTGATGTATTCCAGCGACATGGGATCGAAGCCCATCATCTTGGCGGATACTGCGTCGATGGCGACTTGGTCCGCACTGGCCAGCATGTAGTCCTTGATCACCGGGATCATGGTGCGCGGCCCAGGGCCGTTGCCCGCGGTGGTACAGTCCATGATCGCGAAGATGCCGGTGTGAATTTCCTTTTGGATGGCCAACAGATCCACCAGGGTGCGGTGAATCCAACTGTGCGTGTAGTGGCGGTGCGTGGCCAAGAGTCCGCCAAAGGCGTTCTTCATCGCGCCGGTGGTCGTGGTGTAGATGTGACACTTGGCCGTGGGCAGGTGGACGATGTTCTTGCCCAGGAAGTAGTCGGGGATGCGAATCCCGTCGGGGAAGATGCGTGGCAAGACGTGCATGCGCGCCTTGGGCTTGTACTCGACCCAGCGCATGTCGCTTTCCTTGAAGTTGTAGAGAACCGGTACGTCATACTTGCGGAAGAGCGGCACGTAGTGATTGAGATCCTCGCCCTTGAAGGCGTTGGTCACCACGGTCTTGTTCTGCACGCAGGTGATGTCGGCGTACCCCGCGGCCTTCAGGGTCTTGATGGTTCCCTCCATCTGCCAGGGCGTGGTGTTGGCGCCCGGGAATGGGTAGTGCCACGAAATGTTGTCCTTGAGGATGGTGGTCTTGCCCGCCGCCAGAGCCTGCTTCATTCCCGCCAGCTCGCACAGGCGCTCGATGTCGCTCAGGATGGTTTCGGGCTTGCACTTGAGAACGGCGACTTTGGCTTTGGCCATGGGGGAATCCTCATAGTCTGTGATACCAGCTCCGCCGCGCGCCCGCCAGCCGGTGATAGGCGTGCGCGTATTAGGGCCAGACCACGTCGCCCACGGCCGCCATCACCGGATACGAAAAAGGCCCCCTGGTCGAGCCAGGAGGCCTTTGGAACTTCGTGCCTTCGTTCTGCCTTACTTGGCCTTCTCAGCCTTTTCGGCTTTCTCAGCCTTTTCGGCCTTCGCTGGCTTGGCCTTCTCGGCCTTCTCGGCTTTCTCAGCCTTGGCCTTGTCGGCCTTCTCGGCCTTGTCGCTCTTCTCGGCAGCAGCCGGAGCAGCAGCCGGAGCGGCAGCCGGGGCAGCGGCCTTGGCGGCCGGAGCGGGCTTGGCGGCCGGAGCCGGGGCCTGAGCCATGGCAGCGATGGGCAGAACAGCGGAAACAACCAGAACTAGAAACATGCGCTTCATCGGGATCCCTCCTTGACGTCTAGCGTCTCAAGTCGGAGATAATACAGGTCGAGAGAAAATCCGCCAGATCTTAACGAGCTTGCGGCGAGGGTTGAGCTTCTGCGACCATAGCCGCGTCAGGAGGCCACGTATGCGCAAGGTGAAGATCGTCTGTACCCTGGGACCTGCGACCGCAGGTGTACCCCGCCTGGTGGAGCTGATCGAGGCGGGCATGGACGTCGCACGCCTCAACTTCTCGCACGGCGACTACGACACCCACCGCAAGACCTACGACGAAGTGCGCGCGGCGGCCCGCCAGGTGGGCCGGCCAATCACGCTGTTTGCCGACCTTTGCGGCCCAAAAATTCGGGTAGGACGCATGACCGGCGGTCAGGTGCCGCTCGAAAGGGGAAAGAGCATCTGCCTGACCACAACCGAGGTGCTGGGCACCAGCGAGCGGGTTTCGCACACCTATCTGCCCCTGGCGCGTGACGTGAAACCCGGCGATCCCATCCTGCTCGACGACGGCCTCTTGCAGCTGCGCGTGGAATCCATCAAGGGCGACGACGTCATCTGCCGCGTGGTCGACGGCGGCCTGCTCAAGGACAAGAAGGGCATGAACCTGCCGGGTTCGGCCTTGTCAGTGCCGGCGTTGACCGAAAAGGACAAGAAGGACATCGTGTTCGGCCGTGAACTGGGCGTGGATTGGTTCGCCTTGTCCTTTGTGCGGACCCCGCAGGATGTGACCGAGGCCAAAGAGCTGGCCGGCGGGATCCCCATCATAGCCAAGATCGAAAAGCCGGAGGCAGTCACGCGGCTGGACGAAATCTTGGACGTTAGCGACGCGGTCATGGTGGCGCGGGGCGATTTGGGTGTGGAAGCGGGCAACGAAAAGGTGCCGCTGATTCAGAAGCAAATTCTGCATGACATAAAGTTTCGCGCCAAACCCGCCATCACCGCCACCCAGATGCTCGATTCCATGATCAAGAATCCACGGCCTACGCGCGCCGAGGTTTCCGACGTGGCCAACGCTGTTCTCGACGGCACCGACGCGGTCATGCTCTCAGCCGAGACCTCGGTGGGCGACTATCCAGTCGAAGCGGTCAAGACCCTGGCGCGCATCATCGACGAGATCGAAGGCAGCGAGTACTACCACAAGCTATGGAAGGAACGGCCTGACGTGACCGAGCGGACCTACTCCAGCTCGATAGCCGACGCGGCCGCGGAGATCGCCGAGGACCTCAATCTGGCGGCCATTGCCGTGTACACCGAGAGCGGACATTCGGCGGCCGTGCTCTCTGCGCAGCGCCCGCTGGCCAATATCGTGGCGTTTTCACGACACGAGGCCGTCCTGAACCAACTGGGCCTGTACTGGGGCGTGCGCCCGCTTTTTGGTGCCTGGGTCAAGGGTGTCCCCGGCGTGGTCGAACAGGCCGAACACGAGCTGTGCACCCACGACCTGGCCAAGCCCGGGGACGACATCATTGTCACCTACGGCGTGGTGTTGAAGGACGAGCCATTCCAGACCAACATGCTCACCCTGCACCGGATTCGCGGCGGCTGAGTCAGCCCCGGAGTTTCACCACAGAGATCACAGAGATCACAGAGACGGATGGGAAAGAAGGGTTCGGACCGGATCCGGAACCCTTTCCTTCCGGCCTCTGTGGCCTCTGTGCACTCTGTGGTGAAACTCCGGATCGCGCCGATGATCGCTAGCCACACGTGCTCGCGCGTACGAAGCCACGCGCCAGCTTGGGACGCGGGACAGGAAAATCGAACCAGCTGCGCACGTCAGCGCGCAGGCCCTCGCCGTGCATGAAGTTGTAGACCGCGCGGCGCAGGCCGGGGGCGAAAGGCGTCGGATCTTCGCCGCCGGGCTCGCAGAACGGGATCTCATTCTGGGCAAAGGTCGTGGGCGGTGTATCGAGGATGCGAATTCCAAGCTGGTCCGCTGCGCGAAAAGCCGGGCTGTGCACGGTCAGGGCAAAACGGTGCCAGTAGGCTGAATCAAGAAAGCCGGCCGCAAAGAGCTGGCGAACCAGGTCCAGCGCGTCCACGGTTTCCTGTGCGGTCTGCGTGGGATAGCCGTACATCAGATAGGCGTGGACCAACACCCCAGCGCGCGCAAAAGCGGCCATCACGCGCGTGGCTTGCGCCAAGTCGAAGCCCTTGCGTAGCAGCGCCAGCAAGCGATCCGTGGCGCACTCCAGCCCGCCGGTGACCGCCAGGCAACCCGAGCGCGCCAGCAGGTCGGCGAGCGCGGGCGTGAAGTGTCGCTCGAAGCGGATGTTGGTCCACCAGTCGACTTCGAGGCCGCGGTCGAGAATGCGGCGGGCAACCGCCGCGAGCAGGGCAGGAGGCGCCGCCTCGTCGACGAAGTGAAAGCTGCGCTCTCCGGTCTGCGCCATGGCCGCCTCCATCCAGCCGACGACGGTCTTGGCGTCGGCTGGATCGAAACGGGCGATGGCGTCGAGACGGGTGTCGCAGAACGTGCAGCGGTGCCAGTAGCATCCATGAGCCAGGGCCAGCTTGAGCCAGCGTCGTTCTGACCACAGCCGGTGCATGGGGTTGGGGCTCTCGGCCATGGCCAGGTAGCCGTGCGTGAGAAGCGGCGCAAAGTCAGGCGCAGGCCGGTCGCGATGGCGCAGCACCGGCGCCGTCGTGTCATCCACCCGGACCACGCGTCCGCGTCGGCGTACGCGCGTGCGCACCAGCGGAGCCTCTTGAAGTATGCGAAGCAGAGGCATTTCCCCGTCGTCGTAGGTCACATAGTCAAAGTGGTCGAACAGGCGCGGATCGGAAAGCGCGCGCAGCTCGGTGTTGACAAAGCCGCCGCCCAGGACCGTGGCGATGCGCGGGTCGAGCGCCTTCATCCGGCGGGCAATGCGAAGCGCGCCGTAGAGCGCGCCCGGGAAAGGCACAGTGACGCCCACCACGCGGGGCCGGTGGCGGCGCCAGGCGGCTTCTGCCAGTTGATCGATCCAGCGATCGGTGAGGCGGCGGCGCCCGTAGAGTGCCCGACGCAGCGACTCGAAGTCGCCCGTTGTTGCCAGGCTCTCGGCGTAGCGGGCCATCTCGAAACGATCATCCAAACCGTCGTGAACAGCGTCGGCGATCTCGTCGAGAAAGAGGCTCCCGCGATGGCGCGCAAGCGCGGCCTGGTCGTCGCTGGCGAAAAGCCCACGCAGGGATGCGAAGCGCGGGCCTTCCGGCAGGCCACCCGGCTGTTCCAGCTGCTCCTGCAGTGTCGGCGCGTTTCCCTGCAGAAAGGCGACGACACCCGCGACGGCGGAATGGATGGCTAGTACGTGCACCAGAAAATGCCGCACCGACGCCGGGCCGCGCTGGCGGGCAAAGCGTCGGCGCAGAGCGCGTTCGACATCCTTCACGCCTTGAGGCGAGAACAATCGCAGAATCAACCCCAGCGAAAGATCCTCTTGTGCCACCGGGTATCCGTGGCGCTGCAGAAATGCGGCCAGCATGGGTACCGCGGGATATGCCGTGTTGAATTGCACCAAGGGCGGCGTGATGAGAAGCACCGGTCTCAATCGACGTGCCCTGCCATGCAAACGAGTGTACATATGTTGCTCAAGCAACGCCATGCGGGTGGAAGAGTCAGAACCATGCCAAACACCCTGCCCAGATGGGAGCATTTCGAGCCACACTCTGTCGCGCATGTCCGAGCTCACGCCCGCGCGCTGGGCCGCCAACCAGTCCCGATAGCAGCGCCGCGAACAAACCCGAGCACGGGTGTTCCTGGCCGCCGGGAAATCCGGGACTTTCGAGATGTCGCTGCTTGGTTGGCATCCACGCCAGTCTTCATCGCGCCAGGCTTCCCTGCAAACACCCTCCCCGTAAGGGGCTTACTACGGTACGCGGTCGTAGCTCTTCGGAGCGACCCTATCGGGAGGCCGCATGAGCCTCGGCGATCAGTTTTCGGACAGCAAGGGTGGTTCTTAGGCCTTCTTTTTAGTCGAGGCCTCTTTACAAGTAGCGTTTTGCCTAAAACTACAGCGGCATTGGCGAATGCTGATGTGGCCATCAGGCCAGCTGAGGATGCCGAGAGGCGCATAGTGATGCGTTATGCCCATCGGCAGCTTGAACTGCGTTTTGCCGTCGGTGCTCGCCGGCCAATCGATGGTACCGGTGGCGACGCGAGCGGGAATCAACCAGTAGTCGCCGCTCCGATAGATACCATCCGCGGCAAACTGTATCTGGATACTGTCTTCCAGGTCGATCCAGCTCGGATCCGTGGCGGTTCCTTTGACGATCGGCACCGCGCCGTCCACAAGCGTGATGTTGTCGTTCTCGGTTTGGTCCCAGCGGCGGACCTTGGGGTTGGAGAGCGTGGGAGTCCAGGCGAGTGAGTGATCCTTTGGAATCGAATCTGGGTCTACCGTGAGCCGGTCGTTTTGGACTTTGGCGAGTTTGACCAACATGCCCGGCACGCCCTGCAGGTCGAGACTGTCATCGCATAATTCAACCCAATTGCCGGCCGCGAACTTGCGCGCGCTGGTGACGAGCAAGTCGTTCCCGTCCGTGCCGAGCCAACGCGTGGCAACGCTGCCATTGTCGCGCGACCACTTGAAGCTCGGTCTTTCGTTCAGCGCGCCGCCGAGCTGGATCTCGACACGATACAGCTGATTCTCTGCGCCGCGATAGACGGCGCTCGGCGAGATCACGCACGGGTCCTGGATTTCTTGGCCCGGATCAAGTCGCGCAGCCATCTGCGCCTGTCCAGGCGCGCTGAAGGTGTCGAGTGGGACAGTGCATGGCAAGTGACTGAGCTGCGTGATCTCCCTCGCAAGATCCTTGGCCCGCGCTTTCAGCGCCACTTGCTCCGGGCCTTCTTGAGTGTTTTTGAGCTGCTCTTCGATTGCAGCCAACTGTCGGCGTACCGTCGCGACAACATCGTCCACGGTTGTGGCCTTGACCTGCCAGACCACTTTGCTGCGCACACAGGTATCCGGTCCGCCCAAAGCCACCTCGCGGATACGATCGTCTTCGATCCAGGTGATCAGTCGTTCCCAGACATCCAAGTACACCAAGAACGTCTGCCCGCTCTGATTGCTCCTTTGCAGATGCGCCAGCAACGCATCTCCGTCCTTCCCGTCGCTGCTTGGCGCAGGCGGCGTATAGTCGGGTTGGTTGGCGTAGTCACAGCCCTCACTTTCGCAAAGGATACCATCGACATAGTAGCGGCCAGCGCCGATGGTGAGCTTGGCTGCATTGGCTGCATTGGTGACCGTCAATTCGAATCCGCAGTTGTCCTCCGGACCGCCGTAGGGACCGATCAGATCTTTGGCCAGGGTTCGCAGGTAGTGGAGCAGGATCGAGGCCTGCTCGTTGGGATCAGCGTCCAGCGTAACGCGCCCCTGTTGCAGAAGTACGCTGCTGAAGCGATTCGAAGGGTCGAAGGTGATGCGGGAGAAGTCGCCTTTCATTTCACTGTCCTATCTGCAGTTTGAGCATTGATTGTTTGAGTTCAGCTGGCGAACAAGATCGCCACATCCATGCCGGCCGGTGTGTACTCGTCGAGCCGCACGCGAAGATTGGCCTCTCGTTGCGGCTGGTACAGATCGTGGAATGCCCCCATTTCCGACTCGTCGTCGGCGCCGCGGGTGATCTCGGCAGCGCAGGTTTCGGCGAGCTGTGCATATTCCGGTCTGCCGTAGTTCAGCGCATTGAACTGCGGTCGCACGCGCACCTCCTCGTTGGCAATTTCGCTCGCCTGTTTGTCCGGGTCCGAGACGCGAGCCTTGACCGCGGTGATGACTCCGTCCGGCTGGCAGGCGTAGCGACGCGGGGTGCGGCAGCCTGCGGGCACGTAGCAGAAACGCATGCACCCGAGTTGACGGCGCGCGACGTTTACGCAACCCCAAAAGATGCTGTTTTCACCGATCTGCATCGCGTGGACGTCGACGATGCCAAAAATGGTCGTACGCCGGACCGTCAGAACCGCATGTGCCCAGGTCGCGCCGGGCGCACCGATCGCCTGCTTCGTGAGATCGGTCGCGTCGACAATGCTGTCAGTCACGTGCAGCGGGATCGGATCGAGCCGAACTTCGTCTTCGTGAATCTGGATGGATCCGACGATGCTGTGCTCGATACTCACCCGCGCGCGCAGGTTGGTCACCTCCAGACTCGGTTCCGCGGGCCGTTTGGGGCTACAGTCGCCGTGAATGCCCCACCCTGGTACCAGCGTGCAGTGTCGAATTCTGACCTGTGCCGGACACACAGTGTCGGGTTTGGGGCGCTCGGCTGGGCCCTGGATCTGCACCGGCCGGCCAGTGACGAGCAGACCGTCAAGACAGACCTGGCTGCCCGCGCCAAGCGTGATGGTGAGCGCGTCCGGTAGATCGGTCTGCCAATCAATCATGCGCAGCACAGGGCGGACGCGATTTGCTGCCCGCAATTGAAGCGTCTGGTTGTCGGCCAATTCGATTCTCAACTGCTCGACGTACACACCGCTGTTCGCGAGTTCGACCACCGCATTGGCCGGCTTGTCTAACTTCCACTGGGCCAGCGCATCGGCGATGCGGCGAAACGGCTGCCCGTCCCCGACCCGATACAAGGCAGTCTCGGTTGGCGGCTCCAGCAGCTGGCGTGCATATTCGCCACCGCCCATGTCGGCGAGAAAGCCGTAGTGATAGCTGACGCGCAGAGCCTTCTTGGGCAGCTGACTCGGTGGAAACGCGAGACGGCCAAGCACTGGATCGACCGCAATGTATTTGAGCGGCGGCACATAGCTCCAATCCGAAAGGTCTGCCGGAAGCAGCATTGATACCGGGACTGCTTGATCCGACGGAAAACCAGCCCAGCCTTCAGTCCAGATCGAGAAACTGAGATCGAGCCCGCAGTAGTCGCCCGGACGTTGGTCGAAGGCTAGCCGGCGAATGCGAACTGGAAGGTTCAATTCCTCGGGCCCCTTCGTGAGATCGGCTTTGGGCCGGGCTTTCACGTACAGCGGTGAATCCTGGCCGAGCACGCTGAAGGTAAAGCAGTGCGGCCCAGCTTCTTCCACGCAATAAGCTGGCGTATCGGTGACCGGATAACTCTTGATCCGCCACGCGAAGACGCCGACGCTCGGGATGTTGTGGTAGCCGCGCGTACGACCGGACACAATACGTCTCACATCCACCGTACGGGCTATCGCATCGAATGGCCCGCCTAGCCGATCGCACGCATCCACGTCGCGAAGGTCAGCAACACGGTGACGGCTCGGGTGAAGATGGTCGATGTTCTGCGCCCAGGCGAGCACTTTGAAGAACTCGACCGCCCGCGCAGACCAGCCGGCGACGTCGTTGGCCAGCAGCTCGAGCACCTCAAGCGTTCCCTTGCGGCGACGATAGCGAATCAGGTTGGCAACCTCCCGGCGCGGGACAAGGATGCGCGGGTTCTCCCGTCGCATACCGTCGGCTGGCAAGCCGGCCTCCGCCACCGGGACGTAGCCGACCAGATCGCCAATGTAGGGGACGACCCAGTCCTGGCCGGTCTCGACGAACCAGTTTTCGTAGAGTTGCGCGATGTCATCTTCGATCAGGTTCACTTGTTCGGCGATGACACGCAGAAGCGCTTTCAGCGGATACCCTGAGTCGGCGTCGCGCGCACGGTGGATCGCCGGTAGCAGTGCATAGAGACGGTCAGCTCGGTCCGGATCGACGTTGGTGATCGCAGTGCTCATTGTAGTGCTCATAGGGTCTGATTGAGAATGAGGGTGTCGGCCACGGTCGGCATGAAAATCACGAGTTCGGCGGGACGCAGAACGCCGCCATCGGATCCGCCTGCCCGCGCGCTGATGCTCGGAGGCACGCGTTCGGCGAGAAACACCCGCCTATTGTACCGGTCGCCATGTTTGTGTCCCGCACCGGCGGACTTGGGATTGACGATGTTCTGCACGTAATCGAAGATTTGTTTCTGCGTCGTGAGTAGCCCGGCCTCGCCGCGCGCAGGTTGCGTTTTTTCTGGAATCACACCCAGGGCATCGACGTCGACGTAGGCCACGCCGGCCACGTTCTGAATCACGCTGATTACCTCGCTCGTCAGCACCCACTGGCCGAGCGCACGCCGGTCGAACCCAAACGAGTCAAGTAGTTTCGCCCGTACCGCGCTGGCCACAGACTCCCACAGAAAGTCGGCCATCAGTTTGATCTTGGCACTGAGCACCAGCACGCTGAGTTCACGCACATCGACGCGGATCGGCAGATCGGGATCGCCAAGCTGGTGCAGCGCTTCGAGCAGATTGCGGTAAAGATCGGAGCTGGTGTCGATCGGGGCATCGCCGGTTCCGGCGATAGTCAGATACACGATTTCCCGTTGTCCGTCGCTGATGCGACGAGCCAGCGCCTTGGCGATGCCGGCGAAACTGCGTGTGAAGTCGGCATAGTCCTGGGTCGACACCAGCCGGTCGAGCGGCATCACCGACAGGGGAGCGTTCTCGCGCGCCAGATCGCGGCTCTCTTTGTCCGCGCCGCCCGACGCGCGCAGCGGGTTGACCACAGACTTTACGCCCAGCGGTCGCGTTTGCAGCATGCTGATCTGTCCAGCTTTGACGTTGCCGACCGCACCGATGCCGGTCCGGTACACTGACGTGACGTTTTGCACGCCACTCGGCAGCCGCGCGCCGTTGCTGCCGTCGCCGAAGGTCAGTGTCGTGTTGCCGTCATCGTCGGTGAACGTGACAAAACCGCGATCCTTTGGCCCGAGCCAGGCCAGTGATTCGGTTTCGTGCCATTCGACGTTGTTGACGTAGACGTGCAGTGTACTTTCGGCACCGGCAGCGGTAGGCGCGGCAACGAAGGTCAACGGTGGCTGCTTGAGTGTGAACGACGGCAGGCTCTGCGCGCCGTCGCCACTGCCCAGCAGCTCATTGCAGGTGGATCCGTGCGTGGCTTTGACGACGTTGCCATAGATTGTCAGCGTGTTGCGCTTGTACTGGTAGGCCAATGGCGTCGCCAGCTGTAGCGTGGTGTGAATCTGGTCGCCGGCCAACGTCTCGTCAAAGCCATGAGTCAGGCCGGAGATCATCTGCAGCTCCGACACCATTACTCCACTGACCGCGTCGATGTCTGCTCGTTCGCCCGATAGGATCACCCAGCGGCCCGAAGTCAGCTCCTTGTACAGTCCGTCGAGCTGGATCTCTTGCGTGGCGACAGGCTCCGTGAGTGGCGTTTCCAACAGCGTCAGGGGCTCACTCTGCGAATAGACCTGCGTGGTGCGCATGTCGCTGATACGCACCATCACGCATCCGTCAATGCAGGACTCTGTGGTCCGCCAGTCCGTACCCGCACCAAACACCAGCGCCGTCGTCTTGCCGCTGAGTCCGTAGGCTACCCGCGGCGAGATCGTCGCATCCTTGACTTGCAGCAACTGGCGTTGCCGCGTGCCGTAGGCGGCCTGCGGATTGATCGCCAGCACGTAGCTGCCCGAAATCACCGCATCGTTGGCCTGATCGAGAAAGGCATTGTCGGAGGTTTCGTCATTTTGGTAGTTCCAGTCGTCGTCCCATTGGTCCGGGGATTTCAGCGTCCCTGCGGGCAGCCCCGAGAGGTCATTCGCGTTGTAGTAGCTGGGTAGCTTCGAAGCGCCTGCGCCGAAGAGCCCGCCACTGGCGCGAAATGCATAGATGCCCAAGAGCGGCGCCGACTTGACATTGAGATTCGCGCCCGCCCAGGCCTGGTAGTAGGTGTCTTTCAACACCGGCGCCAGCTCCACCAGGAGCTGTGGACTCGTGTCCGCGCCGTGCTGGAACGCTCCGCTCAAGCTGCGCACGAGCCCGAGGCTGTTTCTTGCCTGGGGCACCATGCCGCGCAGAAGCGGCATCACGAAGTCGTCCGGGGTGGTCGGCTTCGGCCCTGAGACACCATTCGCGGTCGTCTGAGCCGTGATGTCCGAACCAAGCTTCGTGAAGGCTGCCTGGTAGATTGGTCCCAGAGTAGATTCGTCGCAAATGCTCCAGACCCAATCCGAAGGGTGCGATAGCAGACCGAGCAACGTATCTGCCAGTAAGTTCTTCCCTGTCAGCAGCACGTCCTTTTCTTGCTGGGTCGGGGCCGGGCACGCGTTCGGCAATCCTGCCAGGCAATTGCTTAGCAACGGTACGCACGCGGCAACGAGCGGATCCACGGCCTGCAGCGTGATCGCGGTGCGCTGATCGGCAAACTGGGTGTCAATGCTGGCCACGGTCCGCAAGGCCGATTGGCTTCCGTCTTCGGCAAACACGAGCAGGAGCTTGTCGCCTTTCTTCAGATTGGTCGCCGTGCCAGCCACGTGGATCGTGGCAACGGTCAACGCCGTATCGAGGGTGATATTCGCGGGCTGGGTCAGCCGCACTTGCAGGTTATTCCACGCGGCGCGCGCGACAACGGTCTCGCTGGTCTCAAAGATCTGCGGCATTTCTCCCGGACCGGGGATGCTTTGCGAAGCGGCGCCCGCCGGGATGGTCACCATTTCGGTTTGGTTCGCGTCGATGGCGTAGGCCAGATAGGCCGTGGCTGCCACGCCGGGGCGCAGCCCGTAGCCGACCAGGCGCGACAGCTCCAACACCGAACGTCGCTCGGTCGCCGTGCGCAGAAAGCCCTCGTTGGCGATGCGCTCCTGATAGAACGTCAGCACGTCGCCGACCGTGGCCCAGCCGTCGAGCAGCGCGATCGAGAAATCACTCGGATCGCGCGTCGTCAGGCCTTGCAGCGGCCGGAAGGTCTGGGGCGTCTGACCGTCGGCTGCGACTCCGTCGACGTTCATGGTCGACAGCCGTGCCTTCATCGTTTCGAAAAAGCGCGCATGTGTGCCAGCGCGATACACCAACGCAGGAAGTCCGGGACGATTGTCCTCTGACGCCGGCGTGAGCTGCTGCACGCCTTCGCAACAACCACAGGGCTGCATGTTGCAGCGGCAAGCCTGAGTGCTCATGCTGATCTCCTCATGCTGATCGGTCTGTCCATGCTTGCTCTCTTGTCAGCGGCCGCCGCCAACCACGATCTGCAATTGGCCGCGCTCGGGGTGATTGGGATCGTTGTCGAGCTGGGCGATCTCGTTGCCGGCTAATGGCACTACACCGTCAGCGATTTCCTGATTCGGGGGTTCGAAGAGACGGTGGAACTCAGTGACCGTCACGCAGCTCACACCAACGACAGCCTGGGCTGCGGCAATAATGCGGCTCAGATACACCCAGTCCCCGAAGCTCAACCTATCCGGATGGAAGAAACCTTGTGTGCCGTCGGCATTGCTGCGGTTGCTGAAGCGCGCTAAGAGCGCGGCCTTGACGTGCCCGCGATCATAGCCCGGCAGCGCGCAGGCCTCGATTCCTAGCTTGATCGGCACATACACCGCTGCCTGAACGCGCAGGTCGTGGCCCATGCGCCGGTAGCGTTCCAGATCGCAGCCGATTGCCTCCAGGAGTGCTGGATCAGCCATTTCCAAGTTCCACGGGTCCACCGAAACATCGGCTTCGTACCAGCTCCCGGTCCAGTTCAGCTGGGCGGAGGCGCGCTCGAGCTTCGGATTGGCTTGGGCGAGCGTCGCGTAGTCATCGGCAGTGATCGCACGTTCGAGGCGCCTTCGGAATGCGGCCGGTGCGAACTGCTTGGCCTGGTCGATCGGTTCTGGATCGACCCCGCCTTGTGCCGGTAGGGGATTGCGCACGGTGATGGACACGCCACCCGGCAACCACCCCTTGAGCACCAGGCGGGAGATCGCTTCCGCGCCAACATTGCCAGCCGTGCCGCAGCCGACCCGGTACACGGCCGTGAAACGGCTCCCGACATCGGGCTCGCGTCCAAGCTCGCCGTTGCCAAAGCGCAAGTGCGCGACGCGATCGTTGTCGATCTCGACCACGAGATCGCGATCGTCGGGGCCGCTCGCGATCAAATCCCTCTGCACTGTCCAGGTCGAGCCGGTATCGTCGACGAGGCTGAGGGCGCCAACCGCCTCACGCGAATCCTGCACCAACGTCTGCGACGCGGGAGGGGCGGGCTGTCTGAGCCGATCAAGATAGGTCAAAGGCAGCTGGCGCAGTGTTGGCCGGTAGAGCGCCGGGCGACTCTGCACATCCGACGGCTGGCCCTCGCATTCGCAGCAGGACGCCCCCGTGACTCCTGGCACCGGGCCCAGAGATTCCGGTTCCTGGGTGCGGCCATGATCGACCAGGATGTTGTTGCCTCGAACCACCGAAACATCGGGGAGGTAGGCGCAGTTGGGTGCGGCGCTGAGGGTGGACAGGCAGAACGAAAAGGGTAGCGCATCCTCGGTCGCCCATTTGATACACACCACCGGCGTGGGCAGCACGAGCGAAGTCTCGCCGACGGCGACTTCGAGGGGAAAGACCGAGTCCTCCGCCGGCTGCACGCTGGTTAGTCGTACCGCCCAGCGCCGCTGCGGGTCGGCGTCGGCGCTCACGCCGGTCTTCGGGCCCAGAACCTCCTCGAAAATCAGCACGTCCCCCGCTTGCAGCCCCAGGGCGCGCGGCAGCCGCGCCTCGCTGGCAACGGTGCCAGTGGTGCCGACCGTCGGCTGGTCTGCAGTGGGTGCGGGCACGACCCATCGGTCGAGCAGTGTCGCCGCGGTCGCACCCTGCATTAGGCAGCACTCACGCTGGCCCCACGTGTAGAAGCAGATCTGGTTGTGTGCCTGCCGCAACTGCACGGGGAGGGTCATGTCTGCGAGCAGTGGCTCAAAGTACTCGTAGGCGCTGCTCGGCACACTCGCCAGCTGGTCAGTGCCAAGGACGTTCTGCTGCAAGGGTCGCGCAGCGTTGCCACCACTGACGAAAGCCACCCCTGCCGGCGGCAGCGCTAGGTCCTCGGACACATCCAGGTGCACCCATGCGCGTGCGTTGCAGCCTTCGTGCAACCTGTAGTCGACCAAACGAACGTGCCGGCGCACCGAAATGCGCTGGCGGGCAGTCCCCAGATAGGCCTCGGTAGCGACCGCGTCTTGGTAGTAGCTAAGATGGTCGCCGACATACGCCAGCACTTCGACCAGCGTGAGGCCAAGGTCTGGCACGTGGCGCTCGGCCCAGTCAGGCGAGAGTAGCGCCAGCCGGTCGAGAATCAGCTGGCGAAAGCTGGCGTAGTCCTTGGCCAGGTAACTGATTCGCGGCTCGTCCAGAAGAGGCTGCCGGCACTCACAGCTCGGTGTACAATCGAGATCACTTGGACAGCCGACCTTGAACGAGAACGGCACGCTGGCATAGAACGGATCGATGCCGGCGACGCCCGAAAGGCTCAAGGTGTAGACGGAGAAGTCTCCCGGCTTGTCCACTGTGACGATCAGGCAATCATCGCGCTCCGGGTCGCTGTTCCTTTCCGCATCGACGCGAACGACGTTGATGCCAGTGATCGAATCACCGCCGGCAATCTGCAGGTACTGCTCGAGGCCAGGGCCGTTCCGAGACAGCTCGGGCGGCAGCTTGCCGAGAAAGTAGACGTACAGGGTGCACTGATCGTCGCCCACCTCGATATAGTCAAGACCATTGCGTCCCTCGAGGCTGCGCACCGCTTCGCGGCGCGTGTCGGTCTGGCAGGTCAAATCCATGGTGGAGTTCCTTGTCTCAGAGGCTGCGCACGAACGCGGCACTCTGCTCCTGCCCGCTGTCGAGCATCAGGTACTTGAGGTCGACGGTCAGCGTTGAATCGCTGGCGTTGACGTTGAGGCTCTGGACCTGAATCACGTCGCCGAGCCAACGCTGCAGCGAAGCCTGCAGTGTGAACTGCACGGTCGCCGCCAGTTCAGGACTGTTGGGTGCGAACGCCAGTTGCAGCAGGCCGCTGCCGAAATCCGGGCGGTTCACCCGTTCCCCAGAATTCGTGAAGATCAACTGCTCGATCATGTCGCGCACGTGACCGTCGCGATCAATGGTCGCGGTACGTCCCCGGCTGTCGAACTGATACGGAAAATCAATATCCATTTTTTGCTCCCTAGGTGGCGATGACGCGCGACTGGACGAACCCGACCACCGGCGGGCCTTGCGGAATCTGTGCGGCAGTTTGGCAGATACCTGGTCCCGGTCCCGGCGCCGCAACCACCATCGCTGGCTGTCCCATCACCAGTACTCGCGCCGATGGCATCATCCATTTGACCGAGACGCAGGGCGAAGGCACCGGCCCAGGCAGCGTGAAGGGACAACCGGCGACGGCGATCTGTGCTGTCATCGTGGCCACTGGCTGCCCGCTGACCAGCACGCGGGGCTGAGTTGGCACAATTTGCGCCGGGACACCGTGAGTGCACTGACAGACGGCATTGACGTGCATGACAAATCCGGGCATCGCCAGTTCCTCCTCGCTAAGTCACGGTCAGAGCCCCGACGTTGATGTCGATGGAAGGACCGACCATCGTGATCGTCGCGCCCTTGCCGTTGGAAAGGTATATGCCGGTATCGTTGACGACAATCATTGCCCCACTGAAGCTCTTGAGGATGATTCCGCCGGTGATCGGCGACGGCGGCATGTCGCTGATCATGATGCTGTGCTGCAAGAGCGACTGGATGCAGATGTTGGGGTCCGCCGGATTGCCGAGCAGGGCCGTGGGCGGCACGTCGCCCATGTTCAAGCGGCACCCGGTCCAGATCGGGCGGTTCGGATCGCCGTTCTCGAACTCGACCCAGACGCCAGCACCGATGGTCGGCACCATGTAGACCCCCATCGGCGGTCCCGGGGGCCCAGACAATGGGGTGCAGGCTTCGCACCAGGTCGAAGGAGTCGGACCGAGCACGTCCGGCACCGTGCACATGATGCGTCCGCGGAATTCGGGGTCGGCGTTTTGCACAACCGTGCCGCGGTACTTGCCCCAGAACTTGCGGTCAGACGAGGTTTCGCTCATACGGGTACCTTGGGGGTGCTGCTGATCAGGCCGTCGCGGCTGAGTTGGAAGCTCTGCTTGTACTCACCGCGCTTGATCTTGTGAGTGACACTGTTGACGTAGTACATGCCGTCGTAGGCCAGCCCCGCGCCGCGCACACCGACGATCATGCGGTTTCGCAGGATACCCCCGTAGCGCATCACGTCCAAGGACCCGGATACCGAGATTGCATCGGATGATCGGGCCAGAATGCCGAGCACCCGGTTTAGCACGTCCGGGACCTGCTCCTTGGTCAGGTAGTCGGGAAACTCCACTTTGGACGGAAGGGTCGGCCGTGCGCCCAGGGGCGGCTTGAAAAGGTTGAAGTTCGGAATCGGCACGACGATCGGAATGCGATTCTTGGCAGGATCGAAGATGGTGACGACCACGATCTTTTTGGCCAAGCCATCGAGGCTGAAGCTCAGCGACTCGACATTGGTGTGCGCGTCCATGTTGACGCTGATCGCTCGTTGCGGAATTGGGATGCGAATGTCCGGCCCCCAATAGGCGATGCTTTGGCCAGGCAAAGGACCCGGCTCGACGTAAAAGACGTAGCCGTGGTCGTTGGCCAGCTTCTTCAGGTAGTACAAGTCCGTTCCGGTCTGACGTTCGATCTTCTCCACTGGGTTAGGCACGTCGGTGATGAAGGGTGGAATTCCCAATGGTGCGACGCCAAAGGCCAAGTACTTGGCAAGAATGGTGTAGACCCGGGCGATAGCAGGCATGCCCGGAAACAGCATGAAGGGCATCTCGACCACGTCCATCAGCACGCTCAAGTCTTCTCCGGTGATCGTCAGCGTCGATTGGCCCGGCTCGCTGCTCGGGGTCAGCTCCTGTCGCGTGACAATGCCGTCCATGATCACGTTGGGCAGACCGCCAAGGGTAACGGTTATGATCACGCGAGTGCTCATCGGGTCGAAGTAGCCCGCAGGCAGCATCGTCGTCAGAAGCGGCGATTGCTTGCTGACCGCAAAGGTCAGTTGAAACCCGGTCTTGTCCTTGCCACTGTTCACCTCCACGGACAGCAGCGCGTCCATGACCGACTTGGGTGCCGGCACGGCGAGCACCGGGCCGATCATCAACGTGAGATGGATGCCTTGGAGCATGGCTTTCAGGTGGTAGGCATCCCGGGAATGCCTTCTGGCAGCGTGATGCGCAGACGGCGGCCGGTGACCGCGAGATCGTCGGGGCGCATCGCATCGTTGGCATCGCAGATGCGCCAGAACGCTTCCGGGTCGCCGATCTCGCGTGCAGCAATCAGATCCATACGCTCGCCTTGCGTGACGAGGTGAGTGCGCAGCAGCGCGAATTGAGCGGAGCGCGGTAGAAAGCGGCGACTCAGATATGGGGTCTGCTCACCATCGGCCGCGGTGAGCATCTCGACGGCGACGTTGTAGTAGCGGCTGGTCGGCGGAAAGCTGTAGTTGGCCATGGATCCTCGCTCTGATCAGGGAATGCCGGTGATACCGAGCGGCGTGAAGCTGAGACTGGCCCTCGGCTGCGCCAGCTGCTCTTTGGTCTGCAGGTACGTCATGAAGAGACCGCCGCCCTTGCTGTCGAAGCCAAGGTCGTCGACGGTGAGCACGCGCAGGCTGAGGCTGACCTTGGCGCGGATCGGGTTGAGCGCTGGATCGAACGCCTCTTCGGTGATCGACAGCTCGGTGATGCGCACCGGAACCACGCGCCTGGGACCGAACACGAACAGCGGCAGCGGAGCCAACTCAGGTGCTATTTCTATCGAGCCAGCACTGGCTTCGTTGTTGTTGGAAAAGAGCTGCGCACTCGTCGGGTACACCAGAACCTCCAGCACAGCAAGCTGCGGATGCAGCCCGCTCTGGGTGGTTTGCGGATCGTCGGTTTCGAGCTGGTCGGTGGCATCGATCTCGGCCTCGACTTTGATTGTTTCGACCGGTGGCCCTTTGAGTCGTAGTGCTTCCAGATGATCGCCGCTCTCGCCGGTGACGCCCTTGACCTGCAGGCTGCGCGTCAGGGTGTCCGGGTTGTATTGCAGGGCGATGATGCGCAGAACCGCACCCGTTGTGGGGTCGACCAAGACCAAGCCGCCGCGCAGGAGTCGGGGTGAACCTGGGAATGAGCTCATGGGTGCACCCTTAGGGGAGGTAGCCGAAGCTGGTGTTCTTCTTGCCGCTGATGGCCCCGTACAGGAAGTTCAGCGTGCTTGAGGAGACCAGTGGAATCGGAGGAATGTGCCACTCGTTCGGGAAAGCGGCCTTGAACTCGAGATCTGACCTGTCGAACAGGCTAGGCTGGTCGTAGCCCAGGGTCGCCTTGTACGCGGCAGGTAGAAAGGTGTTGGCGGATGTCACCGCCAGGCTTTCCGGCATGTACCTGCGGAAGGTCAAGAAGGCCATTGACCAGTCGTGCTGAATATCGAAACCGGCCGTCGAGGGCGAAACTCCGTACATCGAAAACGGCGCCAGGATGTCGGCATTGGACATCAGCTGGTACGGCGGCAAGAAAGGCGCCGGAGTGCCAAGCGGCGACAGCGAAGGCGGCGTCAATTCGGGCGGCTGCAGAAGCGTCTGAAACCAAGGTCTTGTAGGATGCGACAGCGGCGGCATCCCGGGCGTCGAACTGGGTGCCGGAGCATTTGCGGGCTTCTTCTGGTCGTCGTCCGGATCGCAGTACAGACCCTCCGGGGCCCCGCCCTGGGCTTGAGCGGAAACCGACTCGCCCTGTCGGACGCGTTCGGCTGCGGCTGATGCGCGCGGCTCCGCCTGCGACGTATCGCCAGAGCCGCGCTCCTGCTGCGCCACATGCACCAGTTCGTGCGCCAGGAGCTCTCGTCCGTCGGACGTGCTTGGCTGATACCGTCCGGCAGCAAACGCGACGTCACTACCAAAGGAGAAGGCCTTGGCCCGCAAAGCGGCCGCGGAGATCTCGGCCCACTCGCCGGTGTGCACGCGCACCCGACTGAAGTCCTGACCCAGTCGAGACTCAAAGTAGCTGCGAGTGGTAGGCGGCATCGCCATTCCGTTACTGCGCACCGGACTCGGCATGCTGCGGACGCGCCTCGCGCGACCCTCCCGCGTTGCAGTTGGAAGCTTTCGGCTTGAGCTCATTTCTTTGCTCCGGTTGACGACGGCACTCCGGTCTTGGTCGTCGTTCGCGTTACTTCGATGTCATCGGCGGTTGCCGAGGATACGGTGCCTTCCAGTTTTTTCGGGAATATCTGCAGATGTTTGAGCGAGCCCGTCCAGCCTTTATCGAAGCTCAGCGAGGCATCCGTCAGCGCACCGATGTGAATGTTGCCGGTACTGAGCTTCATGTCGGTTTTCGTGGTGACGCCCTTGCGCTTCTTGGACGGCTCGACATCGCCCTCAATGGCCAGTCCGTCGACCGATACGTTGGCCTCTTCGAGGCCCAGTGCAAAACCGGCTTTCATGTCGCCTTTGACGGTAAAGGCGGTGACGGCGTCGAGCCCGGGCGCCCCGAGCCTGATCTTGCCTTTCAGGCCGCTCTTGTTGAGATGCGCTAGGTCGACAACCGACCGGCCTTTCAAACCCAGCGAAATGGAACTGACGACGACGTTCAGGTCGTTGATGTTGAGGGGCAGCGGCGTGCTGGTTCCCGGCGCACTTGGCGTGCCGTCCGGCAGGAACGGCCGGATCAGGCTCTTCAGGCGCACCTTCTTCTTGGTTTTCGCAAGCTCTTGCTCGTTGATGCCACTGTCGTAGGTCTGAAGATCCCAACCATACAAGTCCTTTGTCGAAGCCGCCCCAGCGCCCAGTCCCGCTGCGCCACCCAAAGCACCTGCGCCCAGGCCGCCCGCCGCCAGGAGGGTCTTCAGATCGAGTTGGACGAAGAGCCGCCCATTGTCGTACTCGAAATCGATCGCCTGCTGCAGCACGGTGCTGTCGCTGAAGAGCTGGTTTTCCACGACGGCGTAGTTGATCTGTCCCTCGTCGATACGAATTCTGAGCGGGAACTCGCTCGTGAGGTTGCGGATATAGTCGGCGTCCGCGTGAATGACCAGGTCGATATCGCCATTCAGAGTATCGAGGAAGTCTAGGAGGTCGGCGTCGACCTTCGACGGCGCGCTTGGTACGCCGGTTCCACCCATTGCCATTAGGTCGTCGATGCGGAAGTAGGCGTTGTCGATCGCTAGCTTGGGAATCTTGATCGGGCCCTTATCTGGCATCTGAAGGCCGCCGCCCGGGCCAGACAGGGTGGCCGATTGGATGTCGAGCGTGAGACCAAGGCCGCTATTTTCGTATACGAAGCCCATGGCGCCCAGCTCATCGATGGCTAGTCCAGTCTTGCTCTTGTGAATGCCACTCGCCGTCAGGCCGGCGTTACCATAGCGCGTCTTGCCGGTCAGCATCGAGAACTTTGAGCCCTTGATCTGGCCAGCGATCTCGGTGGCGACTACGTTGTTCAGGTAGATAGTACTGGTGCCGTCGGTGAGGAAGCCCATGTAGAAGCCCGACGCCTTGATGTTGGCCGTTGCATCGAACACACCCGGCAGCTTGGCCCCAACCCCGACAAGACCAGCGCGATCGAAGCTCAAGCCACCCACCATAGACCAACCCTCATCGGGTGTGATCGTGAACGCATTCGCCTGATCGGCAGTCGGCTTGATCCAAATGTTCTCGACACCACCACTGAGACCGGTCGGGAGCGTAATAGTGAGGTCCTCGCCATCCTCGTCAAGCAGGGTGACCGCGCACCCGCGGAGCGCCGTGAATGGCACCTTCAGCTCGCGGATGTAGATCTTCCTTATCGAGGACTCGCCCTTTTGGGGCGAGGGGTTCCGTTCGATCTCCAGGTTCAGGCTCGTACCGACCAGTTCGGCCACCTGTCCCGAGGGTATATCGAGGGTGTAGCTTTCGCCTTCCAGGTGCAGTCGCGAAATCTTGATGCTGGGCAGGGAGACGTTCGGCGCGCGGATCATGTTCGACTTCGCGTCGAACTCTATCTCGCCGGTCTTGGCGTGCTCGATGTCCGTGGCAAATTGGGTCTTTCCCTTCGAACCGCCCGCATGGAGCTCGATGTCGTCTGCCGAAACGCGCTTGTTCCCACCTGACAGCAGCGAAACGCGAATGCCTGTGATCGTGGTATTGAAATTGGCATCGAGATCCTGCTGCGTGAGTCTGCCGCCCGTGAACTTGAGGTACTGAAGATTGATCTCCTTGTCGCCATTGTCCGCAAAATGCGTGGTAAGCAGCCCGGCATTCAGGGTTCCGCTCGCGGTCAGGCCTTCGGCGGTCTTGGCTACCAATGCGACGTTGTCGGTGCCTCCGACGCCGACACCACTCGGCTTTCCCTTGGTGGCTTTGCTCGAGTCCTCATGGACCACCATGTCGGCGAATTCGTCGGCCGGAAGCTCGATGTCTACGCTACGCACCCAGATGTCGCGCAGCCTGCCCGATGCAATGTCGACCTGCAGCCCGGAGTCCGGGGTCGTGTCCTTGTAGCCCATGTGGTTGGCTTCGATGCTGTCGATGTGGAATTCGTCAACATCGATCTTGAGCGGCTCGTTTGAAGGCTGGCCGTCTTTGTTCTTCGGGGGCTGGTGCACAGTCACGGACAAGGTGAGGCCCTTGAGCTCGCTCTTGCCGTCCGACCAAATCTCGGTACCCGGACTGTGATAGTTGAGGCCTGCAACCGACGCCGATTCGAGCTTGCCGTCCACATGAATCCGCGACGTCGAGTAGTCGATCGCGCCGCGGAATGATCCGACCTCGACGTCGCCGATGGTCGATTCGGTATGCGGCCTCTGGTGATACGACGCCGTCTCGGCCTTGATGCTCTTGAACATCTGTCCCTTCGGGCCCGCCCCCGAAATGCGGACTCCCTTGTCGAGCGCCGCTTCCACCGAGTAGCCAGGACTGAGGATGTCGCCGAGCCCACTGATCTCCAGGTTGAGGTCGCTCACCGTTGGCTTGTGAAGAGTGAGCTGCCGATCCCACTCCTCCAGATTGGCTCTATCCATGTCGAGCAGCCGTTGCGCTTCTGCTCGCTCAGCGTCGGTGGTCGCCGCGTGCAGGGTCTGGCTGTCTTTCGCGATCAGAGTCTGCAAGTCGTAGAGCGTCTTTAGGAAGTCGGTGACCTCCTTGAGCCTGGTGTCGTAGATTTTGCGCTTGTCCGGCGGGAGGCTCTCGCGGTCACGCTTCTGCAAACGCTGCAGGGTCTGCTCAAGTGCATATTGCGAGAACTTGGTGCTCGCGCCAGTGACCACAACCGTGCCGCCAACGCGCGCCGTGGCATCGCCCTGATTGGTATCAACGCTGGCGTGCAGCCCGGAGATGGCGATCTCTTCCGCGCCGATGCCGGACTTGGCGTCGCTCACACCGCTGAGCTTGAGCAGGGTCGCACCAAGATCGCCGGTTCGCAGGTTCTTCCGCCAGTCGAGAAACCCCATGATGTCGCCGCCTACGGTCGCACCAACATTCAGGTCTTCTGCGTAGACTTCCTTGATCTCGAGCCCGCGCTCGGGCATCTGCACGCCCTGAATGCGCGCGATGTCCGCTCCCACGCTAATCTGGCGCTTGGCCAGATCGACCTCGATCCTCGCCCGCGTGAGCTCGATAGATTGAACGATCAGGCTGGCCTGCGCCGTGAGTTCCGCGCGCAATCTCTTGAACTCATCGAACTGCTTGGCGTCGAGCTGCGAGATCCCGACCTGGATCATCGCCTGGTAGAGCCTCGCCTTTGGCAGCAAAGCGACCAGGCTTTGGTACAGAGGCGCGACATCGGGCTCGGTCTTGATCGGCTCCAGCTCCGCCACGCGATCGGCGATGTCCTTCACCGTGCGAATGCCGCCGCCGAATTCCAGCCGTGTAGTCTTGAAGCTGCCGAGCTCAATCTGCAGATTGGCGTCCCCCTGTTCGCCGAGCGGCGCGGCGGGGCGCTCTCCGCCGGCGGAGCGACGGCTGAGCTCAGCGTCGGTGACCGTGGGCATCGCGAGCATCTGAGTTAGCGCAGCGCCTCCGCCTTCTCCGTGGATGCTCGAGATCTGAATCGGCTCCTTGCTCTGGACGGTGCCGCTCACATCCGAGGCTTCCACCGAACCGATGTCGACAAAGGCCGCGCCCTTGTCCTCGAAGTTCAGCGCGTTGAGTCTCTCCTGCAGCTTTCCTTGCTGATCTGGCGTCAGGCCACCGGACAGTATCTGCTTCTGAATCCGCAGATACTCTTGTTCGTCCTTTTCCACCCGGACTTGTTGGGTTTCGATCTCCGCCTTTCGGACCTTGAGCTTCTCCATCATCTCGGCCGCATCCGTTTTGCCTGCCAGCGCCTCCAGCCGCTGATTGATCGAAGCCTTTTCGGCGCGAAGCCGGGTGGCCTTGTTCAGACCGAGACGAAGTGCGAAGTTGCGGATGGCGGCGTGGCCAACGTGCTCGCCTCCGCTCGTGGTGATGCTGTCGACGTCCAGGCTGCCAAGGGTAAACTCGATGGCCTTGGTGCGTGCCGCGACGTCGGCAGCGAACTTGTCGGCTGGGTTGGACTCCAAGCCCTCCTTGGCCAATCCCACAATCTTCTTGTAGAGAAACACTGGCAAGGCCAGCAGCATGAGCATCGGCAACATCGGCACGACCAGCAGCGGGAACGGAATCCCTACAGGCTTGCCGTCCGCATTGTTGCCACCAGTGATCGTGTCCACCGTGCCCGCCGCAAGCCGCAGCGCACTGACCACCAATTTGGTCACGGTGATCATGCTGCCGCTCTTGGCGAGCAGCAGGTCG
>PMLB01000177.1 GCA_003158735.1 Myxococcales bacterium | reverse complement strand
TCAGCTAGCATCGCTGCACGATAGCGCGGATGCGAAAGCCATGCCGGATCCGTCGCTGTCAACCCGGCCAGGCGCTCGGGAAAACTCCGGGTCAGCTCGACCACGGCTCGCTGGGCGGACAGGCCGCGGCCAATCAGGTCATGCACGGCAGCGAGCAGCGACGGCTCTTCGCGTGGGCACCGGTAGCGCAGTCCCAGCACGACCGCCAGCAGAGCCAGCAGCCCGGCCAGCGTGGCGCCCAATCCCAGCAACCACCCGGTGGCCGCAGGCAGGGTGATGGTCCCGGCCTCGATGGCCCGCCGTTTTCCGTCGCTGAAGAGGTTTAGCCTGAGCCTGTGCGTCCCGCCCAAGGTGCGCCACGACCAGCTGCTGGCCACGGCCACCCCGACTTCGAGATCGCCAATCTTGATCTTGGCCTCCTTGATGCCGTCCAAGCCGCGCATTTCCTGAACCTTGAGTTCTTTCAATTCCTTGCCGGTGAGCGAGAAATACGCGCTGCGGATGGCCGCCTCCATCACGCCGCCAATGGCGCCGAAGATCTTGCCAGCGGTGGAGCGCATGCCAAACGGCGCGTCGGCAACCCTTTGATCGACGACCTGGTATGGGATGGGTAGGCTCGCTCTTCGGTCTGGGAACCAACGGAGAGTCATTCGTATGCGACGACCTGCGCTTGGCGTGTGGCGAAGAATTCACAGTACCGTCACGCGCGAATGTTGCGACACGTGATACTCGATGCTCAAGATCTACGGGTCATGGGCCTCTTGCTCATGGCCAGGGGGAGAAGGAGGGCAAATGCGAGTGAAGCACCGATCGGGCAAAGGTGCCATTCCACTGCGCGCTCTTGCTGCTTTCGTCATTGCCGGAATCGCTTGCTCCGGCAAGAATGGCGACGGGTCGGAGCCCGGGCCTGTCCAAGTCAACATCATCACAGGCGAGGGGACGTTTGAAGGCTATTGGCCAGCGACCTTGCTTGTCACTTTTCACAACACCGCGTTCCCCACCATCTATCATCTGGAGATAGAAGGCGGCAGGCTCTACCAGGACGCGGCGGTGCAGGCGGTGAACGACGGGTGGAGATTCTCTGCACAGCTTTCCGAGCAGCAAGCCGTGGCTGGCTCAGGACAGATTCCGATCGTATCCGGGGTTTCTGCCTTGGAGAGCCAGGGGAGCGTACAGCGTACAGGCCCCACCACTATCACCGCCGACCAAGGCACGTGCGACTTCGCGCTGGCAAAGGGCAAGATTTCGGGTACCTGCAATGTGACGCCGTCGTCAATGAACGCATCATTCTCCGGCGACTTGGCCGTGGAGTGCTGGGTTCCCGAATCGTGGCTCGGGCAATCACCAGATGGCGAGACTACGCCGGACGGTGGCTCGGAAACAGGGGTCCTGGATGCCCATTTCGATACCGCACCTTGCAAGCCATTCCTGGCTTGGAAGCCATAGCCTCGAACAAGTATTCACACCCGCGGAGATGGCCATGCTTCTTCTTCGATCTCTAGACACATGGTTGCGCACTTTGATGTTGGCCCTCAGCGCCTGCATCCTGCCTTCAGCTTGCGCCGGGCAGAGTCCCGATTCCTGTCCATCGTATTTGGTGAGGCTAGACGCGAGCGCACTCGCGCCGGACGGTGGCGCTGCGGTGGATGACGGCTTGGATGGTGGAGCCAGCGGTTTCACTTTCGTCGGTGAGTACGGAGGTATCTCGGTCTGTCCGAGGTACTGCCCCAGAGATTACCCCGTCTGCCAACTCGTTGGCGAGACCACGGTGCTGTGTGTGAAGAGTTGTGCGTGAGTCGCTTTTACGCAGAATCAGGAGTCTTCAGATGACCATGCTTCCGCTTCGATCTTTGCGCTCATGGTTGCGCATTTTGATGTTGGCCCTCAGCGCCTGCATCCTGCCTTCAGCTTGCGCCGGGCAGAGTCCCGATTCCTGTCCATCGTATTTGGTGAGGCTAGACGCGAGCGCACTCGCGCCGGACGGTGGCGCTGCGGTGGATGACGGCTTGGATGGCGGAGCCAGCGGTTTCACTTTTGTTGGCGAGTGGCGAATTGACCACGTCTGTGCACGGTACTGCGCCAGCGATTACGGCGTTTGCCAACTCGTTAACGAGACCACTGTGAAGTGTCAGAGGAGTTGTGCGTGAGTCGCTTCACGGGCAGTCCGACCTGACGCTGCACCGGCGGCGCTCGAAGACACCCAAGGGAGGAGAAGGACGACAACAGCGAGCGAAGCAGCGATCAATCAACTGGGAAGGAATCAACCGACTGGGGAAGGTGGGCGGAGAATCCCATGCGCAGAACTTCAAGCCATTTGTTCACACTTTCTTTGGGCAGTTTCCTCGTGATCGCGTGCAACAACCCGCTGCACCTTTCCGCGGGGGACGGTTCGAGCGGAGCAGTCGGAGGCGCCGGGGGAGCAGGCCAAACTTGCCGATTGATGTCGGACTGTCCAGCTCCGGCCAATACCGGGTCTTGGGAATGCGTTAGGCCGTATGCCTCACCCCGCTGTGTACATCACCTGCCCGGCGAAACCCCCGTGGCTTGCACCGAGGATTCGCAGTGCGGTGCTGGAAAGGTCTGCCGCGTGGACCCTACCGTGTCGGCGATATGGCTCGGTCCTAGCGGTCTCGTGTGCGCGGCGCCATGCGCGAGCGATCTCGATTGCCCGCCGACGGACACGTGCGACAGTGGCGGGCGCTGCCAGGCGCGGACTTGCACCGAGTGTCCTTCGTACTTTTCGTGCGCAAGCGGCACCTGCGTCGTCCCGAGCTGCTTGAAGGACGTCGATTGTCCGGGGGGCTATTGCGTCTTAGAAAGCTGTGCTGGTTCGCTCGGTGTTTGCAAACCAATGTGCTTGTAGTGTGGATTTCGCAACGTGCGAGGATGATTGCGCGGCCTCGGGCATAGGGATCTGGGGGCGTAGTTGATGCAAGAGCGGAAGGACAAGATGTTATCATGATCCAAAGACTGGCAACGGTAGGTTTCCTCGTTCTGGCCATCGCGAGCAGTGTTCCTGTCACGGCCTTTGGATCGGACGATCCAGATGCTAGCACGCCGGCGTCAGTGGCCGATTGGCACAAGACCATGATCCAGACTCCTCCAGGCCGAAAGGGCTGCTTCGAGGTGGTGCATCCGAATACCGCGTGGCAAGAGGTACCGTGCGCTGCTCCCGGAGACCTGGGTCCGATTGGCGTTCCGCCAACAGTGCCCGGACCTTCTGTGGTGGACTCCGGGACTCCGGCGCCAGGGCTTTCCGCCATGGGGGCCGGGACTGCGGCGCCTGGACCCTTGGGCGTGGGAGGCGGGGTAAGCGGATTTGTCGTTTCCGTTGCGTACCCTGACGACACTCTTGCGTTTGCGGCGGGCTACTTTCTCCAGGTTATGGGCGTCACGAGCATCATCAGCAGCGACCCTAATGGTAACGAAAAGAGCAACACGTATTCACTTCAGTTGAACACCAACACATTCAGCACTTTGGCCTGCAACGGCACCGCCAATCCAGCGAATTGTGCGGGTTGGCAACAGTTCACCTATCAGAATTTTCAAGACCACGGTGAAGTCCGCATGTGGTACTTCTTGCTGCATTGGGGAAAGGCCTGTGACACAAGCCACGGATGGATCCAGGATGGGGACAGTTGCTACCAGTCCACTGACCCAGTATCCGTCGGCGTCCAGCCGACTTCCAATCTCAGCACCCTGGAAGTGGACGGGGCGGCATCCTCATCTCAGGACACGGTCTACTTCATCTACGAAGGCTCAGAAGGTCTTTTTCATATCGTATCCGTCACCACGACAGCGTGCTCGGCCTCGCGCAAGGTTGGAAATTCGCAGAGTACAATATCTTCGCGGACGGGGGGAATGATTACCTCGCCACACTCAACCCTGGATCGTCTATCGTTGTCGCGATGGATGCTTGGGCAATAGGCCCGGGCCAGCTCCCCCCACCCGCGTCCCGTGTCGACCCGACCATCTGCGTCTCTGGCCACAGCATAACGGCCGAATGGAACTCCCTCAACCTGTTCGGGGGCTGCTGCCCCGACCCCGATATCAGCGGGTATTGGTTCTTCGAGAGCAACGCCGATGCCACGAATCGGCCGGCGTGTCCGACCGACCCCGCAAAGCCGACCGTTCAAGCGTCAATTGGCTACCTCGCAGGCTCGACTTCGCAGATCAACTTGGGCTGGACGAACGGCGACGGCGAGGCCACCGCGGTGTTCATGGCGGCGACGTCCACCGGAACACCGGCTCCCGTGGACGGGACCGTGTACCTGCAGAATGCGGCGGATCCCTCAAAGCAAGGCTGGCAGAGTTCGACTTTCGGCCAAGGCTCGCAGATAGGCACGAGCGGATGGTACTGCGTATACAATGGCGTCGGCCTCGGCAGCCCTCCGGGTCGGGGCGCGGTACAGGTCGACGGACTCCAGTCTGGAACGACCTATCGAGTGATGGTGGTCAGCTATAACGGCTACAGCGTGAACCTGCCCGCCTACCTTACCACCACCACAAGCAACAATCCGGCGAACTGGATCGCACCGCAAGCGCAGGCCAGCATGGTGACCGCGACATCCTACGCGTCGTCCAATAGCTCGGGCATGACTCTCAACTGGCAAAATGGCACTGGTAACGCCACGGCGGTGTTCATGGCCAAGGACGGAACCGGCAACCCTTTGGTCGACGGCCTGGTATGGGATGGGTACCAATACACGGATACGATGTATCACCTGCCGGGGAGTCAGAGCACCATCTTCGGCCAGGGGACTCAACTGTACAACAGTTGGTATTGCGTCTACAACGGTGCGGCCACGTCCGCGGCGGTGGCCGGCCTACAGCCCGGGGCAACCTATCGCGTGGCAGCGGTTTCGTACACGGGAACCTGGAACAATCCCACGTTTGTGCGAAACCCGTGGAACGGCTGGAATGTCAATCCCGTAAGCTTCGTGGCACCCCCGATTGGGTCAAGCGGCGTACAACTTCATACGGTCCCCTTGCCGGCTCTTCCGGTCGGCTGGGCGACGGTCTTCCTGGCAATGCTACTTGCTGTGGTCGTACGGTCGCGCATCGTGAGAAGGGGCAGATGAACGTCGGCGAGTGATCGAACAGCTTGCCGACGATGCGATTCGCACGGGCGGGCTCGCAATACGTCGTGTTCCTCAACGCCGGCAGGGTCAACAGCCCCAGCGTGGATGGCGGCATTTCGGATGCGGGCTATTGATTCCCGACGCCTTTCCCACCGGCGATGCGATTCACTCAACCGGGCCAGGCTTGCTCACGCTCGCTTTCCGAGGCCCAACCAGCGTCGCGTGGAAGAGACCGAACCACAGAAGAAGGGGCAGCGCGAAGGTCATGGCAAGGGGTGCCAGCAAACTCTCGTTGACGAGCACCAGAAGCTTTTCAACGAATCCATCGTGCGCGATACCTGTGGCGATACGTTCGAGGGACACGAACGGCAGCATCCCCCGCAGGTGGAAGAGGAGAATGCCAAAGAGCAGCTTGGCCACAACACGCTTTCCGCCCCATGTGATTTTCCCCGCCAGCGTCAGGGCGACGAACACAACTGTGGGCAAGTAAAATAGGTGATGGACGTCGATGTGGAATTGCGACGGCACGGACCCGGTGGTTTGGTTCCAAATGGTGGCAATCGCCTCCCACTCGAAGCCTGGTCGTTGGTCGGGCACAAGCTGGGCAAGCCTCCGAGTGTCCGTGGGATTGAGAACCAGGCCATTCACCGCCTGGCACACAACGGAACAATAGCTTCGCCCAACCTAGGAAAACGGCCAACCCAAAACCCCGAGTAAGGCCGTCAAGACCAAGGCAAAACCAAGGAGCTTCCTCCGCCCCATGATGGTCACGAACGGACCCGCTTTCCGACCTCGTCTGGCGAGGACCTGGGCACAGCCTGCGAGATGGCGATCAGGAAGATGACCGTCCCGCAGGCCACCATGCACAACGGGGCCAGTGTCTGGTGTGCCCGATGGAACCAAGTCGGGGCGTGGGCACCCAGCCAATACAGCACGCAGATCCGTATGACGTTGACAAGCACCAGAAGGACCACGGAAGCAAGCACAGCCCCAAGGCGCCGCCCAAACGACAGGGGGAGGGCGGCGAGGGCCGCCACGAGGAGAATGGTCACGTCCATGGCGTCGCAGGTCTTGACGATCTGTACCGAGAAGTTCGGACCAGCGATGGTGTCACCAAGCACGGCGACCCGCGGCTCGAAGAGCGAAATCGCAGCCCCGACCATTTTGGCGTACAGGGAGAGATAGGAATGAATACCTGCGGCCATCGCGCCCGCCCTGGGGTACGGATAGAAATAGATGGCAAGCAGCGGGGTCGCGATCGCTGCGACCATCAAGGCATAGCGCAAGCCAAGAGGCGGCGTCGCCGAGCGACTAGCCCCAGTGGAAAGCTCAACGAGGGACTTCTTCGTCCTGCTTTTCTTTTGCACCGCCATGCCAGTTCCCAGATTTGATCAAGTCGCCGTTCGCAGGTCCGCGTACGGTTTTCTAACACTGATGGGCTCTGGCGTGGCGGCAGATTTTTGCTTGGTTCCATCGCCTCCCACCGGCACCCCGGCACGGTGCCTCACGCAGTCGACAGGGTTGTACTCGGACCCACCGGCAGCCTCACCTCGAAACGACTGCCGGTGGGCTGGCGGGCGATGTACACCACGTCGCCCCCATGGTAGCGGGCCACCTGGCGGACCAAGGCCAGACCCAGCCCGAGGCCGGTGTCGCCGGGGATGCGCAGGCCGGGCGACCGGTAGAAAGGCGCGAAGATGCGCTCGCGCTCGCTCTCGGGCACGCCGGGGCCGTCGTCTTCCACAGCGATGATGGCCTGCGCTTCGACTCGCCGAACTCAGATACGTCGAGTATCTTCCCTCGGCGCTCGTCGCGGCCGGGCCTCCTCGCGACGCGCCGGCTCGGTCCGAATTTCAATCAGTAGTGTTAGAGTCTGTCGGAAAATTGCCGGCGGCCCGAATTTCCCGGCAGTGGT
>PMLB01000127.1 GCA_003158735.1 Myxococcales bacterium | reverse complement strand
ATTTCCCCTACGCGTAGATGCGCACAGCTTGCCGTTCGCGAAAGAATTTTTCGACGCGGTGTTCGCCATCGACTCCTATCTCTATTTTGGTACTGACGAGCGCTATTTGCCCTACCTCGTGCACTTCATTAGGCCAGGCGGATTTATTGGCGTGGTGGATATTGGCTTCAGGCGTGAGATCGGGTCGATTGAGGAGGCGCCTGAATACTTGCGTCCTCAATACGAGAAGTATTGGTCGTCCATACACACTGTTGAATGGTGGAAGCAGCACTGGCAGAAGACCGGGCTGGTGGATGTGCAGTGCGCTCAGTTTCTGCCTGAGGGCGACCGGTTATTGCGCAATTATTGGGTAGAGCGCCCATCGGATCAGAATGAGGACCCGATCATGCAGGCGATGCCGAACGACGACGCAGGACTAATCGGTCTCTTCTGCCTGGTTGCACGCAAACGGTAACTCTGTGATTGAGTCTCGGAGTCCACGTTCAAGGACTACAGCGTGATTCGACGATACGCCGCACCCTGTATCATCGCGACCACCAAGATCGTCGTCTCGCTAGCGCTGCTCTGGACGGGATTTCGATCCGTCAGCGATGATGACTTCGCTCGTGCCATCATTGCACAGCAGTTCGCCATCCATCCGCACTTTGATCCCTCTGGGACAAGCTGGCTGCCATTTCCATTCTTGCTTTGGGGTAGCGCAATGGCGGCCTTTGGCCCTACGCTGGCGGTTGCACAGGTAATGGCGATCGGGCTCGGGGCTTGCGCCGCGGTTGGCGTTTGGTGGGTGGCTCGCTCGATCGAGCTGTCAGCACGAGCTGCCCTTATCGCCGGAATGATTGCTGCCTGCATGCCCCACGCCGCCTATTACGGTGCTGCGATGGTGCCCGAGTATGCGACGGCCGTACTTGCCCTCTTGGCCAGCGCGACGCTCAGCTCGAAACATGATCGAATACGAGCAACAGGCGCGCTCGCAGCCTGCTTGGCCACACTCTGCCGCTATGAAACCTGGCCGATTGCCTGCGTGGTTTCGATATGCGCGACATTCGATGCGATTCGGCAGCCACACCGGCGTCGTTGGTTGGTGGGCTCCGCCATCATCGCGTCCCTGGGGGTCACCGCCTGGATGTCTTATGGTCTCGTCCATCACCACGATGCTCTCTTCTTCGTCACACGCGTCGCAGCCTACCGCCGAGCGCTGGGTGGCGAATCGATGACACTCGGCTTGCGCCTCGTACAACAGCCGCTGGCACTCTTCACCGGAGAGCCAGAACTGACGTTGTTGGCACTCCTCTTGCCATTCATCGCGCTTTGGGTCCACGGTCGCACAGGCCTGCGTGGGCGAGCTTGGGCGAGATTGTGTCTAGCCATTGGCGCCCTCGTGGCATTCTTGATCGTCGGCGATTTGCTCGACGGCGCGGCGACCCATCACGAAGATCGGACCCTGCTTCTGGCATGGCTCGCTATGGCGCTACTGGTGGGTGAACTGCTCGATCGGCTCTTGCGAGACATTTTGCTCTCGCCCCTGCGCCTCGCCGTATCAGTCGGTGTTTTCGCCGCCGTGGTCGCGACGACACTCATCGCTCGTCCACGAATCACCAAATCGGACTCGTTCGTCGATCGCTCTCGTGAGATAGCGATCGGCCAGTTGGCGGCTGCCCTCGTCCCCGCGGGGCAGCGCCTAGCGGTCTACACTGAAGACTATGGCTTTTTCGCGGTTCAGGCCGGGTTCGCGCGTCCCTTTGATTCCGCGCCGCTGTTGCGACACGACCCACGTCACCGCGAGCATGACCCATTGTCTAGTCCCGCGGAACTGACACGGCGACTGAACGCACTGTGCGTTCAATATTTGATTGTACCAACGTCTCGCCTGCCACACTTATCGCAGCAGACCCGCATCGAGACGGAATCGAAAGGGTTCGCCCTGTTGTCGCGGCGCTAGCTGCGACAAGTCCCGGTGGCAGGACCCTTCCTGGCCAAGCCGCCGCCTCCATGGGATGCGGCCGGCCATGCTGCCGTTACTCCTTTCTTCCACGCTCAAGACGGCCGTGTCGCGTGTCCGGTGCCCAAGGACTGCTGAAGGCGGAATCCGGGCACAAGGGCTTGGCGGGGGCATCCAATCGACCAAAACGCTAGCGTAAGAAGACTGGAGCGCGCCAATCATGTCTCGAACCGTGGCAGACGAACTAGTTACGACTCTTGCCCAAGCCGGCGTCCAGCGGATTTACGGGCTCGTGGGTGACAGCCTCAACCCGGTGACCGACGCGCTTCATCGCAGCAGCAAGGTCGAGTGGGTTCATGTCCGCCACGAAGAAACGGCGGCTTTTGCAGCTGGAGCCGAAGCGCAGCTGACCGGCAAGTTGGCTGTCTGTGCGGGAAGCTGCGGCCCGGGCAATTTGCACCTCATCAACGGACTCTATGATGCTCACCGAAGCATGGCTCCCGTCCTGGCCATTGCCTCGCATATTCCCACCTCCGAGATCGGCATCGGCTACTTCCAGGAGACCCACCCCGAGCAGCTCTTCCGCGAGTGCAGCCACTACTGCGAGATGGTCTCCAACCCGCAACAGATGCCACGCATTTTGCAGTCGGCCATGCAGCACGCTGTGAGCAAACGGGGCGTCTCAGTTATCGTCCTGCCGGGTGATATCGCGGCCCTCAAAGCCACCGCGGAATCTTCCGGTCACGGAATCGCAACGGCAACTCCGCTGGTGCGCCCCACGGACGCTGATTTGGTTCGCCTGGCCGAACTCGTCAACCGCGCACCCAAGGTCACACTCTTTTGCGGCAGCGGCTGTGCCGGCGCGCACGACGAGCTTCTGGCCCTTGCCGACAAGCTGAAGGCGCCAATTGGCTATGCCTTCCGCGGTAAAGAGTGGGTCGAGTATGACAATCCCTACTCGGTGGGGATGAGCGGTTTGCTCGGCTGGGGGGCAGCCTTCAAGGCGATGCACGATTGCGATGCCCTGTTGTTGCTAGGAACCGACTTTCCCTACGACAGTTTCATGCCGACCAAACCGAAGATTGCCCAAGTGGATATTCGTGGAGAACGTCTGGGTCGCCGGTCGAAGCTCGACCTGGGTCTGTGCGGCGACGTGCGCGAAACCATCAAGGCGCTGCTGCCGCTGGTCGAGCCCAAGACCAATCGCGAGTTCCTCGATGCGATGCTCGAGCAACAGCAGGCCGTCCGCCGCAAGCTCCGTGCGGACTTAGACGCCGGCAGCACGCGGCGGCCGATCCATCCCGGGTACGTTGCCGCCACGCTTGACGAGTTGGCCGGCCCCAATGCAGTCTTCACTGCTGATACCGGAATGTCCTGCGTCTGGGCCGCGCGGTTCCTCAGCGCCGCCAAGGGGCGGCGGCTACTGGGATCGTTCGTGCACGGGTCGATGGCCAACGCCTTGCCGCAAGCCATCGGCGCGCAAGCGGCCTACCCGGGCCGACAGGTGATCGCGCTGTCGGGCGACGGAGGCTTTGCCATGTTGATGGGAGATATCCTGACGCTCGGTCAGCACGGCTTGCCGGTCAAGATCATACTCTTCAACAACCAGTCGTTGGCTATGGTCCAACTGGAGATGGAAGTCGCTGGCATGTCTCCCTTTGGATGCAACCTGAAGAATCCCAACTTCGCCGCGCTGGCACAGGCCGTCGGTCTGTTCGGCGTGCACGTGGAGGACCCCGCGGAGGTTCGACCCGCACTCAAGCAGGCGCTGGCGCACAATGGGCCGGCCCTGGTCGACGTCGTCACGGACCCGAACGCTCTAGCCATGCCGCCGCGAGCGACAATTCAGCAGGCCGCGGGCTTCGCGCTGGCGATGACCAAGATCGCTTTCGCAGGCCAGATTGACGATGTACTGGATACCGTCGCGGCCAACTGGCGGGAATTGGTTTGAAGCCGTTCTGGCATCGGTGATGCTGGGGCCTAGCTACGCCGCCACTTGCTCGTACAGGTACTTCTGGAACCCGCTGAAGACCTTGCCGATCTCGTCCGGCCGGCCGAGGTCGGCCACCGCGTCGGCGATGGAGTCGTGGTATTGCAGGCGCAGAAGCGGGGTCAGCTTGTCCTGGTCCAGCTCGTCCACGCCCACGGCTACGTAGTGCGAGAGCACGAAGTCGAGGAAGGTTTGTTGCTTGCTGTTGAAGCGGTGGTTGATCGCGACCTTGGCATGCTGGGCGCGCTCTTCGCGGGTGAGCGGCGCCAGGGCGTAGGCCACATGGGCGAGCACGTCGAAAAGATCGCTCTTTTCGGCGTCGATGATTTTCTGCATCTCGCACAGTTGATCCTTGCCGAAGCCCTTTTCGGCCAGCCCTTCCAGCAGCCGTTTGCGCGTGTCCGGTGCGCTCCACAGGGCGCGCAGCTCGGCTTCGTTCTTGAAGAAGTCGGGCAGCTTGCCGAAGAGCAGCTCCATGAACTGCTGGGCCGACATGGGCGTGCCGTCGGGGTGCCAGAAGGTGGTGCACATCATGTGCTGGATGGTGCGCGCCTTGCCGTCGGCGAGCTTGACCTTGATCTTGGCCGGGCGAGGCTTGTTCTCGGAGTCGTCCGACATTTTGGGATTGGTCGCAGGCTCGGCGGGCGGGTAGGGCTTGGGCGGTTTCGGCTCTGTCGGCTCCGGCTCCACCGGCTCGCCGTCCCATTCCGGATCGCTGAAGTGGTGGTGGGCCTTCACGAAGTCGTAGATGGTG